>JAFUUZ010000076.1 GCA_017471285.1 Paludibacteraceae bacterium | reverse complement strand
GTTGGTGTTCGGGTTGAACGAACCGAGACGTTCGATAAATTTGCCGTCACGCGGCGAGCGGCTGTCTGCTACTACGATGTGGTAGAAAGCATAGTCTTTGTGACCATAACGAGCCAAACGAATCTTTGTTGCCATTTGTTTTTGTTTGTTTTGTGGGCGGTGAATTACACGAATTCTTGCCCGGGTTAATAATTAATGACGTGCTTTTTACTCGAAAAAGCCTGCAAAAGTACTGCTTTTTTTTGACATACGCAAATAAAAAGTGAAAAAAACGTCTTTTCGGCGCGTTTTTTCCAAAAAAATAAAAGTTTATCAACTTGCTCATTTACAACAAATAGTAAAATAAATATAAGGGTAGTAAAATAAATATAAGGGGCAATACCTATGCATCTCGGAGGCATTACCTATGCAATAGCAGTGCATAGCGGTGTCCAAACTTCCTTGAGATACCCCACCATCTCTCGAAAACGGTTCGAGAATGAGTCGTAATTGAGTCGTAAACGAGTCGTAAACGAGTCGTGAGTGAGTCGTAAAAGTTGCAGAAAAAGCAAGAAATAATGACAAATCAAGTAAAGTATCTATTATTTTTTTGTATATCTCAAAAAAAAGTTGTAAATTTGCACGCTAATTTGTGCAAATGAGGATCACAGACCCTAAAATAGAGCAACCTATCCTGCATCTGATCGGCGAAGAAGCCGACCGGTTGGGGCTGGAATGTTATGTCATCGGCGGCTGGGTAAGGGACCTGTTTCTGCATAGACCGAGCGACGACATAGATATAGTAGTAGCCAAGCCAAATACCAAGGGACAAAGTACCAAGGACCATTTGGGCACGGACGAAGGTGAAGGGCGCTCGGGGATCGGTATTGCATTAGCAGAGGCGGTGGCAAAGCGGCTGGGAAAGGGTGCGCATCTCGCTGTCTTCAAGACCTATGGTACCGCACAAGTAAAACATAAAGGTCAGGAACTGGAGTTCGTCGGTGCGCGCAGGGAGAGTTACCGGCATGACAGCCGCAACCCTATCGTCGAGGACGGGACTCTGGAGGAAGACCAGAACAGGCGCGACTTCACTATCAACGCCATGGCGATTTGTCTTAATTCAGACCGCTACGGCGAGTTGCTGGATCCGTTTGACGGAATCGGAGACTTGGAGCGGTGTATCATCCGGACGCCGCTGGACCCGGACATCACCTTCAGCGACGACCCGCTGCGTATGATGCGCGCCATCCGTTTTGCCACGCAATTAGGATTCAACCTCGACAGCGAGACCTTCGACGCCATCGCGCGCAACAAAGAGCGCATCGGTATCATCACCAAAGAGCGGATTGCGGAGGAACTGAACAAGATCATGCTGAGCCGCCGTCCTTCGGAGGGCTGGATTTTGCTGGACAAGACAGGTCTGCTGCCGCTCATCTTCCCCGAACTGGCGGCACTCAAAGGCGTGGAGGTCAAAGAGGGCCGCGGACACAAGGACGTGTTCTACCACACCCTGAAGGTATTGGACAATGTAGCGGAGCTACAGAGTAAAGACCGCTTCGCTGACAGAATACAGACCGCTTCGCTGACAGACCGAGATAGTATTTTATGGCTGCGGTGGGCGGCGCTTCTGCACGACATAGGCAAACCGCGCTCCAAGCAGTGGGACCCGCAAGCCGGATGGACATTCCGCAACCACAACTATATCGGCGCCAAGATGGTACCGAAGATCTTCGCACGGATGAAACTGCCGCTGAACGAGAAGATGGAGTACGTGAAGAAGATGGTGGACCTGCATATGCGGCCGATCAACCTGATAGAGGACACCGTGACCGACTCCGCCGTAAGACGGCTGCTCTTCGAAGCCGGAGACGACATAGACGACCTGATGATGCTATGCGACGCAGACATCACCAGCCGCAACGAACAGAAAGTGGAGCGGTACCACCGCAACTACCGGCTGGTAAGGCAGAAGATGGTGGAGCTGGAGGAACGCGACCGGATCCGCAATTTCCAGCCGCCTGTCAACGGAGACGAGATCATGCAGATGTTTCATCTTGAACCCTGTTCCCTCGTCGGAGAGATGAAAGCCGCTGTCAAGGACGCTATCCTTGACGGTATCATCCCTAACGAATACGAGGCAGCGAAACAATATATCATTGAATTATGGCAGAAGAAAAACATATAGACGAAAGTCGAAAGAGAGGTGACGGGTTACGGGTTACCGGTGACGGGATAGAGCCTGTCGAAAGCTCAGCCGTGGAGTACGGCGAGGCTAACATCATCCACCTCGACGACATGGAGCATATCCGGCGCCGTCCGGGTATGTATATCGGCAAGTTAGGTGACGGCAGCCACTCGGACGACGGTATCTACGTGCTCATCAAAGAGAGTATCGACAACTCTATCGATGAGTACCGCATGGGCGAAGGCAAGGTGATTGAAGTGGAGATAAGTGACCAAGTGACCAAGGACCAAGAGACAGAGACAAGCCATCAAATGGTGCGCGTGCGGGACTACGGACGCGGTATCCCTCTGGGCAAACTGGTGGAGGTTGTCTCGGTGCTCAATACCGGCGGCAAATACGACAGCAAGGCGTTTAAGAAATCCGTCGGCCTGAACGGTGTGGGTACCAAAGCCGTCAATGCCCTGTCCTCTTTCTTCGCCGTAGAGTCCTACCGCGAGGGCAAGATGCGCAGGGCGGAGTTCGCGCAAGGCAAACTGACCTCCGACACTGGGATAGTGGACTATAACGGTTCCGAGAAACGCGGTACGATCATCGAGTTTGTGCCCGACGACAGCAAAGGGCTGTTCGAGAACTACCATTTCCGCGACGACTATATCGAGGAACTGCTGCGCAACTACGCCTATCTCAACACCGGCTTGACATTCGTTTATAACGGTAAGAAGTTTGTCTCCAAGAACGGTCTGCTGGACCTGCTCACGGAGAACATGACCGTCTCGCCGCTCTACCCCATCATTCATATCGTAGGAGAAGATATAGAGATAGCCCTGACGCACACGGACCAGAATGGCGACGAGTACTACTCGTTCGTCAACGGCCAGCATACTATCCAGGGCGGAACGCACCAGACCGCTTTCCGCGAAGCCATAGGCAGAACCATCAAAGAGTTCTTCAACAAGAACCAGGAGCTGGCGGACATCCGCAACGGCGTGGTTGGCGCTATAGCCATCAACGTAGAAGAACCGGTCTTCGAGAGCCAGACGAAAGTCAAATTAGGCTCCAAAGACATGAGTCCCTCCGGCGGTATCTCCGTCAACAAGTTCGTCAATGACTTCGTCAAACAGCAGCTGGACAACTACCTGCACAAGACTCCGCAGACCGTGGAGATCATGCTGCAGAAGATCCAGGACAGCGAGAAAGAGCGCAAGGCGATAGCAGGTGTGACGAAAGCGGCTCGTGAGCGGGCGAAGAAGAACCTGGTCAACAACCCCAAACTGCGGGACTGCCAGATCCACCTGAACGACCCCAAGCCGGTAAAGAGCAGCAAGGACGCGGACGACGATCTGAGGCTGGAGAGCTGTATATTCATCACCGAGGGTCTCTCCGCATCGGGCTCGATCACCAAGAGCCGCGACGTGCGCACGCAAGCCGTGTTCTCCCTGCGAGGCAAACCGCTCAACTGCTACGGACTGACCAAACAGGTGGTGTATGAGAACGAGGAGTTCAACTGCCTGCAGTCGGCGCTTAACATAGAAGACGGTCTGGACGAGTTGCGGTACAACAAAGTGATTATTGCTACCGATGCCGATGTCGATGGTATGCACATACGGCTGCTGATGCTGACCTTCTTCCTGCAGTTCTTCCCCGATCTGGTGAAGAAAGGACACGTCTATATCCTGCAAACTCCGCTCTTCCGCGTGAAGGACAAGAGCCAGACGATTTACTGCTATTCCGAGGAAGAACGCCAGAAAGCAATGGCTAAGATCAAGACGCCGGAGATCACACGATTCAAAGGTCTGGGAGAGATCTCACCGGACGAGTTCAAGGGGTTCATCGGTGCCGGTATCCGGCTCGACCAAGTGACGCTGCGCAAGGACGACAATGTGAAAGAACTGCTGGCTTATTACATGGGCAAGAACACCACCGAGCGGCAGCAGTTCATCATCGACAACCTCGTGATCGAAGAAGACAAGGTGGAGGATTTTGAGAATTGATAATTGAGAATTGAGAATTGAAAGCATTAATTGCATTTATTATATTGGCAGTGGTTGTTCTCACCCTCACGGAGGTCAATGAGCGCATAAAGGCGAAGAAGAACAATAGCCAACCAAACCAAACCCTCAAGGAAGAAGCCGAAAAGGACGAGGACTGCAAAACAAAAACAGACGGAGACTGCTCCGCCTGTGAATTGATTTCCGTGTGTGATAAAAAAGCTGAAGGCTGACGGCTTTCCCTACCCCCTCACCGTGATGTGGAAACAAGACTGTTTCCATTCGTACTTGACGTAGATCTTTCCCGCCCGCTGATGGTTCAGCAGCACTTGTCCCAGAACCAGTTTCAAGTTATCCTCATGCATGTACGCACGCGTCTGCGTTACCTTATCATACCGCATGTACGCGAGGTCGAAGGTTGTGCCGTAGCAATGGCATGACCGGGTGACGGAGTTGATATTCCCGCTCCGTTGCAGGTATTTGATGTCCTCCTGCGTACGGAGCACGGAAGTCACGTAGAACCGATAATGCGGCAGGTTGTTGCGTGACAGGATATCCGCCCATTCGGCTCCGATAGCATCCAGTTCGCGTTTGGCGGAAGGAATCAAGAAAGGCACCGAGTGGGTCAAACTATCTACGATATAATTCTCGTTGGTCTTAATCTCCACCAGCTGATGGCGCATCTTTGCCGCGTCCTTCCGGTTCTCGGGCGGACGGGACAAGCCGATACGCGAAGCTACTTCGTGCTGCTTCGCCTGCAGGTCGTTAAACTTCGCCTTGTAGCTGAATGTCCTGCCGGGATACGAGACGAGGCTGTCCTCTGTGACGACCGTCTCTTGCGTCTGGTGAGAGCAAGAGACTAAAGGAATAAAGAGTAAAGAATAAAGACTTAAATGCATCAGCAGGAGCAAACAAGTCTTTACTCTTTGAACACGGCGGTCTTTATTCTTTATTCTATATAGACCACTCAAAGCCATCCTTGGTGTCTTTTATTTGGAAGCCGAGCGCCGTCAGTTCGTTACGGATCTTATCGGATGTTGCCCAGTCCTTGTTTTGTTTTGCGTGCAGACGGATGCCAAGGAGCAGATCTACAGCTCCGTGGAAAGCAGATAGCTGATGGCTGACGGCTGATGGCTGATCGCCATTCTCGCCAAGCCGCAAACCTAAAATGTCAATGGCGTAGGTCTGCCATACCTCGCGCAGTTCGTTCAGATCAGCCTCGCTGATCGTCCCTTTGCCGTCATGGACGGTGTTGATCGCTTTCACCGAGTCAAACAGGGCTGCAATGACGAAAGGCGTGTTCAGATCGTCGTCCATCGCTTCGGCGCAACGCTCCTTTAGACCGCTCACGCTGACAGAAGACAGACCGGCTTCGCCTGACAGACCGTCCTTCGGACTGACAGAAGGCTGGATCTTCATCAGGCGGCTATATGCCTCTTGCAGACGCTGCAGACCTTTCTCGGCAGCCTCCAATGCTTCGGACGAGAAGTCCACCGTAGAGCGGTAGTGAGCCTGCAGGATGAAGAAACGGATGACCATCGGACCGAACGGCTTGCTCAACAACTCATGCTTACCGCTGAAGAACTGCTCAAGGGTAATGAAGTTGTTATAACTCTTGCCCATTTTCTTGCCGGCGATAGTGATCATGTTATTGTGCATCCAGTAATGCACCGACTCATGTCCCAGCGCCGCGCAGCTCTGCGCTATCTCCGCTTCGTGGTGCGGGAAGATCAGATCCAGGCCGCCACCGTGGATGTCAAACTTCTCACCGAGGTACTTGGTACCCATCGTAGAGCACTCCATATGCCATCCCGGAAAACCTTCGCTCCACGGGCTGGGCCAGTGCATGATATGCTCGGGACTTGCCTTCTTCCAGAGGGCGAAGTCATAACTGTGCTTCTTCTCGGACTGTCCGTCCAGTTCGCGGGTCTCGGTGACAATATCGTTGAGGTTACGTCCGGAGAGTTTGCCATACGGATAGTCTTTGGCGTACTTCTCCACGTCCATATAGACGGAGCCGTTGGAGACATAGGCATAGCCCTTGTCAAGAATCTTTTGTACGAAAGCAATCTGCTCAATGATATGTCCCGAAGCGTGCGGCTCGATGGACGGCGGCAGGACGTTCAGCGCCGCCATGTCTCGGTGGTAGCGGTTGGTGTAGTATTGCACTACCTCCATCGGCTCCAGTTGTTCCAGACGGGCTTTCTTAGCAATCTTGTCCTCGCCCTCGTCCGCATCGTGCTCCAAGTGTCCCACATCGGTGATATTGCGCACGTAGCGCACTTTGTAGCCCAGGTGCATCAGATAGCGGTAGAGCACATCGAACGTAATCGCCGGACGGGCGTGTCCCAGATGGGCGTCACCGTACACAGTGGGCCCGCAGACATACATGCCTACGTGCCCCTCGTGCAGCGGTTTGAATGTTTCCTTTAGTCGTGTTAATGAATTATAGATTTCTAACATAATCGAAAGTCAAAAGACTGCTCCGTTCAGAGAAGCGTTTTAGGATCGAGGTTGTTTTTCTCGATGTCCTTGAAATACTTGAAGGTACCTACTTTGAGTTCGTCGCAAGCGGCTTCGTCGCAGACGATGATACCGTGTTGGTACATCTGGAGCGCAGAGACAGTCCACATGTGGCTGATCGGTTCCTCGATAGCGTGCTGTAGCGCGCGGGCTTTGTTATGACCATTGACCATAATGAGCACTTCCTGTGCATCCATGACGGTCCCTACACCTACGGTGAGTGCTGTCTTAGGCACCTTATTGACATCATTGTCGAAGAAACGGCTGTTAGCAATGATCGTATCGGTGGTCAGCTCTTTCTTGCGGGTGCGGCTGGAGAGAGAAGAACCCGGCTCGTTGAAGGCTATATGTCCGTCCGGACCGATACCGCCGAGGAACAGATGAATACCTCCGTAGTTCCTGATTTTCTCTTCATAACGTGCGCATTCCGCTGCCAGATCGGCTGCATTGCCATTCAGGATGTTCACATTCTCCTTGCGGATGTCAATATGGCTGAAGAAATTATTCCACATGAAACTATGATAACTCTCCGGGTGCTCTTCCGGCAGATTGACATACTCGTCCATATTGAAGGTGACTACATTGCGGAAGGACACTTTTCCCTCTTGGTTCAGCTTGATAAGTGCCTTATACATACCAAGCGGCGAACTGCCTGTCGGCAGACCCAAC
Organism: Paludibacteraceae bacterium; assembly: GCA_017471285.1. Classification (GTDB taxonomy): domain Bacteria; phylum Bacteroidota; class Bacteroidia; order Bacteroidales; family Paludibacteraceae; genus Colicola. Next base: position 20,814 of record JAFUUZ010000076.1, on the reverse strand, counting down.
ACAAACGGAGCCCCCTCTTTAGGTCCGAACTCATTGATTCGTTTTGCTACATAGTTCGCTGCCCACTGACTCAGCAGGTCATACGAAGGTTCGATAATTACACGCATGGGATTTATTCATTTTCACATTTTCTTATTTTCACATTTATTCACCGAGAAGGATTTCCGCCAACTCCGGTTCCTCCGGGTTGACTGCAACAATCTCGCCCTCGCGGTCGATCAGTACGGTGAAGGGGATATACTCCACTCCGTATTTATCGGAACACGGGTGCTGCTCATCCTCTCGCATCTGAAGCCAAGGCATCTGCTCTTCCTGGAGCGCTACGCGCCAAGCCATAGCGTCTTGATCGACAGAGCAACTGAGTATCTGCAGATGTCCCTCCGGCTGCGAAGCATATATCTCTTTGAGCACCGGAATAAAACGGCGACACGGTCCGCACCAGCTTGCCCAGAAATCAAGCAATACATAGTCGGTCTTGCCTACCACCTCGCTCAGGGACAACTCCTCGCCTTCCGGCGTGAGAGCGGTGATATCAGTGTAGGCGTTCTCACTCGCTGCTTCTGCTACTTGCTCCTGAGCCTGTTCCTGCTCTTGAGACTCTGCGGCTTGCTCAGCCGGTTTCTTGGTACAGCCGATTAATAAGGTACAAAGGGACAAAGTACCAAGTACCAAGGAATGATAGATTTTCTTTTTCATTGTTGTATTGTTTTAGTCAATTTTTTGTAACACTACTGCGCTTCGTGCCGGCAGATACATCTTCAGCCACCCCTTGCCGTCTTTGGCGTAGAGTTCGTCGCGCTCCGTGAAATGCTCTACCGAGTCATCGCTCAAGCCGAAGCCTGCAAACTCCTTGGCATCGGTATTAAGCACCACTTTGTATTTGCCTTCCGGCACCAGCATACCATAGTCTGCAAATGATTTCTGGCCGTTCCAGTTGAAGATGAAAAGCAGGTCTCCACGTGAATAAGCTACCACCTGGTCGCCTTCATTATCCCACCATTTCATCACCCACGGCAGATGTTTGCCTACGTTGTAACGTTTCTCCTCTGCCGTCGGATTCTGCGTCAGCAAGTGGTTCTTCAACAGATGGATCATGGCTTCGTCAAAACGGTTCAAGTCAGCAAAGAAATAATTGGGATTGTCCACCAAACTCCACTGTCTACGGGCGTATTTATAGCTCCATCCGTTCCCCTCGCGCGGGAAATCGATCCACTCCGGATGGCCGAATTCATTCCCCATGAAAGTCAGATATCCGCCATTGATTGTAGAGGCAGTCACCAGCCGGATCATCTTATGCAACGCGATACCCCGGTCTGCCATATAGGTAGAATGACCATGCTCGAAATGCCAGTACATATCCGCGTCCACCAGACGGAAGATAATGGTCTTGTCCCCTACCAGCGCCTGGTCATGACTCTCGGCATAACTGATGGTCTTCTCGTCCTCGCGTCTGTTAGTCATCTCAAACAGGATATGACCGGCTTTCCAGTCCTCGTCTTTCACCTCCTTGATATACTTGATCCAGAAATCAGGAATACCCATTGCCAGCCGGTAGTCGAACCCGACGCCGCCATCATCTATCTTGGCAGCCAGTCCCGGCATTCCCGATACCTCTTCCGCTATCGTGACCGCATCAGGTTTCACCTCATGAATCACCTTATTCGCCAGAGTCAGATACATGATTGCATCGCCGTCCTCGTTGCCGCTGAAATAACTCGGATATCCGTTGAAATCCTCTCCCAACCCGTGGCTGCGATAGATCATACTGGTCACACCGTCAAAACGGAATCCGTCAAAATCATATTCATCCAACCAGAACTTGCAGTTGCTCAACAGGAAATGCAGCACTTCGTTCTTGCCGTAATTGAAACAAAGGCTGTCCCAAGCCGGGTGCTCCCGACGCGCGCCGTCGTGGAAATACTGATACGGAGTACCATCGAAATTACCCAGTCCTTCCAGTTCGTTTTTCACCGCATGGCTGTGTACCAGATCCATGATCACTTTCATTCCATGGCCGTGGATGTCATCAATAAGGGCTTTCAGCTCATTCGGTGTACCGAAACGACTGGAAGCGGCAAAGAAGTTGGACACATGGTATCCGAAACTGCCATAGTACGGGTGCTCCTGGATAGCCATGATCTGCACGCAGTTATAGCCCAGTTTGGCAATACGCGGCAACACGTCGCGGCGGAACTCCTCGTAACTATTCACCTTCTCCTGTTCCGACGACATGCCTACGTGACATTCGTAGATATAAAGACCGTCCTTGCCGACTTTCCTGGTCTTCGCGGAATTACGGTGTTTCCATTCGTACTCCGGTTCATCCCATACTTGGGCAGAAAAAATCTTGGTGTTCGCATCCTGTACGACACGCCGCACATAGGAAGGGATGCGTTCGCCGTATCCTCCCTGCCACTCAACCAGCAGCTTATAGAGTTGCTCATGTTTGAGTGCTTCTTCCGGCATTCTGGCTTCCCATACGCCGTTTCCGACCGGCTGCAAGCGGTAGGCTTCATCTTTCTGCCAACCGTTCATATCGCCCTTGATATAGATTGCAGTCGCATTGGGAGCCCATTCGCGGAGGACCCATTCGCCGGCTACTTTCTTGCCTTTCTCGTCAATATAGGGCTTCTTGTGGTGGAGACCGAAATAGAGGTATCCTGTTGCCCAGTCGGCGAGTTTGGCACCGCCGGTTATTTCTGCTTCCTTGCGGCTGGCATAGTCAGCGCGCGCCTGCAACGCTCCTTCATAGGGCTGCAGATACGGGTCGCGCTCTACTATCGGCAGATGTTTTATTTCTTTCTTTGTTGCCATAAGTGTGTGTTTTTTAATGGTTTGTTATTAAGGATGGTCGGGAGGTTATTGATTTACTCTCGCTTTAACGATGATCTTACGGTATTCTTTTCCCGGAGCGATTCCCGGTTGGTGGGCATCAGAGGGGAAGAACACGGCAAAATGACCTGCGGGAACTGTAAACTTAGCCGTAGCTTTGTCGCCATAGAACTCTACATCCTTGCCTTCGTCGTATTCCTGGGTCACTTCCTGGCAATCCACCTGCGCTTTCCATCCCATCTCTTCATCATCACCCAGCGGAATTTGAATATCCAGATAGTCCTTGTGCGCCTCCATACGGCATTTGGATTCCTCCTTGCCCTTGAAGTCAAGAATGTTTACAAACAGATCCTTTCCGTCCAGATAGATCTTACATGCCGGCAACTCCTCAAGATCATTGTCATTGTAGAATTGCATAAATTGTTTCAGTCCGGGTACGCTGTCGAAATACCAATCAGCGTTCTCTAATTTGTCAAGTATCATAATTCTTTTTGTTTAATTTTGGCTACAAAATTACAATAAATATTTCACATACGCAATAACTTACACATTTTGTGTCAATTATTCATCATTCGAGATATCTCTTTCGCAGGATTTGCATATCCTCCCGAGAGAGACATAAGATCTCATGCAGGTAGTTTGTCATTCCTCCGAATTCACGGTCTATAAGATCCAATGTAGAGATAAAATTCGCCGTTGAGACCCCCATAAACGCCTGGATGACAGCCATTTCGTCTTCTCCGCCTCCTCTTTCAATAACATCTTTATTCAGCCGTTCTACAATAGGTCTGTAAGCCTTATTGCTTTCATCGAAATCGGCAATAACGGTTTCTCTCTCCACGCCGAGGGCAAACATCAGGAAGGCAGCGCCCCATCCGGTCCTGTCCTTTCCCTGCGCGCAATGCCACAGAATACCTCCGTCTGCGGGTGCCTCCACGATCAAACGCAGAAACGCTGCATATTGCAACTGTGAGAACTCGCTCCTGATAAGAGACGGATACATATTGGCTGCCATCTTCTGTACCTCGGGATAAAACGAGTAATTGACAATATGCCGGTCCAGTTCAAAAAACGCCTCATCAGGTATGGGTTTACCTGTCTGTTGCTCTGCACGCATATCAATCGTCGGCAACAGGTGGTGCTGCACACCCTCTATCTCCCTATCCGGCACCACCTGAAACTCGCCCATCGAACGGAAATCAAAGATCCGGCAGAGGTTATATTCCTGCTTCAACCGTGCTACATCTTCGTCCGATGCGTCATGCAGATGCGCGGTACGCAACAGGCAGTGAGGACGGATGGATTTTCCTCCGGGTCCGAGAATGCCGCCCAGGTCACGGGCATTGTCAATATGATCAAAAATGATGGTCATTACGCAAACACCTCATCTATCAATCGTACAAATTCGCGGTAGGCGAAGGTGTCGCTCAGTTCACTCAATGCTTTTGCCAATCCGCGGTAATGCCATTCATGCGACGCCTTGTCCGTCACATGGAAGATCTGCCATAACTCATCCCCTTTGATCTGATAATCCCGCCATATGGCCCGCATGTTGCTCAATTTATCCCCCATCGCTACCATTTTCGCATCGTGGGAAGCGGTAGCCAGACGGTCTATCGCCGCTTGCTTGCGGGCATGCCATGTAGCGGCCTCGTCATTCGTTTCACCGGCATTGAACAGTGCACCATTCAGTTGGTCACTCTCATCATGCACGATAGCGGCTACTCTCTCTCCGAACAACTCGCGCAACTGCTCTACGGTCACATCGGTATCTTCCACCGTATCATGCAACGCCGCAGCCGCCAGCAGCTCCTGATCGGTAGTCATGGTAGCTACAATCTCCACCGCCTCCATAGGATGAACAATATAAGGAAAACCCTTCCCTCTCCGCTCGGTGTTGTGATGCGCTTGTACGGCAAAGACGATCGCTTTGTCCAGCAAACCGGTATCTATATATTTATTAGCCATTCTGTTATCAATAAACGGTTCCTTCCAGCATAGCACGGAACTGCGGCATAGGGCAATGCGTGTCCCTCTCTACCATCAGTGTTTTAATTCCGGCATAAACCTTCACTTCTTTTTCCACCTGCTCCAAATCCGCCTCCGGACCGAAGTACTCTCTTGCAAAAGCATCCCAGAAGCGACGGGCTGTTGCATTGGACATATGGTTTACCTCCTGCGTCCATTCCTCATTATTGAGACAGCAGCACAGATAGACCATACCAAGATCGAACATATAATAGCCATAGGAAAAATCTCCCAGATCGATGAAATACTGCTTGCGGACTCCATCTTTCTCCACGAAGATACCATTACCGAACTGCAGGTCTCCGTGCAAAGCCATATCGGTATCCGGGGCAGCCTCGATAAACCGGCGGATTTTCTCTTTCTGCTCTGCCGTAAAATCGGGATTGTCCGCCAGCATCTTATAGAACCGGTCCTTCACATTCTCAAACTGCGTAGTATCCACGTGCGTTGCATGCAGTTTCTTACACATCCGAGCGAACTCTCGTGCATAGTCTTCCGTATGCTCGGGGTCGTCCCCGCATGCCCGTGAATAGGATTTCTTCCCTTCGATGCGTTTGAAACGTATTCCCATCTGTTTGCCATCCGTAACCAGATCTCCCGGTTCGGGCGTAGGAATACCCATTGCATATACTTTCTTAGCCAGCTCCAGCTCCAAAGCCGCAGCATCGAAATTACGGAAATACATCTTCATCATGATGCTTTTGTCCGTCTTGTGGTTGTAACTGGCGCCATTAGCACCTTCCCCAACGCGCTCGTACTCATCGAGCGAAATAAGAAGTGGTTTCATGTTATCTTTATTCTATTTGCATTTTAGAGGCCTGCTGATAAGTCAGTTCGGCCAGTGCTTCATTTTGAGAATTATGTCCGTTCAACGTATCGAAGAGACGTATCAGTCCTATTTTTCCGCCGCCGGTAGAGAGGATACAAACGATACAGATGTTTTGCAATCCGACCGCCGAAGATATAATATCCAGATCTGTGTTACCGAGCTGGTGTCGGGCGAGGCGGTATGCATCCTCTTCATACTTGCGTATCAAACGGCTTACGTCTCCGAGCGTCTTGCATCCGAGCGCTTTGAGCACACGCAGATAGCGGATAAGCGGTGCCTCCTGGATCTCCGCCTGATTGATAGCGGCGATCCGCTTGTTCAGGGCATCCAAGGGACGAGCCTGCAAATAGGAGCGGAAGGTATCGCCGTCCAGCAGCACGTCGTCCAACTTGCCGTTCTGCACCAGTTGCGTCACGCGTCGGCGGTAGTCGTTGATCTCTATCCTGATCCGGCTGAACTCATCATCCGCCATCTCGAGCAATCCCGCCAAACGGTTGATACGGCGGATATATTCACGCGGTATTTCTACGCCGGACTTATATCCCGTATCATGATTGATCGACGCCCAGGCATGCTGCAGCGTAGTACGCAACTGCAATTCAAACCGATATTCATATCCCGGCAGACGGCATATATAATGCAACGAATTATAGCCGAAGCTGTCAATCTGGTGCAGTTTGCGTTTGTCCACCGAGTTGTCCCAGTCAATATCAAACAGCTGTTCGGCGATAGCTGCAATACGGTCCACATCATCCGTATAGAATGTCACTATACGCCCGCCCAAGATGTCGGTGATGTCGCTTAGCGATGCATATTTAGCCCCTTTGAGCGCCAACTTTCCAGCCAGACTTTCCTCCGTTTTGATACGCGTCTCTATCGTCGTAACGATAATCCCGTTACGGTCCAACGCATCGCGCAGTTTGGCTTGCACTTCTGTCTGCATGCATTCAAAAACAGGCAGTGCCTCGCGGTACTCGTCGAGGATGATTTGGGAATGCAGGTCCATCTTACTGAATCTCAAACAAACTGATAAATCCGGTCATCATGAATACCTGACGGATATCCGCATTAATATTACGTACGATGACCTTGCTTCCGTGAGCGGCAGCCTCTTTTCGGATACCAAGGAAGATACGCAGACCGGACGAGGAGATATACTCCAGAGCTGTGCAATCGAGAATAATCTCTTTACCTTCCGCCTCCATCAGCGGTTTCACGTCTTCTGCTGTCTGTACTGCTGCTGCGGTATCCAAACGCCCCGCAAAAGAAGCAATAAGTTGATTGCCGTTAGTCGTAATTTCAATTTTCATATTAATTATATGTTTTTTATAAGTGTCAGTATATTCTTGTTTTCTTCGTTTTCTTCGCGTGCGTAACGCACTTCGTCCATAATCTGACGTACCAGATGAATTCCCAATCCGCCTATCTCGCGCTCTTCAGCCGAGAGAGATATATCCGCCTCGGCATGCTGCGTGGGATCAAAGGGAATACCGCTATCCGAGATGGTAAAGACAATCTGCTCTGTCTGTTCCCGATAGCAGCGCGTACATTCGACGAAGACCTGTCCGCTCTGCTCCGGATAGGCATACAGCATCACATTGCTTACCGCCTCTTCCAACGCCAGATTAAGCGGCATGTTCAGTTCGGCAGGGATATCCAACCCTTCCATCCACTCGGCAAGAGTAGGTATCTGCTGTATATCGTTACGCATCACAAGGGCTTCCGACTGGTAACGGATAGCCAGCATCGTCAGGTCATCGCTCTGCGGCGCACCGTTTACGAACTGCTTCACATCCGATTGCAGATGCGCGACAATCTCCTGGGGACGGTTAGTTGCCATTTCCGACAAGGTCTGCATCATCCGCTGCTCGCCGTACTGCTCATGCTTGCTGTTCTCTGCCTCTGTCAGTCCGTCGGTATAGAGGAAGAGGATGTCGTCGCGTTGTATCTGTACTGTTTGTGCAGTAAATTCGAAGGACGGCTCAATCCCCAACGGCAGGTTCGGTTTCACTTCCAGCAACTGCCATCCGGCTTTGGTCTTTAACACGGGGGCATTGTGACCGGCGTTGCAATAATCCAGCTCGCCCGTCCGACAATCCATCACTCCCAGGAAAAGGGTGAGGAACATATTCTGCGAGTTCTGGTCAGCCAGCGCCCGGTTCATCTTCCGCACGATAGAAGCCGAGTGCTCGTCGTGCGCCGTAATGCTACGGAAAAGAGACCGCGTCATAGCCATCACCAAAGCAGCCGGCACGCCCTTTCCGCTCACATCGCCGATACAGAAAAACAGATGGTCCTGCCGCACATAGAAATCATAGAGATCGCCGCCTACCTCTTTAGCAGGCTCCACCATTCCGTATATATTCAGATCCAGCCGGTCCATAAACGGAGGGAATACTTTTGGCAACATCGCCATCTGGATAGTGCCGGCGATATTCAACTCGTCCTCTATGCGGCGGTTTTTCTCGTTGGATGCTATCAGTTTGCGCGCTGTACGGGCAGAATAAGTCAATATAAGCGCAAGCACCACCAGACCTGCCAACATCAGGAAGAAGACAATCAATCCTATGCGGTTAATATCCGCAAACAGTTCTTCCTCCGGAATAATGATCTCGATATGCCATCCTGTGGCGTCTATCTCTTCGTGGAAGATGTTATACTTGCGGCCGGAGATAGTGTCCGGAGCGGGTACTATATCCTGTCCTGTGCCGGAACGGATAGAGTAATAACTATTCGGATAGACCTGCAGATATTCGGATACCGTCTGCAGATAAGCGAGAGACAGATCCACACATACAACCGCTACCACTCTGCCTTGCGGGTCATGCACCGGATAGGAACAGCTAACCACCATCGTCTGCGATCCTGAATCGTCCAAATAAGGCTCGCACCACCAGCAACTATCGTGTATGAATCCGTTTTGGTACCACTCCATCAGCGTATAGTCGTGTTCGGCACTACCTATCTGACGGGTAAAGATACTATCCTCCGAGATACGGCTGCTGCATGCCTCGAAGTAACGTTTTCCCGGGAAATAATCAGGGATGTATGCTACAGCCATACTGGTGTTCTCCCGCAATGTGCTTACGGTCAGACGGGTTGCAGCATAGATAGAATCGGGCGTGTCAATATGCCGTTCTGCCAGAAAAGCCAACGTCTTGGCAGCGGTCTCCATCTCAACGGTATGTTTCTCTATCTCCAGTTCCGCCTTACGCAGTTCCGTCCGTGCACGCTGTTCCGCCTCATGGCGTATTGCCACACGGCTGGTGAAATACTGAAGGCACGAGATGCTCTCCAGAATCAGTCCGGCAACTACCAGAATCCAGACACCTGCATGTTTGTTTTTTATATCGTTTACCATATAGCTTGGATTATAGCAACGGTCATCAAGCCGCAGCAGATCAGTTTAAGGACCGTACCGAAAAGCAGTCCTATGAAACTACCCCAACCTGCTTTGAGAGCCTCTTCCACCTGTTTGCCGCCCAGCATCTCACCTAATATTGCCCCAGCCAAGGGACCGATTATGACTCCCCATGGTCCCAGGAACAGTCCCACGAAGACACCTATCGTACTGCCCCACACGCCGTACTTGGTACCGCCGAACCGTTTCGTACCCCATGCCGGCACCACATAATCCAGCACGGAAACAACGATTGTCACGATTCCCCAAACCAACAGCATCTGCCATGAGAAATCAATGCGGTCAGTAGCTTGCGCCACCCATAAACCGGCATAAGCCAGAGGCACACCGGGCAAACCGGGTACGATACATCCGATGATACCAACCAGCATCAGCAGAAATGCAACTACCAGTAAGAAAATATCCATTATAAACTCTTTATATATTTGTCTGCTTCGATAGCGGCTTTCGCTCCGCTTCCGGCTGCTACAATCGCCTGACGGTAATGGGGGTCAGCGCAGTCTCCTGCGGCAAAAATGCCGGACAACCTCTCCCCAACCTTCCCCTCAAGGGAGGGAGTATAACATTGTGTACTATCGTCATGAGTGATGATATATCCCTCCGGGTCGCGGGCGACGAAGTCTTTGAACAGTTCGGTGTTCGGGTGGTGACCGATAGCAAGGAAGAAACCGTCGATAGCAATGTGCTTCGTTGCCTCATCGGGTTCGCCTTTGCGATAGAAGAGATCTACTCCTTGTACCTTTCCTTCGCCTGTCAGGCGGATGGTGTTATGCTCGAAGAGGACTTCTATCTTCGGATTGTTGAGGACACGCTGCTGCATGATCTCCGAAGCGCGCAAGTACGGCTTGCGGACAATCATATAGACCTTCTCGCAGAGCCCTGCAAGGTAGTTCGCTTCCTCGCACGCCGTGTCGCCGCCGCCCACTACCGCTACGGTCTTCTTGCGGTAGAAGAACCCGTCGCAAGTAGCGCAGGCACTCACGCCGCGACCTTTGTAGGTACGCTCGGACTCGATACCGAGATATTTCGCACTCGCGCCGGTAGCGATGATGACTGCGTCCGCTTCGTACAAGTCTGTGTCTTCGACCCAAACCTGATGAGGTTTGCGGGCTTTGCCCGTGTTTGAAGTTGTTTGAAAGTTTACTTTCGTTACTACGCCTGATACGAACTGCGTACCGAAACGCTCTGCCTGACGGCGCATGTCGTCCATCATCTGGAACGGCTCCACACCATCCGGGTATCCGGGGAAATTCTCCACCTCGGTAGTAGTGGTCAGCTGTCCGCCGAGTTGCGGACCTTCGATAAGTACCGGCGCCAGGTTCGCACGTCCGGCATAGATGGCAGCCGTGTATCCCGCAGGACCGCTACCTATTATCAAACACTTTACTCTATTTACCATTTTCTCATTTACCATTTATTCATTTACAATTTGTTCATTTACCATTTGGTCATTTATTTGGTTATTTAGAACCGCATATCGTTGACATACGTATTCTTGCTTGGTTTCAGTATAAATATATATTCGGGAGTTGCAGCGACAAACTTCGGATCTTTCATCTTCAGGGTCGAGGTCTTTCTACCCTCTTTGATTTCCACCGAGAGGGGCATGAGGTCGCTGTTTCGCACTTTCAGCACAAAGCGGTTGATGCCGATGGACTGATCCTTGGGTGTCAGTGTGACGATGGTCTGTTGTCCGTCCTGCGTCGTCCTTTCCGTGACGTTGCAGACCGGCACTAAGGCTTTGGCGTACAGGAACGGATTGGCTTCCAGCAACTCCTGCTCGGTCGGGTTAGAAAGATTCAGTTCGTCCGTCTGGCCGGAATACATATACATCGTCTTGCCGTCGTACGCCGCTTCTATGTCCATCATCTCCAAATGGAACTTGTTTCCCTGCATAATAATCTCGCCGGGATAGTTCATCGGTGCATTCACCTCTTCCGCTACGGTCACAGTGAAAGCCGATTGCAGCGTCTTTTGCTCCAAGTTCGCCATAAAAGACGAAAGGACTGTTAGTATGGTTAGCAATAGTTTCATAGCATTTTACTCCTTTTTTCCCTCGTAATACTCTCTGTTCGCTTCTCTCTCGTTAGTGTCTCGCCAGTCTGATTTGGCTACTTAACACCCAATTCTTCCAGCAGTTGGTCCAGTTGGGAAAGGTCCTGGATAAGGACGTCACGGCCTTTGGGTCCTTTGTTCGGTCCTACTATACCGGCCGCCTCCAGTTGATCGGAGAGTTTGCCTGCCCGGTTGTAACCGATCTCGAAGGCACGCTGGAGGCGGGAAGTGGAACCTTCCTGTTTGGTGACTACGTACCGCGCTACGTCTGCAAACATCGGGTCGAGACGTTTCATATCCACGGATCCGGGAGCCAATGCCTCTCCTTCGCCGCCTTCGCCTACGTATTCCGGCAACTGGTACGGCTCGGTGTAACGCTGCTGTTTGGAGATATGTCCGACGATAGCGTCCACCTCGGGCGTGTCAACAAAGGCGCACTGCACACGTGTGATGGAGGCGTTTCCTGCGTAGAGGCTGTCGCCACGGCCGATGAGTTGCTCGGCACCCTTGGCATCCAGCACGGTACGCGAGTCAATGACAGACTGCGTGCGGAGGGCTATACGCGTCGGTATGTTCGCTTTGATAACACCCGTGACGATATTGACAGACGGACGCTGGGTAGCGAGAATCATGTGCATTCCCACGGCACGCGCTTTCTGTGTGATACGTGCAATAGGCGTCTCGACCTGCTTGCCTGCCTGCATGATAAAATCTCCGTACTCGTCAATGATGATGACGATATAAGGCAGGTACTGGTGGTGCAGGCTGTCGGCTACCAACTTATTGGGGTTCAAGCGGCGGCGTACGAACTTGTCGTTGTAGTCCTCGAGGTTACGCACACCGGCATCCATCAGCAGTTTGTAGCGGTTCTCCATCTCAATGACAAGCGAGTTGAGGGTGTTGATGACCTTGTCGCAATCGGTGATGACCACCTGCTCCGGGTCTGTGTCCGGCTGCGCGGCAAGGAAGTGTTTCAAGAGCGGCTTGTAGGGCGCGAACTCCACCATCTTCGGGTCCACCATGACGAGTTTGAGCTCCGCCGGATGTTTCTTATACAGCAGCGAAGTGATGATGGCGTTGATGGCTACCGACTTACCCGTTCCGGTAGCACCGGCTACGAGCAAGTGCGGCGTCTTGGCGAGGTCGAACATGAAGACCTCGTTGGTAATCGTCCTTCCGTAGGCGATCGGCAGCCGCATCTTCGTCTCTTCCTGGAACCGCTTGGAGGCGATGACGGAGTGCATGGAAACGACCTGCGGTTTCTCGTTCGGCACCTCGATACCGATTGTTCCCTTACCCGGCATAGGAGCGATGATACGGATACCCGTAGCACTCAGAGAAAGCATAATATCGTTCTCCAGCGCCTGTATCTTCGCTACGCGGATACCGGCTTTCGGCACTATTTCATAGAGCGTCACAGTCGGACCGACTGTCGCTTTGATGCTATCAATTTCTATGCCATAGTTACGGAGGGTTGTCACTATCCGTGCTCCGTTAGCACGCTGCTCATCTTCGTTGATGACCGGAGCAGCCTCGTTGTCATATACTTTCAGCAGGTTCAGAGACGGGAACTTATAGAACTCCAGGTCTTTGCGCGGGTCGTACGGACCGAGTTTCTCCAAGAGTTTGTCCGGATCTTTCGTGTACAAATCATCCACATTCACATCCTCTATCTGCAGGTCCGGATCATCGGAGGAATCCTGTTGTTCCTGTTCAACCGGCGGCAGCGGTTCGTCTCCCAACGGCTCGCCCTCTCCGTCCAGGACAGGGTCCGCGGGCTGAGGCTCGTCTTCCTGAACAGGCTCGATAGTCAGTTCAAACCCTTCGTCTTCAGTCTTTTCCTCACCTAAAGGTTCTTCGTCTATCGGAATGTCGATAACCACCTCGTCTTCCGCGGTGTTTTCAGGCTCTTCGTGCGTTTCCGGCACCTCGGGATCCGCAGGTTTGGGCTTGCGTTTGAAGAGGTTCTTGCACCATTCACCGAAAGCCTTGCATTTATCTATAAACCGGTGATCGCTCACAATCAGGAAGATGACCATCGCCGCCAGCAGAATAAGACCCGTACCGATCTCATTCATATAACTCACCATCCATTGCGCAGAAGCGGCTCCGAAGGCTCCTCCCCAGAGGAAGACGCCCATCCGGTGGACCATGATATGCGCAAAACCCAAGGTTATCGAGGTCCACAGTACCACGAAAGAGCCGCAGAGGAACATCTTCAGCGCAGGAATATCCCGGAACACATGCATCAGTCGGAACGCATAAACGCCCACCATCACAATCAGCAACAACGACACAAACCCGAAGCTGCCGTCAATCAGAAAGCGCGCCAGCATAGCTCCCGGCAAGCCCAGCATATTACGGATCTCCTCGCGGTTAGCCAACCGGTCGGGACGATCCATCGAAAGGATTGACTGGTCATAGGAGCCCGTGAAGAGATAGCTCACGTACGCCAACAAAGCGATTACGGAAAAAGTCAGCAGCACTACCCCCGCAATCATACGGGTCTCGCGAGCCTGACAGACACGTTTGATGCTGTCCCACACTCTCGGTCTCTCTACTTTGATCGTGCGAGCGGACGGAGAGGAGGCAGCCGTATTGTTCAGTTTGGATGATGTCCTGGGCATATTAACTCAAATTTAGCGTGCAAAGGTACGAAAAAAAAATGATATTAAAAAATAGAACCTGCAAATCTGCGTATTTTTAGCCCTAAAATGCGTATTTTTTGAAATAAAGTTCGCGTGCGCTTGCGTATATGAAAAAAAAACACTATCTTTGCATCCGCTTTAAGTATGGGCATGGACGAATTGATCAAACATGAAGGTATCGTAGTAAGCACCAGAGAGGGTCTGGCGCACATCCAGATTGTGCAGACGAGCGCCTGTTCGGCATGCAAAGCCAAGTCGATGTGCATGTCCGCCGAGAGCCAGGTAAAGGAGATGGATGCGGTCATGACGGAGCCCATGGAAGCAGGCGACAAGGTAGAAGTGCTGGTTCACGAGAAACTGGCGTGGAAAGCCGTCCTGCTGGCTTATATACTGCCCTTCTTCGTGATGCTGGCAGTATTAGCGCTGCTGACCGCCTGTACCGACTTGTCCGAATCCGTTGTGGGGACACTGTCGCTCTGCGGCATCGCACTCTATTATATAGGCCTCAGCATCTTCCGCCACCGCCTACAGAAAGAGTTCAGCTTCACAGCGCGGAAATTATAAAACATCTAATATTAACAACATAACAAACAAAAAATCCAACAAACATGAATTTAATTCTGATTTCAATGGGAGTTCTGGGCGTTGTAGCACTACTCGCAGCCATTCTGCTGTATGTGGTCAGCCTGTACTTCAAAGTGGAAGAAGATCCCCGCATTGATCTTGTGGCAGCGGTGCTGCCGGGTGCCAACTGCGGCGGATGCGGATTTGCCGGATGCCGTAATTTCGCGGAAGCATGCGTCAAGGCCGGTGGCATTGACGGTCTCGCTTGCCCCGTAGGCGGCGAACCGACAATGGAACAAGTGAAAGCAATCCTTACCCCTGCCGGCGCGCAGGAGGAGACACCGGCTGCCGAAGCAGGAGACAAGAAAGGCTTCGACCCTGCTATCGCCGCGAAGATCAAAGCGCTCGCTACGCCGAGAGCTGCGTTCCCTGCCTCTATCCTTATGGCGCAAAAATGAGTAAAATGTGAAAATGTGTAAATGATCAAATAAATGAAGACTTTTCATATTGGCGGAGTTCATCCGCAAGACAACAAACAATTCTCCGCTCACCAGCCTATAACGGCCTGTCCGCTGCCTAAACAAGCGATCATTCCGCTTGTTCAGCATATCGGTGCGCCCGCGCAAGCTGTGGTAGAAGCCGGAGCGAAAGTGAAAGTGGGCGAACTGCTGGCTAAGGCCGGCGGGTTCGTGAGTGCGAACATCTGTTCGCCGGTTAGTGGTACCGTCACTAAAATCGGCGACTGGACAGATGCATGGGGTGCTCCCGGACAGGCGATCTTCATTGATGTAGAAGGTGATACCTGGATTCCGGAGATTGACCGCACACCCGATATCATCCGTCAGTGTACGCTCGAACCGAAGGCTATCATCGACAAGATCTCGGCTGCCGGTATCGTAGGTCTCGGTGGCGCTTGTTTCCCGACACATGTCAAACTGCTGCCCCCTCCGGGAAAGAAAGCAGAAGTGCTGATCGTCAACGGCGTAGAGTGCGAACCGTATCTGACATGCGACCACCAGCTGATGATGGAGCATGGCGAGGAGATCATCATCGGTATCCAGATCCTGAAGAAAGCCCTCGGCGTAGAACGCGCCATCATCGGTATCGAGAACAACAAACCCGATGCCATCGAGCACATGCGTGACCTGGCTGAGAAACAACTGGGAATCGAGGTACAGCCGCTCAAACTCAAATACCCGCAGGGTGGTGAGAAACAGCTCATTGATGCTTGTATCGGACGCCAAGTGCCCTCCGGAGCACTGCCTATCGAGGTAGGCGCAGTAGTGGACAACGTAGCTACTATTTACGCGGTATATGAAGCGGTACAGAAAAACAAACCGCTTATCTCCCGTGTCATGACCGTGACGGGCAAGCATGTTGCCAAACCGGGTAACTACTCCGTTCGTTTCGGTACTCCGATCGAGGAAGTTATCGCTCTCGCCGGAGGTGTTCCTGCGGATACAGGCAAGATCATCGGCGGCGGTCCGATGATGGGTCGCGCCATGGATCATATTGAAGGCATGCCTGCCAACAAACGTCTGTCGGGTCTTCTCTTCCTGAGCGAAGAAGAGAGTGTCCGTCCGGAGGAAGAGAACTGTATCCGTTGCGGCAAATGCGTACAGGCATGCCCGATGGGTCTGGAGCCGTATCTGCTCAGCCGCATGGCGGAACTGGAGATGTACGACGAACTGGAGAAGCATGACATCATGGACTGCATCGACTGCGGTTGCTGCGTCTTTACCTGTCCTGCACACCGCCGTCTGCTCGACGGAATCCGTCCGGGTAAAGCCAAAGTGGGTGCCATCCTCCGTGAACGCGCAGCTGCTGCGAAAAAATAAATAACAACTAACCAATTACTAATTACTAATATAAAATGAAAAATTTTATAACCTCTCCGGCTCCGCACGCCCATAGCGGCGATTCAGTCCGCCGGAATATGCTTTTGGTCATTCTCGCGCTGCTGCCCGCTTACGTGGTTTCGGTGATCGAGTTCGGCTGGGGCGCACTCATCACGGCTTGTATCTCCGTGCTCACATGTATCTGCACCGAGTATGTTATCAGCCGTTATTTGCTCAAGGAGCACAAACAAACGATAGGAGACCTCTCAGCTGTTCTGACGGGTCTGCTGCTGGCTTTCAACCTGCCTTCCAACCTGGACTGGTGGATTGTAGTCATCGGCGCAGTGGTAGCTATCGGCGTAGGCAAGATGACCTTCGGCGGTCTGGGACAGAACCCCTTCAACCCCGCCCTGGTAGGTCGTGTATTCCTGCTGATCGCTTATCCGGCACAAATGACCACATGGCCGACTCCGCAAGGTTTCGCAGGCTCGTATGTGGATGCAGAGACCGGTGCCACACCGCTCTTCTACCTCAAGAATATTGTTAACGGTGACGCCTCTGCAATCGACCAGCTGCCGGCACTCAAGGAAGCTTTCCTCGGCGTGATGGGCGGTTCGCTCGGTGAGGTATGCGCGCTGGCGCTGATCATCGGAGGTCTGTTCCTGATCTGCTGCCGCGTCATCACATGGCATATCCCTGTTTCCATTATCGCTACCGTGGCATGCTTCGCTGCTTGCACCGGTTGGGCGGGTGTACTGCCGGAGGGTATGGACACATGCCATTATGTAGCTTACGAACTTCTCACCGGAGGTCTCATGCTGGGTGCGTTCTTCATGGCTACCGACTATGTCACCAGCCCGATGAGCGCGTGGGGCAAGATCATCTTCGGTATCGGTATCGGTTTCATTGTGATGGTCATCCGTACATGGGGTAACTACCCTGAAGGTATGTCGTTCGCCATCCTGATCATGAATGCCTGCGTTCCTCTGCTGAATAAGATCCGTCCGCAGCGTTTCGGCGAGAAAAAGAAATAAATTCGTATTGGTAAATGACTAAATTATAAATGAATTTATGGCAAAGTTAGAAAGTACATTCAAGAATATGGTGCTCTCCCTGGTTATCATATCCGTGGTAGCCGCAGGAGCTCTCGCCGGCGTATATATCCTTACGGCGGAGAATATCGCCCGTCAGGAAGCGCAGAAACAACAGGCCGCTATCCTCGCCGTGCTGCCGGATGGCTGCACAATAGCCGAACCGGAAGAGGTAGAGGGTTTGAAGATTTACAAAGCCTATGCTAATGATCAGTGGATCGCTACCGCAGTGGAGACCTCGGAAGTTGGTTTCGACGGACCGCAAGTGATCATGGTCGGTCTGGATGCGGAAGGCCAAGTGTTGGATTATGTAGTGCTCAAACAGACGGAGACTCCGGGTCTGGGCGCGCACATCGATCATTGGTTCAAAGACGCAGCCGGCAACCGCTCTATCATCGGTAAGAAAGCCGGAGAACTCGCTGTCTCCAAGGACGGCGGAGAGGTAGATGCTATCACAGCCGCTACGATCTCTTCCCGCGCGTTCCTTAAAGCAGTCAACAAAGCCTATGCTGCCATCGCTGCACAGCCTGTTGAGGCAGCTACCGGCGCTTCACAATTACAAGAACAACCCGCTCAAGAAGCACAAGAAACGGAGGTAAGTCATGAATAATGGTCTTAAAACACTCACCAACGGTATTCTCAAGGAGAATCCTACTTTCGCGTTGGTTTTAGGTATGTGTCCTACTCTGGCTACTACCACCAGCGCTATCAACGGTATGTCTATGGGCTTGGCTACTTTGTTCGTGCTCGTATGCTCGAACGTAGTGATCTCGCTGCTCAAGAACCTCATTCCGGACAAAGTGCGTATCCCGGCATTCATCGTCGTTATCGCTACGTTCGTGACTATGGTTCAGCTCGTGATGCAGGCTTATCTGCCGGCTATCTATGACGTGCTGGGTCTGTTCATCCCGCTGATCGTAGTGAACTGTATCGTCCTCGGACGTGCCGAGGCGTTTGCAGCCAAGAACAGCGTAGGTCTCTCGGCTCTCGACGGACTGGGAATGGGTCTCGGTTTCACCCTCTCGCTCACCGTGCTGGGCGTCATCCGCGAGTTCCTGGGTGCAGGAACTGTCTTCGGACTCCAGATTTACAGCAACCATTTCGCTGCACTGATCTTCGTCCTCGCACCGGGAGCTTTCATCTGCCTCGCATACCTCATGGCTGCCGTCAACAAACTGCAGAAGAAGTAAATGACCTAATTGTAAATGATTAAATTGTAAATAGCTTTATGGTATACTTTCTGATATTTATCTCTGCAATATTTGTTAACAATATTGTATTGAGCCAGTTCCTGGGCATTTGTCCGTTCCTGGGTGTAAGTAAGAAGATTGACACCGCGCTGGGTATGGGAGCCGCTGTGACGTTCGTCCTCACCCTTGCTACGGTCGTTACCTACCTGCTGCAGAAACTGCTGGTACTCTGGGGCATTGAGTTCCTCCAGACCATCCTCTTCATCCTCGTTATCGCTGCGCTTGTGCAGATGATCGAGATCATGCTGAAGAAAGTGTCTCCGGCGCTCTACCAGGCTCTGGGTGTCTTCCTGCCGCTGATTACCACCAACTGCTGTATTCTCGGTGTAGCTCTTATCGTGGCTGACCAGAACAAGCTGCTGGCTAAACTGCCGCTCGGAGCAGAGTACGGACTCCTCTCCGGTACCGTTTATGCCTTCGCTACAGCCGTTGGCTTTGCTCTTGCCCTGATCCTCTTCGCAGGTATCCGCGAGCAACTGGCAATGAACAAAGTGCCCAAAGCAATGAAGGGTACGCCTATTGCCCTTCTGACCGCAGGTCTGCTGGCGATGGCGTTCATGGGCTTCAGCGGAGTAGTATAATGAACTAGGATCCTAGGGCACTAGTATCTTAGTCTTTTGCACACACGCGCGTACTCTATTATTGTACGCGCGTGCGTTGTTTTATCCACCGACCGATGACCGACTCACAACCGAGAGAAGACCGAGAGAAGAAAAATAGCACAAAAATGATGTACGCCCTTGCGTATGTCATTTTTTTATTGTAACTTTGCAGCCAAAAGTTGCAAAGAGTTGATATGAGCAAGTACGAAATTCCATTTCTGACAAGTGCGATACAGGCATTTGCACGCAGGTTTGCCATGACACGGCAAGCCGCTTTCCGTTATCTGCAAAAGCATAAAGCACTTGCCTTTTTAGTGGAGTTTTATGATGTGGAGCACTTGCAGTCAATGGATGATACTGTTGATGACATGATACTCGTTTGCCGCCAAAATGGAGGAACACTGGCATGATTCTTTACCACGGAACAAACCAAAGTAGAAATCCTATGACCCAACCAAGCCATCAACAAATAGCAACCTATCTGACGGACTACGCGATAAGCGAGTTGGTTCGGTATGTGATAGAAGATACCGGCTGTACTTTGGAGCAGGCGATGGAACGTGTCTATAACTCATCGTTAATGCCAGCCTTGCAAGACGAGGAGAGCGAACTCTACATCCAAAGCCCGGCATACTTATATGAGATGATGAATGCAGCGACAGCATAAAAACATCGGCAGCGTCCAACGCCAATTGATGGCAAAATAAAGAAAAAAATATCGTCACTCTCTGACGTTAAACAGAATGACATAAGACAAGCGCAAAGCGTTGCGCTATAACATATTAAAATAATAACAGAGCTTTAGCTCTTATTCTCAGTTCCACAAATCTGGTAAATTTAATGAACTATACGAGAATAAGCAAGCAAAAGTTCACGCGAAAGCGTGGACTATTTGTGCGTATATTTGTATAGTTTGGTTTACCAGAACCAGTGGAACGATATAGGCAATACAAATAGTTCGCGCTCTTTTTGTTGCCTTCAGATAAGAGCAAAGACCAAATGCTTTTATCCATGGCAAAAAACGCGAATTTAGGAGCAGCGAAGAATGCTAAAAACGATGAGTTCTACACCCAGTATGCGGACATACAGAAAGAAGTAAACGCATACATTGAATACAACCCCGATGTCTTTCGGGGCAAGACAATCTTGTTGCCTTGCGATGATCCCGAATGGAGCAACTTTACCAAGTTCTTTGCACAAAACTTTGAGTTCTTCGGTCTGAAGAAACTCATTTCCACTTCATACGCCATAGAAAGCAAAAAGTACCAAACCGACTGGCAACCGACACTCTTTGAAACGGAGAATCCGTTGTACAACGTAGAGAAAAGCCGTATCAAGGGCAAAATATTTACACTTACGCACGATACCAACAACAGCGGTCGGATTGACATTGACGACCTGCAATGGAGTTACCTCGAAGGTGACGGCGACTTCCGTTCTGCCGAAGTAACAGCTCTGCGCGATGAGGCAGATATTATTATCACAAACCCGCCGTTCTTGCTATTCCGGGAATTTCTTGCATGGATTATGGAAGGCAAGAAACAGTTTTTGATAATTGGCAATATTAACGCTATTTCCTATAAAGAGGTTTTCCCTTTGATAAGAGATAATAAGATTTGGCTCGGACCAAGTATAACAAGTGGAGATAGGTTATTT
>JAFUUZ010000075.1 GCA_017471285.1 Paludibacteraceae bacterium | reverse complement strand
CGTCACGCTGGGCACCATGGACGGCGCGAATGTGGAGATCGCCGAGCTGGTGGGCGAAGGGAATATCTACACCTTCGGCCGGTCGTCCGACGAGATCATCGCCGCCTATGCCCGCGGCGACTACGATCCGCAGACGTACCTGGCCGCCGATCCCGGGCTGCGCGAGGCGGTGGACTTCCTGCGCGGCGACGAAATGCGCGCCGCCGGCGACGCCGCCAGCCTCGAGCGCCTGCACGCCGAGCTGACCAACAGGGACTGGATCATGACCTTCCCGGATTTTGCCGAGTCTCGTGCCGCCAAGGCGCGCATGCTTTCCGACATGGCCGACGAGCGCGCGTGGAGCCGCAAGGCGCTGGTGAACATCGCCCGCGCCGGCTGGTTCTCGTCCGACCGCACCATCGTGCAGTACAATGACGAGATCTGGAAGCTGGGTTGAGCGCCTTGCCGCGGCGGCGGGGCAGGAGGCCTCGCAGTTCGGCTGCACCGCGGCCGACTTTGCGCGGGAAGCCATGATGGCATGGGTGTGTTCCGCTGAACTTGAAGGGCGGCGAACGGCACCATCGTGCAATCTTCACCGGATATGGCGCTCGCCCTGCGGGAGCGGGTTGTCTGCGGTGAAAGGCGAAGCGCTTGGCGGCACAGATCGCCGCACAAGCCAAACCTGCAAAGCGAACGTGCCGCGCCTTCCGCAGACAGAAAAACTCCGGGGAAAACGGCCCTGTAAAATGTGACACAAAAAGAAACGCACGCGTGCGTTTCTTTTTGTTGATTAAACACACGGAATATGTTATTGTGTGTTTGGAGGTGCATGTTATGAGAACGATTCCCGAAAAGGAGTCACTGACTATTGAGTTTAAGAGCGATCGCTCCGGATACAGCGATGCGGATCTGGTTGATGAAATAGTTGGAATGGCAAACACACAGGGTGGTGATTTATATCTGGGTGTCGAGGACGATGGTGAAATCACAGGTGTAGGCAAAAAGAGGCAGGATCCGGTTGGTGCTATGGCACTGATCGCAAATAAAACAATTCCATCTGTGTCCGTCAGGGCGGAAATCATAGAGGAAGAAGGCCTATCCGTTCTGAAAATAGAAATACCTATGTGCAGAACGATCATTGCAACAACAGATGGAAAGATATTAAAAAGAAGATTAAAGCTTGACGGAACACCTGAAAATGTACCACTCTACCCTTTTGAGATTCCGGGCAGACTCTCGGAATTAAATCTATTGGACTACTCTGCTCAGGTTATTGAAGAGTCAAGTATAGATGATCTGGATCCGAATGAGCGAATCAGATTAAGAAATATTATTAAATACCGAAAAGGTGACCGTACTTTGACAGACTTATCTGATGAAGAACTGGATAAGGCACTGCAGCTGATTAAAGAAGATCATGGTGCTTTAAAACCAACAATCACCGGACTTCTTCTGATTGGAAAAGAAGAGAAAATCAGAGAATATATCCCCACTGCTAAAGAAGCCTTTCAGGTCCTGGAAGGTACAAAAGTCAGGGTAAATGAGGAATATTCCAAACCTCTGCTGGCCACATTTGAATTATTTGAGGGATATATGAAAGCCTGGAATCCGGAGCGCGAAATGGAGTATGGACTCTTTCGGATTCCAATCCCGGAGTTCTCTGAAGCAGCCTTTCGAGAAGGATTGGTAAATGCTTTCTGCCACAGAGATTATACTGTGCTGCAGGCAGTCCGTGTAGCCATTGAAGACGAAGGATTGACCATTAGCAGTCCGGGTGGATTTATAGAAGGCATTACTTTAGAGAATTTATTGACGGTAGAGCCTCGCAGCAGAAACCCGGTTCTCGCTGATGCATTGAAACGTATCGGTCTGGCGGAAAAAACCGGACGTGGTATTGATCGCATCTATGAAGGCTCTATTATTTATGGGAGGCCTTTGCCGGACTATTCAGAAACAACCGGGAATAACGTAAAGCTCTTCATCCAGCGAGCCGAACCTGATCTGCCGTTTGCGAGAATGATCTCAAATGAAGAGAACAGGTTGGGGAGATCACTTCCTATAAACTCATTGCTGATCCTCTCTGCTCTTCAGTCTGTTCGGAGAGCGTCGCTACATGAACTGGCAGATAAAATTTACGTTAGCGAAGTTCGGACAAAAGCAAATGTTGAGAAACTGGTTGAGGCAGGTCTTGTAGAAGCAATAGGCAACACAACTGCCAGGACATACATTTTAAGTTCCAAAGTCTATCGTGAGCAGGATAATATGGTTGGCTACGTCAGGCAGACAGGCATCGATATAATAAAATACGAAGAACTGATTATGAAACTGGCAGTCACCCAGAATGGGTCTGTAACCCGCGAGAATGTTGTTGATCTATTGGGAATTAACCCGTCGCAGGCATATAGAATACTTAAAAAACTCACCGAAAAGGGAAAACTTACCCTCGCAGGAAGCGGGAGAGCAGCACATTATGAAGTGATATAAACGCACGAAAACGCACGCGTGCGATTATCTCGTGTATTTTATTATAGCGTTCAGGCAAACCGGAGTCATTCAGGGTTCTGCTCAAAATGCCTGTAAAAACGGAGAAAATAAGCCAAAAGTATTAGACTTCTGCACCCTAGCGGTGTATGATAATCATATATCTGGTCAAGAGAATATTGTCTGTCATTTCCGCAAGAAGCGGCAATGGTAGCCAATGTTTATGACTGGTAAGTTTCACGGAGACTGAACCCTAAAATTAGCTGTGCTAATCGCCAGCTAATCAGCAGGGCAAATCTCGGGCTTACAGAGACGATCTGAGACGAACTCAAAAAGACAGCGGAGTCGTTTCTAAGCCTTACAATTCCTGACAATTTATAGCTTTGCCTGACGAGGATGAGTAGAACTCTTCTGAGCTCCTAAGCGGTAGGTCGGGTGTTCGAGTCACCTCGCGGGCGCTTGAGAACCGGGACTGGGAAGTCCCGGTTTTATCATGTTTTTGGGACTTTTGAGCGGTTCAGAATAATACATTTTTTAGATGATTGTCATGGTTTT
>JAFUUZ010000007.1 GCA_017471285.1 Paludibacteraceae bacterium | reverse complement strand
TTGTTGCTGTTGTTGCTCTTGCTGCTGGACCTGATTTTGTTCTTGATGCTTTTGCTGTTGTTGTTGCTGTTGTTGGTCTTGATTCTGATTCTGGTTTTGCTGCTGTTGTTGCTGATGTTGCTGTTGTTGCTGCAACAACTCCATTGCTTTTACCAGGTTATACCGTGTGTCATTATCCTTCGGGTTCGCGCGCAGCGACTCCTGATAAGCGGCTACCGCCTTGTCGTATTGCTGCTGCGCGAAGTTGCAGTTGCCGATATTGTGCATCGACTTGGCATACCGCTCTTTGTCGGATTTCTTGTCCAGCATCTTCGCTGCGGTCTCAAACTCGGTCTGTGCGTCCGCATACTTGTCCTGCTTGAACAATGCGTCGCCTAAGTTGTAATGCGCTTCGTAGCTGTCTTTGTTGGTCTCTATTGCGCGCCTGTAATCCACTTCCGCCTCGGTAAACTCCTGCTGGCGGTAATGACTGTTTCCTTTGCGCACGTCGTTCGACTCTTTCTGTGCAAAAGACGCTGAACTAAATGTGAGTAAAAATACTACTAATATGCTAAATATCTTTCTATTCATAACTTCCAACTAGTATAATCGCCCTCCCTTGAGGGGAGGGATGGGTGGGGTTGTTACTTCTCTCCGAAAATGTCCAAACGGGTGATTGCTTTGTTCTTGCGATTGAAGATAAAGAAGTCAATCGCAAGCAAGAGCAATGCGATCAGTGCAAAACTCTGGAACTGCTCATTGTAATCGGTAAAGACCTGCGTCTCAATCTCCTGCGTGCCGAGTTTGTCCAGCTCTTTCTGGATGGCTTTGGTGGCAGTATTGGTGTTGTCGCAGCGGACGTAGATACCTCCGCCGGCTTGTGCTATCTCGCGGCACATCTCTTCATTGAGCCGGCTGACGACCACATTACCGCTCCGGTCTTTGATAAAATTATTGGTTCCCGGCACGGGAATAGGACTTCCTTCCGGTTTGCCGATGCCTACTACCAGCACCTGAATACCTGCCTCCTTGGCGCGTTTGGCAACAGCTACGGCGTCGTCTTCGTGATTCTCGCCGTCGGTGATCAGAATGATGGCACGGCTGGCGTCGCTCTGCTCTCCGAAACAACGGATAGAGGTGCTCAATGCCGCGCCGATCGCCGTTCCTTGGGTCTTGATGAGTTCCGGTTTAATGGAATTGAGGAACATCTTCGCGGAGACGTAGTCGCAGGTGATCGGCAGCTGGACGAATGCGTCGCCGGCAAAGACGACCAGACCCACTTTGTCATCCACCATACTGTCCATTAGTTTGGACAGCATCTGTTTGGCACGGTCCAGACGGTTGGGGGCTACGTCCTCCGCCATCATGGAGTTGGATATATCGAGTGCCACAATGGCTTCAATGCCTTGGCGTTTCTCGGTGTGCTCGCTCTGACCGAACTGAGGACGTGCGGCGGCGATGATCAGCAGTGTCAAGGCTACCATTACGATAGAGAACTTGACCGTCGGACGGATACGGCTGGCATTAGGCATCAGCTGCTCCATCAGTTCCGCATCGCCGAACTCTTCCAACTGCTTCCTCTTGCGGCGCGTGTACCAAAAATAGGCTACTGCGAGAACCACTACCGTCACCAGCAGCCATAGCATTTCCATATTTGCAAATCTAAACATAGCTTTCTTCTTTCGACTTTTTGCTTTTTTCTTTGAGTGAAACGGTCTTTTTTCTTTCGACTGCTAATTGCTGATCGTCCGCAGGACGAAGTATCGCAGGATCACCTCCAGCAGCACGCATATGAGTGCGGCGTAGAGGAACGGCGCGAAGTTCTCCGTATGTTTCGCATACTCGCGCACACGCAGTTTGGTCTTCTCCAACTGGTCGATCTGTTCGTATATCCGTTTCAGGCTGCCGTTGTCGGTTGCGCGGAAATACTGGCCGCCTGTGGTCTCGGCAATCCGGCGGAGAGTGCCTTCGTCAAACTCCGAATCCATCGTCACGTACTGGCGTCCCATCGGGGTCTGTACCGGCACGCGCGTCTGACCGTAACTGCCGACGCCTACGGTATAAACGCGGATGCCGAAACTGCGGGCGATCTCTGCCGCTGTCTGCGGGTCTATGTCGCCGCGGTTGTTGCTTCCGTCCGTCAGCAGGATCACTACTTTGGACTTGGTCTGGCTGTCTTTCATGCGGTTGACTGCGTTAGCCAGACCCAGACCGATTGCCGTTCCGTCCTCTATCATGCCGTATTCGACGGATTTGAAGAGGTTGACGAGCACCGCGTGGTCGGTTGTCAACGGACATTGCGTGAAACTCTCGCCGGCGAAGACGACCAGACCGATCTGGTCGTTAGGACGTGCTATCACAAAATCCGAGGCTACCTGTTTGGCGGCCTCCAGGCGGTTGGGCTTCAGGTCCTCCGCCAGCATCGTACCCGAAATATCGAGCGCCATCATGATGTCTATGCCCTCCGTGCTCTCCGACGACCAGCGGTTGGTCAACTGCGGTCGCGCGAGCGCGATACTTAATAAGGTAACGGCGGCTACGCGCAGCCCGAAAGGCACATGAAGCAGCCATATTCGCCAGCTCTTCGGCTGCGCCGCAAGCGTACGCGTGTCGCTGATCTGCACACTCGCGTCGGCTTTCCGCAACTCATAGGCGTACCAGACGATGATAGGGAACAGCAGCAATAATAAGAATAAATATCCCGGATTAGCAAATGTCATAACAATTTACCATTTATTCATTTACCATTTGTTCATTTATGCTTGGGGGGCATCTTCCTCCCCTCCTTCCGCGGGTGAAGAGCTCTGCTCGATCGGACTGCCGGTGGCCGTCCGTAGAACAACTTGGGTTGGGGT
This sequence comes from Paludibacteraceae bacterium, assembly GCA_017471285.1. Lineage (GTDB taxonomy): Bacteria > Bacteroidota > Bacteroidia > Bacteroidales > Paludibacteraceae > Colicola. The sequence continues at coordinate 8,568 of JAFUUZ010000007.1, read as the reverse complement.
TGTCCCCCTCACGAAATCATATGCGGTTGTCAGAGACTGCTCGTTCTCGTCTGGCGTAGTGTGCCATTTGGCGAACTTCACCAGGTCGGCTGTCTGCAGCATCTTCTTCAGCCGCTCATAGAGCGCTTTGCCTTCTTCCTTCGTACATCGTACATCGTCCCTTTGTCCTTTCACGAGGATGGCTTCCATCTCGTGCAGCGTCTCGTCGCTCGTCTTCTCCGTGCTCTGCACGCCGAAACGGCGGCTGATGTATTCGCGTACTACGTCGGTCAGTTCGGTCTGGTATTCCTTCACCTTGCCGTCTTTCCAAATCTTCTGCGCCTTGATCTCATCCAGCTTCTCCAGCGCCACCTCGTCCGCCGGACGCAGCAGTTCCGGATCAATAGGATCTTCCCGTTCGCGTTTGCGGTAACTGTCATACTTGCGCCAGAGCCAGAAACCCAGCGAGATCAACCCGCAGCACAGCAGCACGATCAAGATCCACCGGATAATTCCCCACCAATAAATCGGTGCGTTCTCAATATCTTTGATATCGGTGATGGCGAGCGTCGTGTCCAGTTCGAACGGCTGGACGACATTCAGTGCCATGGGGTCGGTGCGGAAGGTGTCTTCGCCGCTCACTACGGCGATAGGACGGATGGCGAAGAGGCTGTCCTTGAAACTCGTCAGCTTCAGGTCCTGATGAATCCGGAGCCGTCCGTCAGGAAGGGTGGTGGTGTCTATGGCGGAGCGATCGACGATCTCGATCCCGTCTTGCAGACTCTCTCCGAAAACCGGCCACTGCACTTGCTCGTCCGCCTCATGCGTCACGCTCAGGTGCATGTCCGTCTGGTCACCGATCATCAGCATCGTCGAGTCGATACTCGCACTCACTACTATCGCTAATAAAATATTAAACATTGTGCATTTTTCGCGCATATTGCGCGAACATTAATTCTCAATTCTCAATTCTCAATTCTCAATTGTGAAAAAGCATCATCAGCTTTTTCACGTAGTCTTCATCCGTGCGGATCTCGACATGGTTCATGCCTGTCTTGGTGTATATCTCCTCCAGCGCGTTCTGCCGGTTTCGCCAAGCCGCGGCGTAAGCGTTGCGGACGCTTGCCTCGGAGGTGTCGGTCCATACACGCGCACCTGTCTCCGGGTCTTTCACTTTCAGCAATCCCACGTCCGGCAGCTCCGCGTCCCGGCGGTCGTAGATCTGAATAGCACTCAGGTCGTGTTTCCGGCTCGCGATGATGACGGGATCTACAAGGCTTTGAGCGTAGCGGTCTTTCGACTTTCGACTTTCGACTAATTTCGGGTCCATCAAATCCGAAATCAGGAACGCCGTGCACCGTCTCTTCTGCGCATTGGTGAGAAACTCCAGAGCCGCATTGACGTCCGTACCGGCGTGTTCCGGTTCGAAACTCAGCAGCTCGCGAATGATATGCAGCACATGGCTCTTTCCCTTCTTGGGAGGTATGAATTTCTCTATCCGGTCGGAGAAAAAGATCACGCCCACCTTGTCGTTGTTTTCTATGGTCGAGAATGCGAGTGTTGCGGCTACTTCGGCCATCGTGTCGCGTTTCATCTGGCTTACCGTACCGAAATTACGGCTCCCGCTGACATCGACGAGCAACATTACCGTTAACTCGCGCTCCTCTTCATAGACTTTGATGTACGGCCGGTTCATGCGTGCGGTGACGTTCCAGTCGATCGAACGTACGTCGTCTCCCGGTTGGTACTCGCGCACTTCGCTGAAAGCCATACCGCGGCCTTTGAACTGGCTGTGATATTCGCCTGCGAAGATATTCCGGCTCAACCCGTGAGTCTTGATCTCTATCTTACGAACCTTTTGTAATAACTCTTCTGAAGTCATAAAAATTGGATTATAGACCGTTCGCTTCGTTCTCTGACAGATTATAGACCGTTCGCTTCGCTCTCTGACAGACCTATTTACCATCCGCATGGTGTAATTCGGTCGCCCACTTGGCGTCTGTCAGTGAAGCGGTCTGTACTCTGTCAGCGAAGCGGTCTTTTAAGGTACTTGTACCGCGTTCAGCACCTCCGTAATTATATCCTCGGTTGTCATGTTGTTCGCTTCGGCTTCGTAGGTCAGGCCGATACGGTGACGGAGCACGTCGTAGCATACGGCGCGCACATCTTCCGGAGTCACATACCCTCTCCTATGAATAAACGCATACGCGCGCGCTGCTTTCGCAAGGTTGATGGAAGCACGCGGACTGCCGCCGAAGGCGATCATCTGTTTCAATTCCTTCAGACCGTACTCTTCCGGATTGCGGGTGGCAAAGACGATATCAACGATGTATTTCTCGATCTTCTCGTCCAGATAAACCTCCTCCACAATCTTGCGCGCTTTGATGATGTCGGCGGTAGAGAGGATCGGCAGAACGGTTTTCTTCTCGCTGGCTATGTTCTGACGGATGATCGCCTGCTCCTCCTCTTTCTTCGGGTAACCGATCACGACCTTCAGCATGAAACGGTCCGTCTGCGCTTCAGGAAGAGGGTAGGTGCCTTCCTGCTCGATCGGGTTCTGGGTCGCCAGAACCAGGAACGGGTCGTCCAACTTGAATGTCTCGTCTCCGATCGTCACTTGACGCTCCTGCATCGCCTCCAGCAACGCACTCTGCACTTTAGCCGGAGCACGGTTGATCTCATCCGCCAACACAAAATTAGCGAAGATAGGACCTTTCTTGATCTTGAACTCTTCGCTTTTCTGACTGTAAATCTGTGTTCCGAGTACATCCGCCGGCAGCAGATCCGGTGTGAACTGAATACGGCTAAACGACGAAGTCGATCGCGCCCCTGCGGCAGAGACATCCGCCTTTATCAGGTCACTCAGTGTTTTAATTGCTAAGGTCTTAGCCAAGCCCGGCACTCCTTCCAACAATATATGCCCGTCACTCAGCAGACCGATTAGCAAACTCTCCACAAGGTGTTTCTGTCCTACGATCACTTGGTTCATGCCCAGTGTCAGGGCATCTACGAATGAACTCTCGCGCTCCACGCGCTCTTGCAATTCTCTGATATCTACTTGCATAATTTTATATAGTGTTTATTGTCTCTTTCAACTTTCCCTTCCCTTTGTACATCGTACATCCGTCCTTCGTACTTTAATTTACTACATTTGTTTATAACAAATTTCGTGCCAAAATAGATGGAAGCATCGGTAAGCGCACGCTTTCTTTGTTCCTTGTGGCACGGAATTTCCGCTTTTTTCAAAAAAATCCCTTCCAGATTTGCATATTTCGCAAAAAAGCAGTACCTTTGCACTCGCAAATGTTTTTTATGGCGTAAGAACCGGGTCTTGGTTGTTTGAAAACTGGACACTTTCAACAATTATTAACTCAAGCATGGTTTTATGTACGCTCACGTTTCAGCGTGAGTTTTCCGTGCATAAATTTGAGTTAATAAGGTAGTCCAGAACCTCAAACAATCAAATGGAAGCATCAGGAAGCGCACGCTTTCTTTATGTATATTGCCTCGCGCTTTCTTTGACGGCTGCCCTTCTTTGTGCTATTGAACTTGCGGTATAGGCGTGTGGCATCATATCTTTTGTATCTTTATAGAGTTAACCCCAAGACCACCACCTATGCCGCTTTTTTGCAAAAAATCCCTCCCAAATTTGCATATTCCGAATATTTTTTATATCTTTGCACCGGAAATTGATCAAATCTACAGTATTATATACTATGTATATAATACCAAAGGAAACAAGAACTGAAATTAGTGCGTGATAAGTGCGTGATAAGTGCGTGATAAGTGGGAGATAAGTGCGCGATAAGTGCGAGATAACAGGGGTAATTGAGACTCCGCCCACTATCCCCCGATGAACAGATGGTAAATGACCGACTAATCCTGCCCCTTCGGGGCTGAGAAATCATAAATATTCTAATTCCCCACTCAAACGCGAATATGGCTAAAATCAAACACTCACCTGACATTGAGGAAATCATCGGAGCCCGTAACGGACTCGTGGAGCGCCGCAAAACTTTCTATCTGTACGATGGTACGGTGGCAAAAGTGGGGCGTCTGGAGGCATATACTCCCAGACCCCGTAACTATAAAGCCAACCCCATTCTCCTGCGGGAGCGGGCTAACATGACCGCTTTCGGGCAAGCTTCGCATACCGCACAGGAGTTCATTGATGCACTCAAAAACAAAACCCCTCTGCCGCCTGAGAAACAGGCTCTCCTGGATTCTTATGTGGCTCGTTTCAAAGCTCAGCTCAAAGGCAAACCCGATCCTATCGCTCCGCGTGCCAAAGACGGAACGTACACCATCTATGTGCGCATAGATAATTTCATACGTGCTGTCATTCGCAAAGAACCGCCTGCCGTTTTATAGCCATCTGCATAGGGCTGTCCGGCTTGCTAAAAAAAGAATCCCAACTTTTTTCCCAACCCGAAAATTTGCACATCCCGCAAAAAAGCACTACTTTTGCTCCGGATTTCAAAATTGATGCGATATGAAAGATACAGTTAATCGTGTCCTCGGGGCACAGAAAGCACAATTCTTTATTCTCACGCTCTTATGCGCGATCATCTTGACGGGCTGCAACGCGAACCCGCCCGAGCTGAACGACAACAACCGCAAGTTGCTTCTCGGGAATTGGCAAGTGGTCAAAGAGACCATGACCAACGGAGACGGTTTCGGCGGTGTAGTCACACAGACGGAGTATTTCCATTGGGGCCTCGATTCGTATGATTTTTTGAATGACTCGCTGGTTATTATATCGAATAGCCATGCGCGATATCTCTTACCGGTACCGCCTTATAACTACTCCTTGGCGGAGCAGAAGGACGGCAAATGGCTACTAACTGTTCTGGGGCTGTATGACCAACCGAGCAATTTGGAAGGCGGACTCTCGCCCATTACCATCCATAAACTCTCCAAAAATACCATGGAGTGGGAGTTCAAATCCTATGGCGGAGACGAAGGGCCTGTCGTGTATTACCAGTATCTCAAAAAATAGAGCCCGAAATTCAGCAATAAATTTGCATATATCACAAAATTGTTGTACCTTTGCAACCGAAATCCCGTTCACGCAAATATAATCTTTAAATCGCACTGTTATGAAAGCTAAAATTTTAACACGCTTTAATGCCATGATAGCCTTCTTTTTGACGGCTCTCGGCTTCGGCAGCTGCGGATGGATGCAGAAATACGGAATTCCCGATCCGGATATAGTAGCTGAATATGGCTGTCCCTATGCTACTTTTGAAGCGCGGGGCAAAGTGACCGGCGAAAATGCGAAACCTGTGGAGAACATTCGCGTGCGAATAAAAAATAAGTACGGATCCGAATTGCAGGAACTTTATACCGACAAAGATGGAGAGTATAATACCGGTACCTTGGAAGGAATTTTTCCCCCTGATTCGGTGGATATTATCGTTGCAGATACGGCTGGCATCTATGCTCCCGATTCCGTACGTGTCAAAGTGGAGTACGACAGAAGCGAGGTGACGGAAGGCAACCATTGGGATGAAGGAAAAGCTACTATAGAACAAGATTTCCAACTGACGAAAAAGGATTAAGTTCATGAAAAATAAATTCTTGACGCGTATCAATGCTCTAATCGTCTTATTATTGGGCGCATTAGGTATAGGCGGCTGCAAAACCATGCCGGAGGCGAAATATGGTCCGCCGCCGGAGAGAAAACCGAAACCGGCTTCTTATACCGAAGATATTGAGGAGTTATACGGTATTCCGATGCCTCCCGAGGAGAAAACTGCAGAGAAATAGCCGAAAATGTTTAACGTATAATTTTTACAACTATGCGCAAGTTAATAGACCAGTTTTTGCAAATGGGCATCAAACTCTGTATGCTCACCGGCGTGGCATTCACCTTCGCTGCCTGCTATGGTCCGGCTCCGGAAAGATATTGGCAGAACGAGCCGGACTTCCAAAAAGACCAGCAGAAAATGGAGCAGCAGCTGCAAACTGCCGCACAAGAAGAAACGCAAGCGGATTGACGGACGAAACGGATTGATTAAGGTACTTCAAATAGGGTGTCTTGCCCTGCTCGCGGCGGTATCGGCTGCGTGCTCGTCGCCTTCTGCCGAGGCGTTATACGAACAGGGCAAACAGTTCCGCGAAGCGGATAAACCGGTGGAGGCGATGCGCGCTTTCACCGCCGCAACGCGCGTCAAATCCGATGAGTTTGCCGTCAAAGGGCGCTCCTTCAGCAATATGGCTACCATGTGCCGGAAAGCCGAGCAGCACGAACTGGCTTTTTCTTTGTACGCGCGCTCAAGAGAGCAGTTCCGCCGTGCGCACGACACAGTAGCGGAGGCTTACGCACTCAATAATATGGCGTGGGAAAAAGCCGTTCTCTTCGATAAAACCGCGGCGATGAGTCTCATCGATTCTGCCCTGTCGCTCTCCCAGGATCCGCCTGTGATGGCGAAAGTGCTTGAGTCCCGGGCTGCGGCATATCTGTATCATTCAGACTTGGACTCGGCGCTCCTTTGTACCGCGTCTCCGCCCGAGGAATCGGTTTATCTTGATATGGTTCGTGCATTGGCTTTTGCGTTACTTGTCCAGAATGATTCGGCGGTCGTTTATGCCCGTAAAGTGTTGTCCCGGACCGATAACCCGCGCTATCTGGACGATATTTATTATATCCTGACGAACTGCGATTCAGCGGCGGTGGCGGATGATATACGTCTCCTCTCTTCCAAACGTGCGGACGTGCAACGCTCGCTCGAACGCAACAACCCCGAATGGATAGAAGCCATGCTCCTTGCGCAGGAAGCGCTTGTGACGCCTCGGAAAACGCTTGCTGCACGCCTGGCACTCTTCTTCGGCGGCGTAGCGTTATGGTTCTTGGTGGCGTTGGCGATCGTCCTTTTCCTGCGTTACAGGAGTAGAACCGGTTCCCTGGAGCAGCAATGCCGCTCGCTGCGCAATGCACCGGATGTGAAAGCGGAACTATGTTGGAATGACTATCCGCTCTTCAGCCGGACCTGCAACGCACGGCTGTCGGGTATTGTGGATAAACTGGAACAAAAAGACTTCACGGAACGGGAAATTAGGATTGCCGTGCTGGTCTTAATCGGTTTTTCGTATGCCGAAATGGCGCAGATACTCTTCCGCGCAGAGAGCGGTATAGGAAAAGATAAATACTTGATTGCCAAACATTTGGGCGTGAGTGTCCGGGAATTGCAACCGACCTTGCGCAAAATAGCGAATAGCGATGTGTAAACGCCTGATATACATAATCTTCTTGTTCGTCTGTGTTCTTTCTGCACGGGCGGATAACACGATCTCTATACCGCTTACCATGTCGGTCTTCAAAAATATTCCTATGGACGGACCTACAGGCAGTACGCCTGATCCCACCGATCCGAACCAGTTCAGAGCATCGCTTACCGGCAATACACTCTTGATCCAAACGCAGAAAGACGCTGTTTCCTATGTCGTGATACGGGAGGAGCAAAGCGACCGTAATAATGAGGATTATTTCTACGGACTCAGTTATGGAGAGATCTCTTGTCCGATTACGCACGCCGGATTATATACGATCCGCATCGGATATTGGAAAACCGATTTTATCGGTTATATACAGGTATTGCGAATCATTATTGCCGATTTGAACGGGCATTTGATAAATACCTATTACCACCGGGATGTGGATATTACCCAGTTGCCGCCGGGATATTATTTACTGCGGGTGGAGACAACAGCAGGTGCTACAACATATAAATTTTACAAACGGCCATGAGAAAGAATATATGCATATTGTTCATGATTGCCCTCTGTAGCGGCTTTGCCGGTTGTGCGAAGAGCGAGGCTGCAGATCCGTTGGAAGGAAATAATGGATGGTGGATCACGAATCCGGGTACGGAATCAGGATACTATAGTTCTGCCAGCCCTCGGCTGATCGTGCAGGGCACGGTTACAAATACGGCCGACCAGCCGCTCGGCGGAATATATGTCGCTCTGCCCAGCGTGCGCGAACCGAACGAACCGGATATTCTGACCTATAATTATTCGATCACGGACTCGCTCGGACAATATACGATTATTCGCTATCGGGGACGTGAAGTGCCTACGGAAATAACCGTCGTAGCTACCGATTCAACCGGGCTCTATCCCGAGCAATATATCTTTGCTCCCGTTACCTATGATTCTGCCTATATAGGAAAAGACAAAATACCGTATAACGGCTATGCCACAGTTAATTTTAAATTATGAAAAACGTATGAAACTGCGTCTGAAAATAGCCTTATGGCTTGAGAGCCTGCGGCGGAAAAACCTGAAAGAGCTACACCCACTTCGCCAGCTCTTCTGGGAATCGACACTCCGCTGTAACGTCCACTGCCTCCACTGTGGAAGCGACTGTGTCTCGTCCGTCGAAACACCCGACATGCCTGCGGAGGATTTTCTGCATGTCATAGATACGGAAGTCACGCCGCACGTGGATCCGCATAAAGTGCTGATCATCATCTCCGGCGGTGAACCGCTCATGCGCAAAGACCTGGCGGACATAGGGCGAGCCCTCAAATCGCGCGGCTATCCTTGGGGAATGGTCACAAACGGTCTGGCACTTACCAAAGAGCG
>JAFUUZ010000074.1 GCA_017471285.1 Paludibacteraceae bacterium | reverse complement strand
GGACTGGAGATCGAACAGATACAAGAACTGACCCATTTCAGTCGCGAAAACATTTACACCTTGCTATCGAGAGCAAGAAAAACATTAAAAGAACTGACCGCAAAGTTATGACATACAACATGACCATAGAACAAATCCAATCGCTTCTCTCTCGTTTCTACGAGGGACAAACGACGCCGGATGAAGAACGGCTGCTGGCTGATTTCTTCCATCGTGAGGATGTGCCGGAAGATTTGCAGCAAGACAAGCAACTATTCCTTATGCTTGCGCAGATTTCCGACCAAGAAATGCCGGCAGACATTGCCGAAGAAATAACCGCTTTTGTGAACAACCTCGGACAAACGGAGATACAACCACTTATCTCGGAAGACAAACAGCGCAAAGGTGTGCTCTTCCGTTTGAAAACACCTCCGAAGATGTGGTATCGCGTAGCGGCAACGGTGGCTATTCTTCTCGCGATAGGTGGCGGTGTGTTATTTCATCAGCGAACATCCACAACAGACCCATTCCGCGACACATGCAAGACACCGGAAGAAGCTGCAGCAGAACTGCACAAAGCAAATGCGATGATTACCAAGGCATCGCAGCAATGCTTAGCCCCTACTCACAATGCTTTTGAGCAGGTAGAAGACACAAAAGAAATAATCAATAGACATATAACATTCTAAAAACATATAGTTATGAAAAAGATTATTATTGCAATCTGTATCCTTGCATGTGCAATGTCTACGCAAGCACAGAACAAGATATTTACCAAGTATGCTTCGATGGATAGCATCAGTTTTGTCTGCATCAACAAAGCCATGTTCAATCTTGGCTCATCTTTCATAAAAACAGCGACAGGAGATGATTCCTTAGGGAAGTTGAGTAATATAGACAAACTCCTTATCATCAGCGCGGACAGCAAACAGGGCAAGAAACAGATAGACAAAGACATCAGTACGCTTTCTAATAACGATGAATATGAAATCCTTATGACTAGTCATTCCGAGGAAGGGGATAATGTGTTCATCTTTTCCAATAAGCGCAAGCCGCACGAACTGATCATCGGCTCTGTCGGAAAACTGGATAGTTCGATGATTGTCATCGTCGGCAATTTCACAAAAGAAGAAGTCGCCAAGCTGATGCAATAGGTTATCACTCTTTTCCATAAAGAAGGCTTTGTAGCGACCGTTCTGCGGCTATCAAAGTTTTTTACCAAATTTCTTCATACCATAGTATGTAGAACAGTTGCTCTATGCCCTTTACCCAACAAAATTTGACGAACAATGAAACACACCATATTTCTTGCGGTATTGCTATGCTCTGCCATTACCGCAGCGGCGAACAATGCCAAAATCTCCGGGCGTATCAAAGACGCAAACGACAAGTCAGCCATCATCGGCGCAACGGTCTTGCTGATGCAGGACACGGTGCAGATAGCCGGAACCACGACAGACAACAACGGCAAATTCACGCTAAATGCCGAGAATGGCGATTATATTCTTGAACTTTCCTATATTGGTTATGAAACAATCCGTATGGCTCTTGCCGTGAACGACAATACGCATATAGGCACGATACAAATGCAAGAAGGCGCAACGGAATTAGGTGAGGTGGTTGTGGAAAGTCAAGCCATTATTCAGAAAGTGGACAGACAGATCTTGCTACCGTCCAAAGAGCAGACACAGGCTTCGTCGGATGGCGTTTCCCTGCTACAGAACTTGCAAATTCCGCGTATCGTGATTAGCCCGATTGACAACTCCGTCAAAACTCTTTCTGACGAGAGCGTGCAACTGCGTATCAACGGTATCGAGGCAAGTACGGCAGATGTTAAAGCCATCAATCCGAAAGATATTATCCGCGTGGAGTACCACGACCAACCGGGTGTGCGCTACAACGGTGCGGCGGCTGTCGTTGATTACATCGTCAAGCACCGCGACACCGGCGGCAGTCTTATGCTTGCAGGTACAAACGGTTTGACCCTGCCCGGAATAGGTTATTACTATCTGGCGGGCAAAGTGCATTTCAACAAATCGTCCTTGCAAGCAATCGCGTCATATTCGCCATACGATATTTATTGGACGCGCACCAATAATGAGACCTATAATTTCAGTACGGGAAAGGTTGAGAACAACGAAGTAGGAGAACCGACACGTTATAAGACCTACCCCGTAAATGTTTCATTGAATTACAACTGGACGAACGGCGACAAGAACATGCTGAACATCCGCTTGCGTGATAATATGGCATATACACCTTACGGAGCATCCGACCGCGACAGCCGTCTGTACCAGCCAACGGATTCATTTGAGATACACGATCACGACAAAAGCAGCAGTCAGTCACCGTCACTCGATATTTACTATCAGCATAACCTACCGCACAAGCAGCACTTGTATTTTGATGTGGTCGGCACGTATATTAACACGCACAGCGACCGCCAATTTCTGCAAACGCCGCTTCGGGGCTCAGCTTCGACAGATACGACCGATGTGATATCGCGTGTGAGAGGAGACAAGTGGTCGCTTATCGGCGAAGCTATCTATGAAAAGGAATGGGAAAATATCATGCTCACCGTAGGCGCACGACATAACCAACAATGGGTGAAAAACACGTACTTAGGCAGTACCGAAGCGACCGTTAACATGACAACCGCCGAGACCTATGCGTTTGCGGAGATGCGGCACAGAGTAGATAAATTTTCCTATGTGGTAGGTATCGGAGCCATGCACACCCTCATTAACCAAGCCGGACAGAAACAAAGCACTTGGATTGCACGCCCGCAGTTGACCATGAGTTACGACTTCGGCAAAGGCTGGTTCTGGAAATACAAAGGCTATGTGTCCGGCTACCAACCCTCTTTGTCGCAGTTGTCCGATATTACACAACAGATCGACAAGTACCAGATGCGGCGAGGCAACCCGAACCTGAAATCTGTCATGTATGTGTCGAATGAGATGGAACTCTCTTGGCAGTCCAAACATGTAAATCTCAACCTTTGGGCAAACTATAGCTACGACAACAAGCCTATTATGGAAGAAACCTTTGAGGAAATCATAGACGGGTCGCCTTATGCCATCCGCATGTATGACAACCAGCGCGGCTATCACAAGTTGCATGTCTCGCCGAGTGTGCAAGTTAAACTGCTTGATAACAAACTGATGTTCAATGTCACGCCATTTGTCAAATACATGGTCAGTCAGGGAAACAACTACCACCATGAGCATGTCAATTACGGTGTGCGTGGCGGCATTTTCTATCTGCTGAATGGATGGCGTTTCTTTGCCGATGTGGTTACTGCGCAGCATAACTTGTGGGGCGAAACGCTGACATTCGGCGAGTTGACGCACGATATAGGCATCAACTATAATTCAGAGCATTTTGGTTTTGGTATTATGATGGTTAATCCGTTCTCTCCGCACGGCTCAACAACCGTCACAAAGGACTTGTCTGCCCTTGCCCCGACTGCCAATACCGCCGTCATGCACAACTATCGCCAGGTGCTGATGCTGAACTTCAATATCAATCTCGATTTCGGGACGAGAGCCTCGACACGCGGATATCAACGCATCAACAATGAAGATAAAGAAAATGGTATTTTGAGTGGTACGAAATAAATTTGACTTTTCCTTAGAACAAAAACGTCCTTCGTTGCGTTTTTATTTGCTTATCTCGCAGCAATCGTGCCCTCGTGGCTAAGACGAATTATTGTATCTTTGTGTGGATTTTGGGGATGTTTATGCGGAAAAACTTGTGTAATTCAAAAAAAAGTAGTAATTTTGCACGCTGAATTGGTACGCAATGAAACGGCGGATGGGCATATGGCTTGTGATGGTGGCAGGGATGTTGGTTCTCGGTCATGCGGTGGTGCCGCACCATCATCACCATAAGATAGCGGTGGCTATCGTGCATCTGCATGTACACGAACATACGCTGTTTGCACATACCCACCACGACGCTTCGCATAGCCATAACGGCGAAGCGGAAGACTGCCTGATAAACGAGGTATGCGCAGGGGCTGTGCTCAAAGTGAGTGTGCCGGAGGTGGAAGCGCCGGTGCTACCGTTGGAGGGTAGCCAATTCACAATTCACAATTTACAATTTACAATTTCTTGTCCTTGGTTGGGCGTATTCACCATTGACGATCCGCCGCCGGAGGAGCGGCTCGTTATTCCTTATATCATTCATGCGTACGCGGCACGCATCGCGCGCGCTGTGGTTCTTCGTGCGCCAACTTGCTGAATAAACATTGACCGCTAACGCTGTTAGAGGTTAGACCGCAGAGCTATAAGACCGTTCTGCGAACTATTAGATGTTTATTAAAATCAGCAAAGTATGAAATTTCAAAATCTTAGTATAGTTTTCGCCATAGGGGTTACTATGGCAATGACGGCGTGTCACCATCATCACCACCACGAGGGACACGCACATGACGAGGTGCTGCAACTGACGGCGTACAGCCAGCGGTTTGAGGTGTACGCCGAAGCAGAGCCGTTCGTGGCAGGTGCGGAGAGCGAGATAGTAGCACACTTCACTTTTCTCGATTCCTTCAAGCCTTTGGAAGCCGGAACGGTGGTCGCTTCGTTGGTAAGCAAAGGCGAGATGTTGGCACAGGACACGCTAACCGCACCGACCAGACAGGGTATCTACAAACTGCATCTGACACCTTCGCGCGAGGGTCAAGGCGTGGTGCTTTTCCGCGTACGGACGGACGGCACGGAAGAGGTGCTGACCTCGCCTGAGTTCACTATTTATAGCGATGCGCATGCGGCGCAACATGCCGCTGCGGACCTCAAAGCGACGAGTAGCAACGGCGTGGTGTTCACCAAAGAGGCGAGTTGGAAAGCCGCTTTCGCCACCGACTCCTGCCGCCTGCAACCGATGGGCAGCGTCATCCGGACGATGGCGCAAGTGCTGCCTGCGCAGGGTGACGAGCGTACCGTGACGGCGCAAGCCGCAGGTATCGTGACCCTCGCTGCGCAGATGAGTGCCGGAGCACCGGTGACGAGCGGTCAGACGCTGCTGACGATAGAGAGCGGTACGATGGCGGACGGCAATCTTGCGCTACGCTATCAGGAAGCAGAGAACGACTACCGCATCGCCAAGAGTGAGTACGAACGCAAGCAGGCACTGGCGGCGGAGAAGATAGTTAGCGAGGCAGACCTGCGCAGCGCGGAAGCGAGGATGCAGCAAGCCGAACTGACTTATAACAACCTCTGCCGCAATTTCTCGTCGGGCAAGCAGGTCGTAACAGCTCCAATGAGCGGTTTCCTGCGTTCGCTGATGGTGAGCAACGGCACGTACGTGTCGGCAGGTCAGCCGCTGTTCACGGTCTCTGCCAACCGCCGGTTGCAAGTGCGCGGTGAGGTGGCGATGCGGTATTATCCGCTGCTGGGTTCGGTTACGGGCGCGAACATACGCCTTCGCCCGGACGAGCCGGCGGTGCCTATTACCTCTCTCCACGGACGGCTGCTGTCGTACGGCCATGCCGTCAGCACCGAGGCGCCGTTGGTGCCGGTGGTGTTTGAGATAGACAACAACGGCGAACTGCTGCCCGGTGCCTTTGTGGAGCTGTTCATCCTCGCCAACGACCGCTGTCCGGTGCTGATTGTGCCGAGCGGTGCGCTGGTGGAGGAGATGGGCAATTATTTCGTGTATGTACAACTGACGCCGGAGTTCTTTGAGAAACGCGAGGTGTCCATCGGTCACACGGACGGTGTGCGGACGGAGGTGACGAGCGGTCTCACGGGCACGGAACGGGTCGTCTCACGCGGCGCGGTGCTGCTCAAAGTGGCGCAGGCTGCCGGTGGGTTAGACGCCGAGAGCGGTCACCATCATTAAGGAGGAGCAACTATGGAAATCATCAATAGTATTATCCGTTTCTCGCTCAAGAACCGGCTGACGGTCTTCGTGGGTGCGCTGCTGATCATTGTGGGCGGCATCGTCTCGTGGCAGCGCATGGATATCGATGTCTTCCCCGACCTGACGGCACCGACCGTGGTAGTCATGACCGATGCACACGGTATGGCGGCGGAGGAAGTGGAGCGGTTAGTGACCTTCCCTATCGAGACGGCGGTCAACGGCGCTACGAACGTACGGCGTGTGCGCTCGGCGTCGATGTACGGATTCTCGTTCGTCTGGGCGGAGTTTAACTGGGGCACCGATGTGTATCGGGCACGGCAGATTGTAAGTGAGAAAATGGTGGCGCTGGCAGGCACCCTGCCCAACGGTATCACGCCAGTTCTTGCGCCGCAGTCGTCTATCATGGGCGAAATCCTGCTCATCGGCATGCAGGCTGACAGCACCTCTATGATGGAGCTGCGGTCGCTGGCGGACTGGGTAATCAAACCCGCTATTCTCGCTACCGGCGGTGTGTCGCAAGTGACCATCATCGGCGGCGATTACAAGCAGTACCAGATCCTTGCCGACCCGCAGAAGATGGACGCGTATGGTATCCGCATGAGTGATTTGGAGCATGCCGGCAGTACGATGAGCCGCAACTCCGCCGGAGGGGTCATCCGCGATTTCGGCAACGAGTACGCCCTGCGCGGCATGGCGCTCGTGGGCTTCAGCGGCGGCAAACCGGTGCTGCTGAGCGACGTAGCCGAAGTGCGCACCGGCGCAGCGGTGAAGATGGGTACGGCGTCGCAGAACGCCTCGCCTGCCGTCATCCTCGCGGTAGCCAAACAGCCGAATATCAACACCCTGCGCGTGACCGAACAGATAGAGAGCAACCTGCACGCTATCGCCGCTTCGCTGCCGCAGGACGTGCGCCTCGACACGCATATATTCCGCCAGGCGGATTTTATCCAGACCTCGGTCAATAATGTCGGCAAGGCGCTGCTCGAAGGTGCGCTGTTCGTCATCGTCATCCTCTTTCTTTTCCTCGGTTCGTTCCGCACGACGGTCATCTCCGTCATTGCTATCCCGCTGTCGCTTTTAGGCACGGTGCTCGTGCTACATCTGTTAGGTATGGACATCAACACCATGACCCTCGGCGGCATGTGTATCGCCATCGGTTCGCTGGTGGACGATGCCATCATCGATGTGGAGAACGTCTATAAACGGCTTCGGCAGAACCACCGTCTTCCGGCGGAAGAACGCACGCCGGTGCTGACGGTCGTCTATGAAGCGTCGGCGGAGATCCGTTCGTCGATACTCAATGCTACGTTTATCGTCATGGTGGCTTTTGTACCGCTTTTCTTCCTCTCCGGCATGGAGGGAAGGCTGCTCAAACCGCTCGGCATAGCGTATATCGTGGCATTGGCGATGTCGCTCGTTGTGGCGATGACGCTCACGCCGCTGCTCTGTTCGCTCATGCTGACCGACGACACGTACCTGCGTCGCAACGAACAGGACAACCGTCTCACGTCATGGCTCAGCCGCGGCTACGAACGGTCGCTGCAGTGGGTCTTCCGCCATCAACGGACGGTGCTCGTCTCGACCCTCGTGCTGCTGCTCAGCGCAGTGGGTGTGTTCTTCTCTTTCGGCCGCTCGTTCCTGCCGGACTTCAATGAGGGTTCGGCGGTCATCTCCGCGGTCACGGCACCGGGTGTGTCGCTTGACGTGAGTGACGAGTTAGGCAACCTCATGGAGCGCGAACTGCTTGCTATCCCCGAGGTCACGGGTACGGCACGACGCACAGGACGGGGCGAGCTGGACGAACATGCCCAGACGGTAAACAGTGCCGAACTGGATGTGCAGTTCCGGCTCGACGGACGCAGCCGCGAGGAGGTCTTCGACGACATGCGTACGCGTCTCGGTGCTATCCCCGGCATCGCCGTCACGGTGGGGCAGCCGCTCGGTCACCGCATCGACCATATGCTCTCCGGTACGCGGGCGAACATAGCTATCAAACTCTTTGGCACCGACCTCAGCCGCCTGCAGATGCTCGGCAATCAGATCAAAACGACCGTCAGTGGCATTGAGGGGCTCGTCGATGTGGCGGTGGAGCAACAGGCACAGACGCCCCAGTTGCAGGTACGTGCCAACCGTCTCGCCCTCGCGCAGTACGGCATCACCGTCGATGATTTCAACCGCTTCGTTGACCTCGCTTTCAGCGGCGAGAAAATAGGTGACATCTACGAAGGACAGCGGTCGGTGGACATCGTACTGCGGCTCAACGAACACTATACGCACAGCATTGATGCCGTACGCAATGCGCTTATCGACACCCGCGACGGACGCAAAGTGCCGCTGAGCCAGGTAGCGGAGATTGTCTCTACCGACGGCCCGGGCACTATCACCCGCGAGAACGTGCAGCGCAAGCTCGTCATCTCCGCGAACGTCTCGGGACGCGACATAGGCAGCGTCATCGCCGATGTGGAGCGTACGATAAGCAGTCAAATCACCCTGCCCGAAGGCTACCGCGTCGAGTACGGCGGTCAGTTCGAGAGTGCCCAAGCCGCCTCGCGTATCCTGCTCTGGGCTACTGTCGCGGCACTGCTCGTCATCTTCCTGCTTATCTACGGCGAGTTCCGCTCCGTGCCCCTCTCGGCTATCGTCATGCTCTCGCTGCCCTTGGCGCTCATCGGCGGTGTGCTGGCGGTGCTGCTCACCTCGCGCGTGGTCAGCATACCGTCCATCATCGGGTTCATCACCCTCTTCGGCATCGCTACGCGTAACGGCATTCTACTCATCTCCAACTACCGCCACTTGGCGCAGCAGGGTGTCCCCGTCGCCGAACGGGTCATGCGCGGCTCACTCGACCGTCTGAACCCCATCCTTATGACCGCGCTCACATCCGCGCTGGCACTCATTCCGCTCGTGCTCACCGGTGACCAGCCGGGTAACGAGATACAGTCGCCGATGGCGGTCGTTGTGCTCGGCGGACTGCTCACATCCACATTACTGAACATCTACGTCATGCCGGTGATCTACAGCCGGTATGCCACACGAAAGGAGGTATCGCTATGAGAAAGAATTGGTTAATCATACTCCTCTGCGCCGCGTCGCTCAGTGCGCAGGATATCTACACGCCCGTGCTGAACCGCGTGGAGCAAAACAGCCCGTCGCTGCAGGCTTTCCGCCAACTCGCCGAAGCGGAGCAACTGGCGGCTAAGACAGGTCTCGCGCCGCATAACCCCGAGGTCGAGTTCGGCTATCTGTGGGACAAGTCCGGCGATGACCGCAAGGATGTGTCCGTGCGGCAGGGATTCGATTTCCCGTCCGTCTATGCCCACCGTGCCAAGCTTGCGGACATCAACACCGCCGGAGCCGAACTGCGTTTCCGTCGCGAACGGCAGCAACTGCTCTTGGCTGCCAAACAGACCTGCGTCCGGCTCGTCTATCTCAATGCGCGGCTGCGTCTGAGCGAGCAGCGTGCGGAACGTGCCGACCAACTGGCGGAGGCGTACGCACGGCTCTTGGAGAAAGGGGCATGCACGCAGTTAGAGTACAACAAAGCGCAGATCAACCGCACGCGGGCGCTTGGCGACCTGCAGCGCACGCAGATAGAGCGGCAGACCTGCCTCGCCGACCTTGCACGCATGGCAGGCGAACCCGTACCTTTTGACCATACCGACTACGAACCGCTGTTGCTCCCGTCCGATTTCGACACATGGTACGCCGAGGCGGAGAACGCCATGCCGGCGCTCCTTGCGCAGCATAACGCCGCCGAAGCCGCTGCACGGCAGGTGCGTCTCACGCGCGCTTCCGCAGCACCTTCTTTCTCGGTCGGTTACATGGGCGAGTTCCAGTCCGCGCAGCAGCTGCAAGGTCTCACCGTCGGCATGGCGCTGCCGCTGTGGTCCAACGCTCACCGTGTGCGGCAAGCCAAGGCGCAGGCACTCGCCGCTACTCGCACCGAAGAGGACACACGTATGGCACTGCGCAACCGTCTGCAGAGCCTCTTTGACCAAGCGCAAGCGCTCCAACAGACCCTCGCCGGTTATGACGCGTCGCTCACGGATTACAACTCTGCCGAACTGCTTTATCATGCGTTCGAGGGCGGCGAGCTGACGCTGTTGCAATACCTCATGGAGTCGGATTATTTCTTCGAGGCGTATGACCTCCGCCTCCAGACCCTCCGTGACCTCCACCTCGTCACCGCCGAACTAACCGCTTGGCAGTTATGAGACGTACTTTGAATTCCAACACGGTCGCTATCGGTGCAGCTGTGTTGGCGGCGGTGCTCTATGCTATCAGCACCCCCGTATCGAAACATATTTTGCAGACGGTGGCACCCACGATGGCGGCAGCGTTCCTCTATCTCGGCGCAGGCATAGGCGTCGGGGCGATGATGCTGCTTCGCCGTGCGCGCCATACCGTCACCGAACAACCGCTGCAACGTGCGGACTGGCCTTTCGCGCTGGCAATGATTGCACTGGACATCGCAGCGCCCATACTGATGATGTACGGACTGCGCACCTGCTCTGCGGCAAACACAGCCCTGCTCAATAACTTCGAGATAGTGGCTACGGCGCTCATTGCGCTTCTTTTCTTCCGCGAACAAGTGGGACGGCGGCTGTGGACAGCTATCGGTCTGGTCACGGTTGCCAGCCTCTTGTTGTCGGTGGAGACGGATTCTATTAGCGAGGCGTTCCGTTTCTCGCGAGGCTCGCTCTTGGTCCTCGGAGCCACTCTCTGCTGGGGTTTAGAGAACAATTGCACGCGCCGCATCGCCGACCGTGACCCGATGCAGATTGTAACGCTCAAAGGCTTCGGTTCTGGCTTCGGTATTCTGCTCCTTGCGCTGGCGCAAAACAATGCCTTTCCGTCATGGCAGCACATGCTTGTCTTGCTGCTCTTGGGCTTTGTGGCGTACGGTCTGAGTATCTATTTCTACACCTACGCCCAGCGCATAATCGGTGCCGCACGCACCAGCACTTACTACGCCCTCGCACCATTCATCGGTGCGCTGCTCTCCGTTCTTTTCCTCGGCGAGCACCTCACGCCAACCCTTCTCCTCGCCGCCCTCATCATGGCGGCCGGCTGTTTCCTTGCCGCGAAGTAAAGACGTCAAGTGATGTACGAAGAACTATGTACGATGTACGAAGTAAGCGGCTCACAGCGATGTGAGTCGCTTTTTTTGCAATCATGCAATAGTTTGCAGCAGATTTTTGCTTTTTAAATGCATTATTTTACAAAAACAAGCATATCAAAATGCATTATTTTACAAATTTACAGATATTTAAACGCATTATTTTACACATTTATCATTGCAAAATCAAAACATTATTTGCTTATCTCGCAGCAATCGTGCCCTCGTGGCTAAGACGAATTATTGTATCTTTGGGCGGATTGTGAGTGAGCTGGTAAAGGTGAAATACAAGAACAACGCCCTTTGTGAGCGTTGTTCTTCTTATAATAAAGCCGTTGTGATGTCTTCGGCTTCAGCGAGACCCAGTTTCTGACGGACTTGGGTCTTGCGCTGGTAGATAGTTTGGAGACTTTGACGAGTGAGCATATTGATCTCTTTGGTGGAGAAATCCGCTTTGAGTAAACAGCAGAGCTGTATTTCCTTTTCGTTTAATACCGGTCCTCCCTCTTTGGTACTTAGTCCTTGGTCACTTTGTTCCTTGTCACTTTGTTCCTTGTCACTTTGTCCCTTTTCTCTTTGTCCCTTGTCCCCGTATTTCTCAACAAGACGTGTGTAGAAGCCGTCATAGACCAAATCGATAGTCTGGTAAATGCTTTGCCAATCGATGAGGGCATTGGCTGTTGTCTCGTTCAATGCCATGAGACGCGCAAGCAGTTGTTGGTTGGCTTCGGTGGGTGTTCCGGCAATCGTTTTGATGACCCCCAATTGCTGCAACATCAGTTTGCGCACATTCCCATCCCCAGGTTGGCTTGCTCCAGTTCTAAACCGGTCGTCCGATTTATCAGCGGAAGCCAACATATTTCGCAGGGTCTCTATCTCTTCCTCTTTCTCCAAAAGCAGCCGTTGACGGCGGCGATACAGATAGACGAATAGTAGGATTCCGCCCAAAGTTACAAAGAACAGCATAATTATCACAATCATCTGCCGTTGGCGGCTGATGGTCAGGTACAGATTACGTTCACGCAAGTCACGGATAGAACGCTCTTTGGCTTCCGCTACGCGGTAACGCACATAGTCCGTCTCCGACCAGCGATTATGGAACTGCACCAAGTCCATGATATGGTATTTCCCGTTCTCGGCATATTCCAGCACTTGTCGGTGCGCAAGAAAAGCCGCTTCGGCTGCCGGGTCAAACTCCGCGCTCTCTTTGTATTTGGCGAACAACTCCTCCGCCTCACGCATATAACGCTCCGCACGCTGTTTGTCACCTTTG
>JAFUUZ010000073.1 GCA_017471285.1 Paludibacteraceae bacterium | reverse complement strand
CTTCCGATGCTATCATCGTCGGATTCAATGTGCGTCCTACCGGTTCGGCACGCAAGATGGCGGAGACCGAAGAGGTGGACATCCGTATCTATTCGATCATCTACGATGCTATCAATGAGGTCAAGGCCGCTATGGAAGGAATGCTTTCGCCGGAGGTGAAAGAAGAAGTCACAGCTACCCTTGAGGTGCTGCAGACCTTCCACATCTCCAAGGTTGGTACCATCGCCGGTTGTATCGTCCGTGAGGGTAAGATCAAACGCGGTAACAAGGTGCGCGTCATCCGTGACGGCATCGTGATCAAGACTGCCGATCTGGCTTCTCTCAAACACGTCAAAGATGATATCAAGGAAGCCGGTGTCAACACCGAGTGCGGTCTCTCCCTCAAAGCTTATGATGACCTCCAGCCGGGAGACATCCTGGAGTCCTTCGAGGAAGTAGAGGTTGCGAAGAAATTAGAGTAATTCATTTGATTTTTATACGTATGAAAACCCATTCGTTTTATATCATAGCACTTTCAGCCCTGGCTTTGGGGCTGAGTGCTTGTTTCCCGGTACGTATCGTCACTACGGCACCTACCGAGACTGTTTATGTCAAACAGCAACCTACCACTGTTGTCGTTCGTGAAACTACACCCGCTTACTATCCGGTACAGACTACTACCGTCGTTACAGCACCTTCCAAACCTACTACCACAACCACGGTAAAAGTAACCTCTCTCACCAACGACCTCTCTTACTATCTTGACCTGCAGGCTGTAGCTGCCGCTTTTGCCCAGTCCGGGTCGGTCAATGAGTTCGAACAGTTGCTCAACTCTTCGAGATACATGATCAATAATCTGGATCTGAACAACGACGGTTATGTGGATTACCTCCGCGTCTTGGAGGGACAGCAAGGCTATCGTCATGTATATCTTATTCAGGCATGCTTGGCGCCATCGGTCTTTCAGGATGTAGCAACCCTCGTGGCGGAAGCGCAGACCACCTCGCTCTATGTCGAGGTTATCGGTGATCCTTATATCTACGGATCGCATTATATTGTGCGTCCGGTATGGGTGAAACGCCCCCCGATGTGGGATGTTATGCGCCGGACTAACTATGTTTGCTGGCACTCACCATATTACTATGGTCACCATCCGTCTTATTATGAGTACATGAAATGCGTCTATCTGAGCCATTATATGGCTTACGTGGAGTCGTATATGCATAATCACCACTACTGCCACCATTGCGACTATCCAAGCTCTTACTATTATCCGCAATATACAGAGGTAACGCGCCCGCACACGCGTCAGGATTATGCTACAAAGTACCCGCAGAACTCGTTCTCGAACCGTAACGCCAAGGTCTATACCGCTACTACGGGTTCTGCCTCCGGCTCGTCGGCTGCTGCGGGGACACGTTCGGTGCGTAACACCGCAGAACTCCGTCAGGCGGCCTCTGCTTCGGGCGCTACGACCCGTACACCTGCCACATCGACATCTTCCGGTCGCAGCACCTCAACAACGACTTCCACACCGGCTTCTTCCGGTCGCAGCACCTCGACGACTACCTCTACACCGGCTTCTTCAGGACGTAGCACCTCGACGACTACCTCTACGCCGGCTTCCTCAGGACGTAGCACTTCGACGACTACCTCTACACCGGCTTCCTCCGGACGCAGTTCGTCGTCTTCGGCATCGTCTTCGGCTACCCGTACGCCGAGTACTACTGTCACCACAAGGGTCAACTCCTCCGGTGCTACACGTACTACGATCCGCACTACCGATGAGAATGGTCGAACCACTTCTACACAGCGTACCTCTACGACGGCTCCAAGCCGTTCTGCAGGCACTTCTACGCGTACATCTACTTCAGGCTCCTCAACACGTACATCTACATCCGGTAGTACACCGCGTACCTCATCCGGAACCTCAACTCGTGATCGTCGATGAAGTCCGTTCGTGCAATATTTCTGGCTTTAGCCCTCAGTGTGTCGTTTGGCACGCTGTGGGCTAAAGCACCTGTTCACGACACTGTCTATGTCTATATTCATGATACGATTTATCGCTGCCCGGATTTGGAGGAACTGATGTTCGATGTCGATGCCTTGGGTCTCTCTGAAGCGCAGTTGGACAGTCTCTTGGCAGAGATAGAGGGCGACCTCCTGTATTCGATTGCCATGGATAGTATCATGGGCGATTCATTGGATGAAGAAGCGAATCTTGAGCCTTTGGATGGCACTACGGCAGATTGTATCATCTCTTATGCCAGACGTTTTATTGGCAGGCCTTATGTCTATGGGGCTTCCGGTCCTAAAGCCTTCGACTGCTCCGGCTTTACATCATATGTCTTCAAACATGCAGGCATTTCCCTCACACGCTCTTCGCAGGGACAAAGCAAGCAGGTGCGCCGTGTCCGAGGCGGCTTTAAGAACCTTCGCAAAGGAGACCTCGTTTTCTTCGGACGCCATAATCACCACACAGTCGGTCACGTAGGAATAGTTATTTCGGCTACCGAAAACGATTTCACCTTCATTCATGCAGCCGTCCATTCGGGAATTACTATTTCGCATTATCATGAGCGTTATTATCGGTCATGTTATATGTTTGCGGGGCGGATTTTGAAGTAGAATAGGCGAGTATAGCATTTTTTTTGCAAAAAATAGCAAAAAAATTTGCGTATGTCAGAAAAAAGCAGTACCTTTGCACCCGCTTTTAGGAAATGGCGATAAATCGTACATCGTAAATCGTCAAATCGTAAATGCGCGTCGCGACCATTGAGGTCGCTCGCTTATGGTGGTCTTAGCTCAGTTGGCAGAGCATCGGATTGTGGTTCCGAGTGTCGTGGGGAGCTTAAGACGAAAACTCTAATCCGTTGTAACTGAATAAGTTACGGCGGATTTTCGGTTAAAGTGGCCCGAAAATGTCCCGAAAATTCATTCAAAAAATTCGGGAAAAAAAACGAACAAAAGCACTAAAATATCTGGCATCGTAACTCTGTTTTCAGCAAAGAAAATGGAGAAAAAAAAATGTCAACTCTTAGTCAATTTTCACCGCTCTTTGCGGGCTATGCCCCAGCGGTAGTGAAACACATTGCGACCGGATGGTTTATCGAGTATTACGTAACCAATCCTTTCACCCAAACCTTAGAGCGTCGCAAGTTCCGGTTAAACAATCTGCGCAAGCGTTGTCGTACTGCAATGGAGTTCAGAGTGCAGGCGAACACTATCTGTAGCCAACTCAATATGAAGCTGGCTAACGGATGGAATCCTTTTAACGAGGATGTCAAAACGGAGAACCCGGGCGCAGTACCTATTAAGATTGTTTACGAGCAGTATTTCCGTGACGTGGAAAAAGATCTTCGTCCTGACACCCTACGAGGCTACAAGGCATTTAGTCGTAGGCTTCTTGAGTGGTGTGATAAGAGAAGCCCGGATATGTTGCTAAAGGACTTCTCTGATGTGATGGCAGTCCGCTATCTGGACGAGCAGCGCCAAAAGAACAATTGGGTAAATGCCACCTTTAACAACAACCTTGTGAGCGCCCAAGCATTCTTTACTTGGTGCGTGAAGAAGAAGTTCATCGAGAAAAACCCATTCTACGGCATTTCCAAGAAGAAGAAAGAAGCCAAGAAGCGTACCATAATTAATGCAGACGCACGCGCTATCATGCGTGAATGGTTTATGAATAATAATCCGGGTTATCTGCTCATCTGCGAACTGGTGTTCCAATCGCTGATCCGTCCGACCGAAATCAGCAAACTGCGCGTGAGCGACGTTGATTTGGAGCACAAGGTAATCCACTTGGATGGCAGTATAACCAAGACAAAGTACTCGCGTAAAGCCGTGTTGAGCGACGAACTGATTGAGATACTTGGACGCAATATCCAAGGAGCGAACCAAGATGATTACCTCATCAGTAACGGCTACCTGCCCGGCAAGGAGCCTATCAGTTCCCGCATGTACCGCAAGACGTGGGACAAAATGCGTAAGCAGTGCCATCTCCCGGACACCATGCAGCTCTACTCCCTCCGTGATACGGGTATTATCAGCCTGTTTGATAATGGAGCAGATGCAAATACTGTCAAGGGAGCAGCAGACCACCACAACCTCAACATTACGTCCATCTACTGTGACCACGTGGATGACAACCTTGTTGAGAAAGTCCGCAAGCACTCGGCTAAGTTCTAAGAGATTGGCGGTCGGGGATTAGTCCTCGACCAGCCAAAACTCCCCTTTCATCAGTTCTGACATTCCGTCTTCCGTGAAGGTAGCGGTTATCTTCTCACAGATATACCGCTGCCCATGGATGACGAACAGCGAACGAACATTCGGAATATCTTTCGCAAGGAACTTGAACTTGTATTTCTTATTGGATGCTATGCGGTGCGTATTGGCATTTGATCCGAACAAGTTAGAGCGCAGGCGCATACTCAAGCCTGTCAGCTCAAAGTCCATCTCACGCGGGTACGTCAGCACATTGTCAATGACCGGAAACAGTAACTTCCCGCGCATAGCATTATAAGTGCTCCCCGTCCAGAAGCCCATATACAACTTGTCAAAGTACTCTACCGACCTTTCACTTTCGCCTGCCGATAGTTTCTTATCGGCATAGTCCCATGGTATCGTATTATTGGCACCGTTCAGGTACTCGCCACATTCCAAGAAGAAGGCATTGCCTTTGAATTGACCGTCAGCGTACGCTTCATCGATCCATACCGGCACAATCTTCATTTCAATCGTCTCTGCATTCTCATCGACGATAGAGTCACCAAACATATTGACCGGCTCCAAGGTGTTCAGATAGTGGGTATTACCGGACAAATTGGCAGGCTGACTAGAGTCAACCAAATACGAGCCATAGTTGCGCAATACAAAGTATGTATCTTCATTCCGGCAATAATAGAGAAAGCTTGGACTCCAGCCGTTGTATTCCTCCTGTACATAGTCTGCTGCACCTCTCATCTCTATATAGAGACGCTGCGCACCATTTACTTCCTTGTAGAATTTGCCATTATTATACGTGCCCAAACTATAGGACAAAATGACGTCCTGCGTTTTCATCATGTCAACGAACCATTTGCAGGAATAGTATTTCCATTTCCGGTGGTTACACTCTGCAAATTTGAGGTTGACGTATTCCCTGTATTTACAAGAACCAGCATCCTCCACGGTTGAGGAGAACTCGTCCACGATGTTCGTTAACTCAACTGTACCAGCCGAAGCAATCGCTTCCGTCGAGAAGCGGAACGATATATGCTTCGAAACATGATCGATGTCGAACTCCCCATTGAGGAAATACTCCAACTGTTCAAACAGCTCTGTGAGCGTCCAGTGCGGCAAAGCCGTTGCCCAGTTAAAACATTTCCACGCATACGGGAGCGTATTGCATACGATAAGGTAGCGATATTGACTATCCATCAGCTTCGAGAAATCATATGAATAACCGACCGCGTTGCAGATCTGCTGAAGGAGATAAATGAGATACGGCTGGAACGACAGTCCACGCGTATCGTAATACCACGACGAAGGCCAGTTGTCTGTATCGTTGGTCCGGTTCTGCAGGTTGCCGGTGGAGTTATTGACCCACGGCAAGGCAAGATAATTAAGACCATTACTTATGCTATGCGCTATGTGCGAATTAGCAGGAAATGACGAGGGCGATGTGTCCGGATAGCCAAGGCTCATTTCATTGATATAGATGATATCGAAATCGTCGGCATAGTTCGAGACGGACTTGCCTTCAAGGAACTGTGTCTTAACCTCAATATCGCTTATCTCCGTGATAGTGATAGAGCCGTGACGATAGAATAATCCATTCCTGATTTCACAGTCAAAAAGCAGTTTCTGCGCCACTACGTCCTTGCGGTTTATATGACCGAAAATAGCTAAGTTTTCAGGACATCCGGCAAGTGGGAACGTAATCGACAAGGAATAACTGTCAGCACCGGAGAAATACCGATTTTCGCTAACGAAATCGAACGACGTGCCTTTCTTGAGCACGGCTAATTTATTGTCCACATATATCTCCATTATCTTCTTGATTTAGGGGTTTTGTTACGCATTAACTGTTCATACTCATCTTGGGCTTTCTTGATGCCCGTGTCACCGGTAACGGTGTTCACAGTCACAAACGGCTCATGCAACCGTACATTCATTTCGTTGACGGAGCGTGATAAGGCTTGCGACGCGGCAGCGACTGCAAGCAGTTCGCCATTAGAGGAAGCCTGTGCCATTCGTTGGGGAGCCGTGATAGACTGCGAAACATCCGAAGCAGACAAGCGCCCGATGGTGTTGGTACGCTGGGCATAATCGAGTGTTTCAATCATAGCCCGTGCTTGGGGATTGCGGAGCAAGTCTTGACTTGCTACCCATTCCCCTGCATGGACGATACCGGCAGGTTCGTCCTTGCGTCCGGGTTTGGTGAAGCCTCCTTCCATATAGCCCTGCGCCTCGGACGCCTGTTGTTGCTTCTTGATGGAAGCAATCTGAATAGCTCCAGCGGCTACAGCCATAGCAGCTGCTATAGGTGCCATGATGAAGCCGACCATCGGAATTGCAGCAGCCGAGGAGTAAGCAGAGATAGCAGACATGGCTGTTTGTGCCACGGCTTGCAGGACCTGCATGGCAAACATCTTCCTGTTTGCTTCCTGCTTAGCCTTACCTATCTCCGCTTGCTTCTGCTGCTCCAGAGCGACCTCTTGCGACTTATTTCCCTCCGCATACGAGATTTCCCGGTCATACTTCCTTTCTATCTGAGCCGTTTGGATATCCAATTCGGCTTGGATGATTTCCGACAAGCCGGAGAAGATGGCTCCCATCTGATTGACGATCGTTGAGAACGATTCGGTCATGGCTTTGCCTGCGTCGGACTCCAGCCATGCGATGCTATCGTCAATGGCTCCCCGGAAGGACTTTTTAAGTTCCTTCGCCTCACGCTTGTTATACTTGCGTGCCAACTGATACTTGGCTTCGTAGAAAGCGCGCTCAACACGTAACCTATCACGTTTACTGTCACCGGCAGCCTTCAACATCTGCCTATATACCAACTCCAGGTTCTGCATGTCCCGTTGGTAGGACTCATCGTCCGTAATGCGGAAGCCTTTGGTAAAATACGCTTGGCGCATTTTCTCCTGCGCTTGCCGGGCTTCCTGCAAGTGCTTCTGTTGGTATTTGAGCGATGTATCGTGATAGTGTTTCTCTGCGCGTAACTTCTCCTTGGATCCGTCCTCATAAAGACTTGCCACTTTGCGCAAGTGTTCCAGTTCTGCCAACTCGACCGCGTTTTGGTACTGACGCGCGGAGAGTTCGCCATCCATATACTTCTGCTGAAGGATAGCCATCGTTTCCTTATAGGCTTCTTCCTCCTGTTGCACAGTCCCCTCGATGGCGTTCTGCTTCTGCTTCTTAAGCGCTTCCTGATAGGAGGCCTCAATAGTCACTTCCTCATTACCGACAAGATCCTTATGCGCGAGCTTCTTTTTGTTGTACTCAACCTCTATCTCCAGCATACGCTTGGTGTATGCGTCATAATCCTTTTCGCCCTTGGCATACGCTATACGAATAAGGGCCTGCTCGCGTTCGCGCCAATCGTCCTCCTCTTGGAACTTGTTCTTGCCTTTGGACTTATCGTCATCGCCTCCACCGCCACCGGCTGGGTCACCATCGGGTTTCTTCTTAACCTTGCCCTCCAACGGATTGACGTTCATTTTGTTCATCATCTGTGTAATCTGCCGGATGGATTCCTCTGCCTGGTCTAATTGACCTTGCCAAATAGCCTTTGTATTATTGGTAAGTGCTTCGGCTTGCTCTTGCATCTGCGAAGCATAAGGGTTATGCTGCGTTTCGATGTTCGCAAGAGGATTTTCTTGCCTCTCTTTCTCGGCATCTGCCATTTCCTGTAACTTCCGCTGCGCCTCTATCTTCTTCTTCATCACCTCTGTCAGTTCCTCCTCAAAGGCTTCCATCTTTATCTTCTTCTCCAGCGAAGCGAGATAGCCATCAATGGCATCCGTATTGTCATTGATCAACTTGCCTTCATCAGTAAGCGCAGCATGATAATCCGGAACTAACTGTTGCAGTTTTTCCAAGGCGCTACGCCTTGCATCAAGCGATAGTGCATTGTTATGCACCATCTGATTGAGCATGTGGATCTCTGCACTCTCTTCCGCATACTTTTCAGCAGCTTTCTTCTCGACCTCGGCGATACGCTGCTGCACCTGTTCCTGCATGGTTAGTTCCTTGGTGGTTTCTTTCTGCCTTTTGAGGTACATAGCCAATGCGACACCTGCACCCACAATGGCAGCAGCCACCAAGCCCCAAGGATTCATCATCATGGTTGCATTCAGCAGCTTCATTGCTGCGTTTGCCCGGACGACGTTGCCGGTCATCCGGTTATAAGCGACGGACGCCGCAAGAACTGCAACCTTATGTACATGCAGTGCAGCCGTTTTCAAGGCTATGAATGCTGCGTGCAGCTTCTCCTTAATCAGTGCGAGATTGACAGCGACGGTATAAGTAGCAACAGCGGCAGCAAGGGAAAGAATAGCGGTTTTATGCTCCTTGATGAATCTCACCAACTGAAGCATTACGCGCATTGTTGCAGACGTAGTTGAAATGAAGTGCCGCATTACCGGCATCAGTTCCTGACCAAGTGAAATGGCCATCTCCTGAAAGCCTTTGCGTGCTTTATCCAAGCCTGCTTGCACCGTATTGTTTTGCACCTCAAATTCTTTAGAAACTGAGGTTGCATCT
>JAFUUZ010000072.1 GCA_017471285.1 Paludibacteraceae bacterium | reverse complement strand
CCGTTTACCGGCTGGAGAAATTTTTAGCTATCGCAGATCAGCGCCGGAACATGTTTAGCCTTGCCATACGGAAAGAACCAACTACCTTTGCATTGCTAAAAGGAACGACATAAATCGCCAAACGGGTAAGTAATTCAAGGAACAGGACATGAAAGCCAAGAAATGGTTAGGCTCGAAGTGACAATGCGGTTAATGGCAGCTGCTGGAGCGGGGCTGATAGGTAACTCTGTGCTCCGTGTGTACGGCTTGAGTGCTTCAACTGCTGTAGCAGATACAAGGCTTCCTTGACAGACTAACAGCGGGCTTTATGGGGGCTTGCTTGGCTTGGTTGAGTACCGGACTTGAAATCGTTGCAGGGAAAAGGGTGTATAGTTTGGGCAAGAAACAGTGTCCACAACTTCCACAACCTGAATTTATGCGGGAAGAAGTAAAGTATGATTGTAGAAATAACCGGTTTATTGTGGAGGAATTGTGGAAATGAATAGGAGTTGTGGAAAAATGTGGAAGAAATGTGGAGCGATTTACACAACACAAACCCAGAAAAATCAAGGTTGTAGCAATTGTTTCTATTGTAGAAAGAAAAATATATATAATAGTGCGAAGAGTGGCAAAAAAGAAAGACGCACCGCGCTTCACAGCGCAGTACGTCCGGGATGATAATAAATTGAAGAAAAGTTAAGGTTTAGGCGGGGTACGGCTAATCCTTCACTTGGATCAACCGTGAGAGATGCCAGAGCACATCATGGGCCTCTTCAACGGCAATGTTCTGGGCGTGACAGGATGCGGAGACCGTCATGCCGGGCACGGATGCGTCGGTTATGATTACATGAAACTCGCTAATCAATCCGGTGTGTTCCGGGGTAGCTACTTTGACGATTTGCAGTTGCTCAGTCTGCGGGATAGCATTTTGTTCTTCGTTCATAATTGCAATGATTTAATTGTTATTATAATAGGGTACGTGTGTACGGCTATTCGAGGGTTATACCGTAGCGCTTGCAGATTTCGAGGTAATCGAAAACAAGCACCTGGTCGGTAAACGACTTCTTGCGATTGGTTCGCTGACCTTTCTCATCTTCCTCATACTGTACGATGCCATCTTTGATGTCATCAAACCGGACAGAGTGCTTATGACCAATCAGCTCGGGACTATGCTCCAGATAGTAATCGAGCGAAGCCTTGGGAAGCACCTTCTGACCCGTTTTCTTGGCGTGCTCCAGATAGAGTTCAAATATCGTTTTAACTCGTATCTGAAGGATAGTCTTGGCTTGCTGATAGACCATCTTGCTCTCGTCGGTTGTCAGTTCCTGCACCGAATCGATGCGGTAATGACAACGCTCGTATATCTTGCCCTGCGAAGCCAAGAAGTTAACGATGTTCCACCATACTCCGACATCCTGGTTCGTTTTACATTTCTCGCTCTGAATCTTGATACCTTTGATGGCGATGGTTTTAAGATCTTCATAGGTAAAGGGCAGTTCGAGTTGGTTACGAAGAGTCTGGAAGGCAGCCAATGGCACCACCCAGTTCTTGAGAATACGTATCTCGACCGGCTCGCCTTTGAGGGCAGTTTGTATATCTTCCAGCGTGGAGATATAAGCCGTATGGAAGTTCTGCTCGAAATAGGAACGGTTGTTGAGTATCTGCAGTGTGAGATGCGAACAGCCGAGCTTACGGACTTCCGTCATGCGCTCAAAGCGGGCTGTCTGCTCCGAGGTAGGCGTATGCAGATCGAAACTCAAGAACACGAAACGGGTAAAGAGCGCGATATCCGATACCGCCATCTCCTGACCGGAAATGATGACGCCGGTATCTACCTTGGTTATCTCGCGCTTCTTATCCTTATCCATATTCATACGGTTTCTGCCGGTGCCATCCCACAAGCCTTTCAGAAACTCGCGTTTAGTTATATCTATACTGTCCTTGTACTCGTCGAGATGAACAAGCGCGTTGGAGGTCTGTGCAACGGCATCCGACAGCGCCGCCACGGTAGAGTTCTCTATATTCGGCGGATTGTTCTCGATGATGAAGAACGACATCAGACTGTGACCTAACTCGGACTTTCCGGAGTGTGGTGGACCGAACAAATTAAGTAGTGGGAACCACTTTGTATAATCTACGATTATATCACGGAATAGAGAGGCGAGAAGATAACACAAACCAATCTTCGCATTATCCCCGAAAACCTCTACAAGCATGGAAGAAAAACCTTTGAGGGTGACGCTGCCGTACGCCTTGTGAACGAAGCTGCGTTCAAACTCATAGAACTTGGTATCTTTGTAGAGTTTGGAGAATGCCGGAAGATAGTAGTTGGATTCGATAGGCTCCTGATCCGGATTACTGTTGGGGTGTTGGATGGCAACAATGCCGAACTCATTCACCGCTAACCATTGGCCATTATAATATATACCATTGCCAAAGGCGAAGAAGCCGTCGCGTTGCCAACCGAGTTGGGTGATGAGTTCAGCAGACTTGGTAGCCTTGTAGAGGTACTGTTTCAGTTTCTGAAGCTGTTCCTCTTTGGCTAACCATATATAGTTGCCCAGCGATTCCACCTTTTGTCGAAAGCGGGCGAGGGAAATAAGATCTTCCTGCCGAAGTTCGACTGTTTCCTGATGACCGTCTTTGTTTGTCATCTCGTAGAGACGAATCGCTGACTGCGTGTCCTTGATATGATAGAGCGGCTTCATGGTAAAGTTAGACCATATATATCGCCCTCCCTGTTGGTTGAGCGAATAGTAGCTATGGAACTCGATACCGAAGCCGAGTTCTTTGAGCAGATCCAGTTCCTTGGACAGGTTCTGCTTCATTTGTTCCTCCGCACGTCTGACACGTGCTTCTTTAATAGCACTTTGCCAAACCAACTTGGGAGGGTGTATCTTATTGAGTTGATCGATATAGTGGTTTAACTCGAAGCCTTCCTCCAGATAGGAAAGGATATCAGAGATGATAGCCACTGAATTAAGGGCTTTATCCTCATTGGCTTTATCGTTATTCTTGCTCTCCGGCGGGAATAACTTACGTGCATACCAGAGGATAAAATCCTCCTCCTGCACTTGGTCGAACATAGACTTGGTTTTGAAGAAACTGTCGGCATCCCGTTTATCGCCTTTGTCGCCTGTGCCAATCTCCTTGATAAAGACCTTGAACTTGATCTGAAAAGCCTTTGTTCCTGCTTTGATGACCTTGTTAATGCCGACACCGAATTGCTCTCCGGCTTTGGGCGGGTCGGAATCCGGTATGAAGCACAGTGTATCACAGCGCTTCCGGAGAAGGGCTAACTGGTGGTCGGTCCAATCCGAGCCAAGACAAGCGACTGCGTTCTTGAAGCCGAGGATGTGCAGCCGGAGCGCGTCGGGAGCACCCTCGACACAGTAACACCGGCCTTGGGATGCAGCGGCAATCCAAGCCTGATCGATACCGAAAAGCGTATTCTCCTTGGAATAGACTTCGCTGTTGGTGGAGTTGATGTACTTTGGCGGGGTGTTGCCCTTCTTCGTAGTTTTGTCGGTTACTCCAGGAATGACGCGGGAAGTGTAGCCGATGACGTGCTTGGAACGGTCACGTATCGGAATCATGATCCGGCCACGGAAGAAATCGTAGATTCGTCCGTCTTCGCTCTGGGCGAGCAGATGGAGTTCCTTGAGTATTTCTATAGACAAACTATGCGCCTTCGCATATTCGTATAGCGAAGGGCCATTTGAGGTGTAGGCGTAGCCAATGCCCTCATTCGCAACAAAATCATCGCTCCATCTATCCTTCGCATACTGATATGCGGCAACTGCCTCTTTATCGGCATTGCGGATGTTCTCTTCGTAGAATTTCTGAACGATTTCATATTGGTTCTGGACGGATTCTCTATATAAACGCTTACGGCGCTGCTCATCTGTTTCCTCGACGGCTTGATCATGGAGCGTGACATGATATTTATTCGCAAGGTATTGGATAGCCTCCATGAAGGACATGCCTTCCTTTTCCTTTAGGAACGAGACAACACCGCCACCTTTACCGCAACCGAAGCACTTGTAGATGTTCCGGGCGGGGTAGATATGGAAGGAAGGTGTTTTCTCTTGGTGGAAAGGACAGTTGCACATG
>JAFUUZ010000071.1 GCA_017471285.1 Paludibacteraceae bacterium | reverse complement strand
CCGTTCCAGTATCGGATCTGCGGCACGAAGGTGTTGCCGCACTCGGCGCAGCGCAGAAGTCCGGCATAGCGATGCTTTGGCCGATTTCCCCAAGCCTGACGAGATTGCTTCTTCAGTAATTCCTGGGTCCTTTCCCAATCCTCGCGGCAGACGATCACGGGGTACCGCCTTCATGCCGAAGCCATGTACTTTCCTCCATGTCAAACTTTTTCCCGTTACGGATCTCCGCTTTGCGGTTGAACAGGACGCCGGTATAAGATTCGTCGCGGAGGATATTTCTGACACTGCAATAGCTCCAGGGGCTTATCGTCGTGCTGTGTTTTTCTTGTGAAAAGCTCGTATTAAAACTAACCGAATTATAAATTACTAAAATACTTGATTTTTACCATTTATAGCCGTTATTATGATATTATTGTTCTATTATTGAAATTGACGAAAGTTGAAAGCAAACAATTCGGTAAACAATTTCAGATTTTTTCTCTTACAGCCTCTTCCGAAAGCGATTTGCTTTCTGTTTGTCTGTTCTCAAACCTTCAGATTGAAAAGTTACAAAACGGAAAAGGGCGGACACCGCCGCCCCTATCCTGCTATCCCTGCAAGTATCTTCAGAGCGTAGTAGATCGCCACGAACACCAGCAGCAGCTTGTACCAGTCATTGCCGCTTAGACTTCGGCTCTTTTCATGCTGGCGCTCAGTCGGTGTCATGTCCTCCCAGTGGTCAATGTGGCCGGGGTCATGCCATTGCCTGTTATCTTTCATTCGCTCTACCTCCCATTGCCCCAGCATAGCAGAGTAGCGTCATATAATCAATAGGGGAGCGGCTTTTGTACCGGCTCCCCCAATGCTCTATCTTGTATCCATCCCATAGTGGCCGCAAGCTATAATCGCAAGCGAATTTATAAAGTTAATCTCATTTCCGGGATATTCCGGCTCATAGATTTCATCGTCGTCACGGTAAACGATTATATAGCGAAAATCTTTATCGTTGACGGAATGGCAAATCGTAGCACTCTCACATCCGAACAGTTCCACCGCAGCACTTGGCTTGAAACGTACACAGATACTATTGTTGTCCGTGTCCCGTACATGGATTGTGCTATAATTGAGCAGATGAAATAAGTCCGGCATCACGATATGACGGCGTTTCATTTGTGGCCCTCCCTTCTGTGGCTCAGTACGTTATCTGGCTTGCCAGAAACAACGCTACCATCTGAGCCAGCTTCGTATCAGAATCGCTTACATCGTCTGAAACGAACACGACGCAACCCATCACGTCACCAGCGGTTATTATAGGTACGGCCAATGTCACAGTGGTATTTTCATACTCGGTCAGCGTCACGGTCGCAGAGCCGTCATGATGGTATGTGGTTCGATCTTCCATGATTGCTTTCAGTGCGTCGCTGATATCTGCATCTACCAGACGGCTTTTCCCTTTGACGTGCGCGGCAATGATGGTATCACGGTCGCAGATGACCGTATCTTTTCCCGTTGTCTCATGGAGCGTTTCGCAAATTGCGTCGGCCAGGCGGGAGCGCTCTCCCATGTGGGAGTATTTGCGGAAAATGACCTCGCCGCCCTTGTCGGTAAAGATTTCGAGGGGATCGCCCTCCCTGATTTGAAGTGTGCGGCGAATCTCCTTCGGAATTACCACGCGGCCCAGATTGTCAATGTTGCGGACTATGCCAGTTGCTTTCATTGGAATTACCTCCTATTTAATAGGGGTTCACCGCCTGTTCGATCTGGACTATAGGTGCTATATCCGACTCACCAGTGTACCGTTCGCAGGTTCGCGGCCCGTATGTCCGCCGCTCGGTGTCCCTTGCTTTATGTGCCAATTATATCACGTACATGATAGTTTTGCGAGATGGAAAAATCGCCAAAATATGTACGTGATTTTTGTTGATTTTTATCATGGACGTGATTAAGGCGCTGTGCTATAATTATATTGAGAATTTATACTTTGGAGGGATGCCGAATGGCTACCAGAGACAAAAACACACTCTACAGAATGGACTATGCAAAAGAAAAGCTCAAACGGATTCCCTTGGATGTACAAATATCCAAGTATGAAGAAATCCAAACAGCAGCTAAAACAGCGGGCGAAACAGTCAACGGGTATATAAAGAAAGCAGTAGATGAACGGATGCAGCGGGAAGGATATACGCCGGAACCGCCAAAACGCAAGGGGAGAAAAGCTAAAACATCAGCAGACACACAGGACGCGGGCCACACTCCACGCGAAAATAATTAAATCTGAAGGTTTACTCTTATAGGCAACGAAAACCCCGGCAGCTTCCGAGGGCCACCGGGATATATGGGCTTGTCAGGTTTGGACGAAGGGCAACATGCAATCAGCGCAGATAACTCTAACCTCCCTTGTGGCTCGAATAATCGTGCCACACTTGGGGCAGACATAACGCCGGGTGCCGGAGCGGTCAACCTTGGGCTTGGCTCCCTCGGCTCCACCGTTCGCCGCCTTGGGTCCGCCGGGGATGTGGTAGGCTGTAGGCTCGTCACGGTTAAGCTTGATCTCTTGTATGTCATTGACAAGTATCCAGTCAATCAGGGCGTCGCTCGGAGATGTGTGGGACCAGCCGTATTTAGCGTCACGCTCCACTACAAGCCCGTGGGCCTCAGCAACGCTGCGGAATACTCCGTTATGGTAGATACCCCTGTTGCTCGTACTCGCAAGATGCAGCACTGTCTCCGCGTACATGTGACACATCTCGTGCATTAGGAACTATCGATAAATTACTTGTGCATTATCATTGGATTTATTATGTAATTCCAGTTACCGCAGAACACATCTCTGCTAATGTTTACACCATCGTATTCTTCATCAGATACCTTAATTCCCTTAGAATAAATGTTG
>JAFUUZ010000070.1 GCA_017471285.1 Paludibacteraceae bacterium | reverse complement strand
GCCTGGAATGAAAAGGACGGACAGAACATTGTCATCGACCAGAACGGGCAGCTGATTTCGGGCCGCGACCTGACGATGGAAGCATACAATGGGGACATTGAAGTGTCGGGGAATACGGAGGCAAAACGGAACCTGACGGTGGATATTGAGAATAAGGGAAGTATCTCTTTTGGTGTGGATGTGACCGTAGACGGCGATATCAAGATAGAAACCGGCGAAGGCGACATACTGGTGGGGAATGATATTACCGCAGGGAGCAGGGCAGACCTGCAGACCGGCGCCGGGAATGTTGTCGTGGGATATAACGGAAACGGCAATGTGAAGGCTGATAAGGATATTACAGTCCAGACCGGCAAAGGTACAGTAGATATTGTAAAAACTGTGGTCTCGGATAATGGCAGCGTAAATATTACCAATAAAGATGGGAGTATTATCATTGGCAACAATGGGCCGGATGAAGAAACGGTTGCGGCAAAACGGAATATTACCCTGAGTGCGGATAACGGTGTGGTTTCGGTATACGGCAAGACGGAAACCGAAGCAGGCGATATCAAGGTACGGGCCTGGAATGAAAAGGACGGACAGAACATTGTCATTGACCAGAACGGCCAGCTGATTTCGGGCCGCGACCTGACGATGGAAGCATACAATGGGGACATTGAAGTGTCGGGGAATACGGAAGCAAAACGGAACCTGACGGTGGATATTGAGAATAAGGGAAGTATCTCTTTTGGTGTGGATGTGACCGTAGATGGCGATATTAAGATGGAAACCGGCGAAGGCAGCATCACGGTAGGGAAAAACCTGACTTCCGGCGGTTCTACTGAATTAAAGGCAGAATCCGGAGACATTCGCGTAAATGACAATATCACTGCGGGCAAGAATGTAAACGCGACAGTGACCGACGGCAACGTTGTGGTAGGCGCTGAGGTGAAGGCGGACGAAGTTGTTACGTTGCAGGTCGGAACCGGAGACATTCGCGTAAACGACAATATCACTGCAGGCAAGAATGTAAACGCAACAGTGACCGACGGCAACGTTGTGGTAGGCGGCGACGTGAACGCAGGTAAAAACATTGCAATCAATGTTAGAACCGGCGACGTAACGGTGGGCAGCGAAGGGAAAGGCAGCATAGTTGCCGAAAACAATGTGAAAGTAGCGGTTGCCGACGGCGATGTAAATATTGAAAAATCCGTAGAATCCAAAAACGGCAGCATCACAGTGAAGACGGACGCAGGCAATATCCATATCGGTAACGATCCGGTTGCAGATACGGTAAAGGCCAGACAGAACGTAACGCTGGAAACGGGAGAAGGGCAGATCACGATTGACGGCAGAACCTCCACCGCAGAAGGCAATATTACGGTGAAGGCTGCCAGTGCAACATACGATCCGACAGGGAAGGAAAATAACATTGTCTTTGGACAGCACGGGAAACTGGAGTCGGGCAAGGACGCGTACCTGATTGCGAAGAACGGCGATTTGCTGGTGACCGATGACGTGACGGCCAAAGGGACGTTCTATGCCCAGACGGAAGGAGAGGGGAATATTATCCTTGGAGAAAACCTGACGGTGCAGAACAATCTGTCCATGAAGACGGACAAAGGCGATATTACCGTAGGCAAGAAGGTAACCGCGGAGAAGGGCAGCGTATCGCTGCAGATCGGCGAAGGAACTATCGATATTGCTGACAGCATCAAGGCGGGCAAGAATATAAATGCAACGGTGACTACTGGCGATGTAACGGTAGGCGCCGGTGTGAATGCGGGCGAAGATGTGACGATGCAGGTCGGCGCCGGTGACATTCAGGTAAACGACAACATCACGGCAGGCAGGAATGTAAATGCAACGGTTGCGACCAAAGGCGACATAACGATAGGAGCCGGTGTAAACGCGGGCAAGGATGTGACAATGCAGGTCG
>JAFUUZ010000069.1 GCA_017471285.1 Paludibacteraceae bacterium | reverse complement strand
TTCCTTACGAAAGCGGTTATCGGCGATTATCTGACCACCATTCCTTATGGTGCTTTTAGCAAATGTTCAGGGTTGAAAGAAGTCTATGTAGGAAAGAAAGTTTCACAAATCGATTCTTACGCCTTTGCCGCAACCGGTCTTGATTCCAACAACAGCGAATATGGCCTGTTTATGTCCGCCAAAGCGCCGCAGTTGGAAACTAATGTTTTCAACACGCTCTCATTAAGCAAAGTCTATCTCCACTATCCGGGCGGCGAGTATGCCTCCTACGATGCCGACGGCAGCGAATGGCGCAAGATGAACCGTGTGAGCGACATTGCGTTCCCCATCGAGGGTAACGGCTGGACGCTTACAGCGGACGGCATACTCACCCTCTCGAAGAACATCACCGTGGGCAGTGCTGCCAACCAGCCATGGGGGAAATACCGCAGGTATATCACAGAAATCTGGACAACCAACGCTGTGACGGAGATTGACGATTATGCATTCTATTCCACCGCAGAGCAAAGCAGGTTGAAATGCGTATATCTCGGCAAATCCGTAAAGCGGATTGGCAAGTTTGCTTTTGCCGGAAATGATGAATTTCAAGCAATCCGCACGATTGATTATGACAAATATCACAGCGACAACAAAATGCTTTATAATGAATATGATAATCGTCACGGATTTAGGATATACAATTTTATATATCTCTCAACAGTGGAGACTATCGGAGAAAGAGCATTCCAAGATTGTAAGGAAATTACTATAATTCTCTTAGGTGAGAAATTGCAGTCAATAGGCGATTATATTATCAAAGGAACACAAGTAGGGTATGTAGCTTCCTATAACGCGACTCCGCTGCCTATTAACAAATACACTTTCGCAGGAGTACTTGACAGCAATGGCAATGAACGGAAACTGAAAGATATTGACCTCTGGGTGCGCAATGATGATTTCTCGGCTACACTCGCCTATCTCACCACCCAATATTGGGAAGATTTTCACCAAAAGATGGAAGGTCTTGAGGTATGGTATAATGAAGGAACCAATGATGGCAACTTCGTGCTCACCTCCGACAGCGTGATGCATATCTGGCCTGCCGAAGGGCAGACGCAGATTCTGCCAGACGGCACGTGGAACCGCGATGCCATCGCTTGGGATAGCCGCACCGTTACGACCAACCAGTTCGGATTGAACAACAAAGTGGCCGACAAAGTCAAGAAAGTGGTCTTCACCGGCAATATCACCGAGATTGGCGGTGCCTGCTGCTTCCTGCCCAACCTCACCGAGGTGGAGATGCCCGAGACGGTGAAGCGTCTGCGCGGCACCTTCTACGGCTGCGAGAAACTCGAGGAAATCAGCCTGCCCTCGGTGGAAGACCTCGGCGGTGCGTACGGCATAACCCTCTCCTCCTCCGTGCTCTGGTTCGACAAACAGACCCACGGTGTTGACCTCTTCAAGGGCACTTTCGCATACTGTCCGAACCTGAAGTGTGTCTATGCTCCGAATCTTACCATTGTGGCGGACTCCACCTTCACCGGATGCGTCAGCTTGGACGAGGACTGTGTGGACGATATGCTCTACAGCGGGAAGATTAAACTCATAGGGGCCTATGCCTTCAAGAACTGTAAGGCGCTTACCTATGCCGATCTGACGCGAGTCAATCGGATAGGCGCTACCACCTTTGCCGGATGTTCCAACCTCGAAACGGTATATATGGGAAGCCATGACCCGATATATCAGATGTTCGAAGGCTGCTCCAGCCTCGAGACCGTCTATATGAAAGATATGATAGGCACTATCGGTCACAAATCGTTCAACGGCTGCAACCTCAAGAAAATAGTTATCGAGACACCCAACCCGCCCGACTTTGACCTCTGGGCGAATGAGTCCATCAAAGACCACATCTTCAGCGGACAGAACCTGAGCGAAATCGATGTATATACCCGTGGTGATTTTATCAGCCGCTACCGTGAGGCCGACGGATGGAAAGAGATGACCGTCAGAGTGATCCCTGGAAGCGAGACCTATGCTGCCATCCCTGTGGGCGGCTATATCACCGACGAGAACTACACCAACCCCGCCAAGTGGGAGATCACCGTCGGACGTTCGCTCAATATCTACGGCGACGGCGTGGTGTCCAGCAACCTCTATCCGAACAGCGATACCACGTATTTCTATCTTGACCCGCGCGCGTCATACTACTGGGACTATATCGACCAAGTATATATCAACAAGGGTATCACCGAACTCAATGTCAGGCTGATGGAATGGCGCATGGGCTCTCAGACCCAGCCGTGGCAGTTCTGCAAGAAAATTTACATCCCCTCCACAATGAAGAAAATGGTAGT
>JAFUUZ010000006.1 GCA_017471285.1 Paludibacteraceae bacterium | reverse complement strand
TGGAAGAAATAAACTATGCGTCCCTATCGAGTTCTTCTCTTCATCGCCTCTGTGATGGCTTGTCTGGCAGCGCTGTGTGTTGTGCTGCCCGGGCGTATCTCGTTCGGCTCCCATGACCTGCGCTGGCCTACCCTTGCGGAAGTGTTTGATACGGAGAAAGAAGCCTTCCCCTTCCATGACACAATACCTTCTCCTGATATAATTTCTCCCTCCCTTGCAGGGGAGGGCCGGGGAGAGGCTCCCGGGTCTATCCCTATCCCCAAAGTGCCGGTGGACTCGGTGACCGACAGCCGTATGTTCCTTGCCGCTTTCTATGCTTCGCTGTCGGAGAGCGGCAGTAAGGTCGTGCGTGTGCTTCACTACGGCGACAGCCAGATAGAGGAAGACCGCATGAGCCAGCAGATCCGCGAAGCGCTGCAGTCCCGATACGGCGGCCGGGGATGCGGACTGATGCCGCTGGCGCAGACCATTCCTAACAAGACCGTACGTCAGCAACTGCGCATGAACGGCCGTTTTATCCAGCCCGCACAAGGCCCGAGGCGGTATCTGGTTTACGGACCTAAAAGAGACCAGCGGTCGGACGGACTCTACGGCGTCATGGGACAAGTGACGATGATGAATGACAGTCTCGTCAAAGGCAGCGAAGAGGTGACGGCGGTCTGCACACCGCTCATCCCCACCGCGCAATACAACCGATGGAAAGTGTTTGCGGACACGTCCATCCACTATACCTTCGCCGGAGACACGGTCTTTCTGTCCGGACGCGGAGCGGTCTATGGACTCTCGCAAGAGAGCGACAAAGGCGTCATCGTGGATAATATCCCTATGCGGGGGTGTCTGGGATTGGTGTTCACCAAGATGGACGGGACGCAACTGTCCTCTTTCTACCGCGAGCAGAACGTCAAACTGATCATCATGCAGTTCGGCGGCAATGCCATTCCCTTCAATGAGAACCCCGGCACAATTTCCGGCATCGTGAAAGGTCTGCGCGAACAGGTGCAGTACGTACAGTCATGCGCCCCGGAGGCTTCGATACTGTTTATCGGTCCGAGCGATATGCTCACTCAGGAAGAAGGCGAATGGATCTCTTATCCGATGGTGCCTTACATGGACCGGCTGCTGCGCAAGATGGCGCTGGAAGAGAACATCGCCTATTTCAGTCTCTTCCGATGGATGGGAGGAGCAGGCAGTATGAAGAGATGGCAGGAGATAGGTCTGGCAGGTTCGGACGGCGTACACTTCACAAGAGCCGGTGCACGCAAAGCCGGCAATGCCGTGGCGGACTGGATTTTGGAAGGAATAGATAATTGTGAATTGTGAAAATTTGGCTCTGCCAAATAATCGTGCCCTTTAGGGCTAAGAATTGTGAATTTTTGGCACCACATATTTGCCTTTGACGCGAACTCGCCGCTGCTGTTCACCCAGTTCTATTTCTGGGCGTTCTTCGCGCTGGTCTTCGCACTGTTTGCGCTGATAGTAGAAAGACCGCGGCAGAGCCGCTCAAAGTCGAAAGTCGAAAGCCGTTTGCACTTGCGCAACGTCTATCTGCTGTTCGTCAGCTGGTTCTTCTACTACAAGACCAGCGGACTTTTCCTGCTTATCCTGGCGTTCATCACCCTCTCCGACTGGATCATTGCCGGACGAATCCATAAACATCTGAACAGGCCGCAGGCCGCTAAACAGGACGATAGTCCGCTAAACAGCACCAACGGTGCGCTCAACGCCAAAATCCTATTGGCACTCTCGGTGACAATAGATTTAGGCCTCCTCGCCTATTTCAAATACGCCTATTTCTTCACCAACATGATCAATGATCTGTTCGGCACAGGTTTTCGGGTATTTGACATCTTTGCTTATATCGGCAACGGTTTCAGCGAAGCGGGGCGTTTCTCCGTGGACACGATCGTGCTGCCGGTGGGAATCTCGTTCTATATCTTCCAGGTGATTTCCTATACGGCGGATGTCTATCGCAGAAGGA
The DNA here is from genome assembly GCA_017471285.1 of Paludibacteraceae bacterium. Classification (GTDB taxonomy): domain Bacteria; phylum Bacteroidota; class Bacteroidia; order Bacteroidales; family Paludibacteraceae; genus Colicola. The sequence continues at coordinate 32,818 of JAFUUZ010000006.1, read as the reverse complement.
TTCAGCCGGTGAAGAACATACTTGATTTCGGTTTCTATGTGTCGTTCTTCCCGCAGCTGGTGGCAGGACCTATCGTGCGGGCGGAGGAGTTCATTCCGCAGTTGTACAAGCCTTACCGTCTGAGCCGCAGAGCGTTCGGCATTGCGGTGTTCTGGATACTGAACGGCTTGGCGAAGAAGATCATCATGTCGGATTACTTAGCAGTAAACCTGATAGACCGTGTCTTTGACAACCCGCTGCTCTTCTCCGGCTTTGAGAACCTCTTTGCGCTCTTTGCCTATTCGCTGCAGGTGTATGCGGACTTCTCGGGCTACACGGATATAGCCATCGGCGTAGCGATGCTGATGGGTTTCTATCTGCCAATGAACTTCAACAGCCCGTATAAATCGCAGAGTCCGCAGGAGTTCTGGCGGCGGTGGCATATGTCGCTCGGACGGTGGTTGAAGACATATCTCTATATTCCGCTGGGCGGCAACAGAAGAATCGGTTTCGGTACCTATTTCTGGCTCAGCCTCATTGCGTTTGTCTCAGCGGCGCTCACCGGCTGGTGGTGGCAGATACTGATACCATTTGGTGTGTTTATAGCGGGCGTATGGGTATGGGATCATTGGATCGGCAAAAACGCTTCCGTCGAAAGGCGCAAGTTGCTTTACGCGAATCTGAACTCTTTCATCACACAAGTTCTGGGCGGTTTATGGCACGGCGCGAGTTGGAACTTCATCATCTGGGGCGGCATCAACGGTATCGGAATGATCGTAGAGAAGATCTGGCGGGGCATGAACTGGCATATACGGATGGCATGTATCTCTCTGCTCACCGGCGGACTCTGGCTCGCGGTCTATTATACGAACCTGCCTGCATGGAGGCTCTTTGCCGTCTGGGCTTCTATCGTCGCTTCCGGCACCCTCATCCGGTATATCTATTGGCTTGCCTGCAAAGCAATAAACAGGCCGCAGGCCGCTAAACAGGACGATAGTCCGCTAAACAGCGCCAACGGTGCGCACAACGCCCTAAGCAACGCCTGGGCGGTAATACAGACTTTCACTTTTATCACTTTCACGCGTCTGTTCTTCCGTTCCTCCAGCAATCTGGACCCTGCTACTGCCAACGAGGTAGCATGGGCGACAGCGAAGAACATGGTGAACCAGATCGGCGGAGCGTGGAATAACGCCATCATTCCTGATTTCCTATGGGAATACCGATGGGTGGTGGCAATGTTCGTTGCCGGCATGGTCATTCACTGGCTTCCGACCAATTGGAAAAGGCGGTACCGTCTGGCGTTCAGTGCCATGCCGCTATGGCTGATGGTGATAGCAGTATGTGTTGCCATCGTCGTAATATACCAGTTCGTCTCAGCAGAAATGCAACCGTTTATTTATTTCCAGTTCTGATAGGATGATCGGTATCACAGGAGGCATAGGAAGTGGCAAGTCCACTATCGCGCGAGCGCTCGCAGAGCGAGGGTACGCCGTTTATGATTGCGACAAAGAGGCGAAACGTATTATTGCGGAGGACGGAAATGTGCAGGAACAGATTATCGCGTTATTGGGCGAGGAAGCGTTTATTGAAGTTCCAAGTGACCAAGTACCAAGTACAAAGGTTTATAATACCGCCTATGTAGCGGGAAAGGTTTTTGCGAAGCCGGAGTTATTGGAGAAACTGAACGGGATTGTTCATCCGGCGGTTAAAGAAGATATCCTCGCCAAGAGGCCTGATTTTGTGGAATCCGCTATCTTATACGAAGCGGGATTGGATGTTCTATGCGATCGGATTATTGTGGTTGAAGCGCCGGAGGAAGTGCGGATAGAACGTACTATTGCGCGGGACTATAACGGTGAAGCGACAGAAGAGAATATCAATAAGGTACGCGCACGCATACAGGCGCAAAAAACATCATCCCCCCTCCATGGGGGGACCGAGAGGGGCTTCATTCTTATTAACGACGGCCGTAAAAGTATCGATGAATTAGCAGAAGAAATCATCACACTCCTAAGCTAATATAAATACAGCTCAAAATAGACTCCGCACCAAAGGATAACCCAAGGATTCCCCAAGGATAACCGAAGGATAATAGCCTTTTTCTGCACTTTTGGCACTTTTACTATATATACGTAGTATATATACTTTTGATTAGTTATTTGCATATATCGAAAAAAAGTAGTAATTTTGCAGTTGAAATTTGTGTAAAAGCAATAATAGATAAACAACTTATTTATGAAAAAGTATTTTTTTGTAGCACTCATGTGCATGGTAAGCGCGGTATTTTTTAGTGCTTGCAACAAGAATGAGCCGGAAGATGGCGGAAACAAAGTGAATTATGACCAGATGATCGGTTCATGGAAGTTAACCTCTTACTCCGTTCTTTGGAAAAATCTCGATGACAACACCACCGAGAAAGAGCTGAACTACACCGACGGTTATCTCGTTATTGAGAAGAGACAGACCGACGACGGCGATGCGTATTTCTACAAGGAGAATTTCGCTGACGAGAGCCGCGAAGAGTACGAGGGAATGTTGGAAATCGACTCCAAAAACAACCAAGTTTATTTCCGCGCAGAGGATGGTTTCCCACGTAGAGACAATGCAGAAATCTATGATTTCAAGGTTTCGTTCCCGGAGAACGGCAAGATGGAGTGGGACTACCACACCACAGCGACCCACAGCCGTAACAGCGTTTCCCACCAATGCAAACGCGACGTGAAAGCAGTATTCGTAAAACAACTACAATAAATTATCAAAAAAAATGAAAAAGATTTTTTCTTTGGCAGTAGTATGCTGCCTTGCCCTCGTGGGTGCAATGTTCGTTTCTTGCAATAACGAGCAGAAAAGTAGCTATCAGTATTTAGTACAGTTGGCAGCCGTTGAGCAGGATCCTGCATTGTGCGCGCAGTTTGAGCTGGGTGGTCTGCCTATTATCAACGAGGAGATGGAGAAAGCTTCTGACCAAAAAGGTTCCATCATTTTCAAAGACACTCGCTCCGGCGCCGACAAGCGTGCAAAAGACGCTTTTGCAAACGGTATAGCCAAACTTCGCGAAGGTGGTATTGGTTCATACAGCGGTTTGATCGTTTGTCTGTATCTTATAGACCCGGATACCAACAAGCCAGTTGAGATCGACAGAGTGACACTTTAAGCCGTCTTAATGTAGAAAAATTGACGGAATTAGTATAAAAGGAGTGCTCCAGCACTCTTTTTTTTATATATGCATTTGCATATATCATTTTTTTTTAGTACCTTTGCGCGATTTTTGAGTAATGAAGAAAAAAGACCGCGTTGCTCAAAGAAAAAAGACAATAGACAAAAGATAAAAGACTATGAATAAGAAGATTTTAGCGGCACTGTTTGTGCTATGCTCCGTCGGAGCAGCATTTATGGGCTGCAATCCCAATGAACCGGATGAAGCCAAGGCAAAGAACCATGACATGACAAAGCCGGAATACACGATCATGTTCTACACCGTAGGCGGAGGCGATCTGGATTACAGCATCGAGGACGATCTGATGCGCGCTATGGACGCGCTCTATCCGAACGATGTCAGCGTGCGGTTCTTCGTGCAGATGAAATACTCAAACGAGGAGACCTACTGGAAGAAACGCAAAGAGAAGAACCCCGACGCCGACATGAACAAATACAAACTGCAAGGCGGCGAGTTCTCAACCGTTTACCGCTACGAGCTGCTGCCCTCCATGCTGAGTGCGGACAAGAAGGAGATGCTCAAACTGCCCGAGTCCGCCAAATACGGCAACCAGGGCGACAAGGCGGCTTTCTATGAGCCGGACAGCATCGCTTCGTTTATCAATTACTGCAAAGCGTCCAACCCCGATGCCGACAAATATATCCTTATCCTGTCGGACCACGGCGGCGGCTATTTTCCGATGAACGATTTCGACAAATCGGCAGAGAGCACAGGCATCCAAAACGGTCCCAGACGCTCTGTTTGCTTTGACCCCGAACTACAAGGAAGAAATATCACCCCTCTGGAACTCAAAGAGGGTATTCAGAAATCGAGTATCAAGAAGCTCGACCTGCTTTTCTATGACTGCTGTCTGATGAATATAGTAGATGTCATTTGCGAGGCGACGGACATAGCCTCCTACACGCTGGCTTCGGGTCACTCCATCAGCGGCTGCAACTACGGCGAGCTGATCTATGAACTGTACTTGCAGCTCGGCGGTTACCAAAGCCAGCTCAACGCCTTCGCGAACTACACGCAGAACTGCTCGGATGTACATTACGAGCGCTATAAAAACGGCTCTACTGATGTGCGTGACCTCTATATCGACTGGGCATTGACGCAGACAGACCAACTGCCGGCGATGATGAGCGCCATGAAGCGTTTCACGGACGCTGTATGTAACTATTACGACAAGGAGACACTCCCTGCCGCCGACTTGTACGCCAAGTACCAGGAAGCAGCCAATTACCCGTGGAAATATATTGATATCTATCCCTATTACGACCTCGCAGGCTATGCGTACGCGCTGGCAAATGTAATGAACGACCAAGAGGTGACCCAGGCATACAACGATCTGTTCAAAACGATTGAGAATGCAATTATCTATCACTCCTATGCCAACAAGGCAAAGGACAACAACCTCTCATACAGCATCAATATCGGTGCGCAAGGCTATCTGCGTTTGGATTTCAACAAAGAACATACTTCCTTTGCCTGTGTGGACAAGGACGGCAATATAGGTTTCTATTATCCCGAGACAGGCGCAATAACAGCCAACCCGGGCAACCAGTTCGCCAGCCCCAAATACGCATGGCAGAACAGTTTCGGACAGACGGCATTCGACAAAACGGCGGGGTGGACACGATGGTTGGAGAAGAACCCCGCTATGCCGAACAACAACCCGCCTGATGACAACATCTGGGACACAAACGGACTGTGATTAAGGTGAAAAGTGAAAGGTGAAAGGTGAAAAGTGAAAGGATGAAGATTGCTATTATCGGATATGGCAAGATGGGTCACATGATAGAGGAAGTGGCTCGGAACAGAGGGCACCAAATAGTCGGGGTCATTGACCCGCGACTAAATGAAGAATTAAAAATTAAAAATGAAGAATTAAGCTTGCCTCTGATTGATTTTGAGAGTAAGGAGTTTCGGAGTGCGGATGTGGCGATTGAGTTCACTACGCCTGCTACGGCGGAGGAAAATATCCGCAAAGCTTGGACGCAGGGGGTACCGGTTGTCTCCGGTTCCACAGGATGGGATGCCGCTTCGCTAATAGAGGAAGACAAACGGCTGCACGACAAAACCATGCTCGTGTGGAGCAGTAACTATTCCGTGGGCGTCAATATATTCTTTGAGGTGAACAAGTTCCTGGCTCAGAAGATGGCGGAACAGCCGCAATATACGCCAAGTATCAAGGAAATTCACCATATTCACAAACTCGATAAGCCGAGCGGCACGGCAAAGACGCTTGCGGAGCAAATCTCCGCTATGTACGAAGGAAGGATGTACGATGTACGAAGGGAAGTGCCGATTGAATCCATCCGCGAGGGCGAGGTGCCGGGGACGCATGAGGTGACATGGGACAGTGAGGAGGATACGATAGTGATAACCCATATAGCCAAAGGCCGGCGTGGTTTTGCCTTAGGAGCCGTACTCGCAGCAGAGGAGGTTACACGTTGATTACCCGAAGCAGAGGAGATTGCCCGCAGAAAGTAAGGACACACTATCGATAACCACTAAATATCACTAAGAATCACTAAGAACAACTAACGATTATTTTTTGAACAGTTCGTTCGAAAAATCACTAAAAAAGGGAAATGAAAAGTTTTAAAGAAAGAATAAATGAGACTACGCGCGGAGGCTGGATCCGCGCAGGAATATGGGGAACGCTGTATGTGGCGTTCGTTATTTGGGTCGCATGGGGCGACTGGAAAAGCCTGGGCTGGATGGCGCTTCTGCCGCTCGTCATTGACATGTTCACCACCAAGTATATCAACTACAGCTGGTGGCGCAAATACAAAGACACCAAGCCGGCACTATATACTCTGTTCAGTTGGATAGACGCGATTGTGTTTGCGCTGGTGGCGGTGTATTTCATCAACCTGTATATCTTCCAGAACTACCAGATCCCGAGTTCGAGTTTGGAGAAAAGTCTGCGTGTGGGCGATTTCCTGTATGTCAGCAAGATGGCTTACGGTGCACGCGTACAGCAGACACCGTTGAGCATGCCGCTGGTGCAACACACTATGCCGGAATGGTTAGGCGGCGGAAAGAGTTATCTGGATTGGCCTCATTGGGAGTACAAACGTCTCAAAGGCTGGACCAGTCCGCAGAAAGGCGATATTGTGGTGTTCAATTTCCCTGCCGGAGACACGGTTTGCCTGAAGATGCAGAACCCCGATTACTACACGCTCAAATACTACTATGGCGAAGGGTTGATCCAGAGCCGCAAGGATGTGTTCGGCGAGATTGTGACGCGTCCTGTCGATCGGCGCGAGAACTATGTGAAGCGCTGCGTGGGCGAGCCTGGAGACAGTCTGAAAATCGTGGGCAACACGATTTTTACGAAGACAACCTCTCCCCAACCCTCTCCTCAAGAGAGGGAGAATGGTTGGATCCAAGAGCCGGAGAGAGAGGGTCTGCAGTTGAACTATCTGGTTCGGACGGACGGACATGTGTTTAGTGCGAAATACCTGGAGAAGATCGGTATCAGCATAGCTGACCGCGTGCAGGTAAATCCGCAGACATGGCATTTCCCGCTGACGCAAGAGATGAAAGCAGAGCTGGAGAAGAATCCGCATGTGCTCGCTGTAGAAATAGAGCCGGAGACACAAGGCGGAGCCGTTTATCCGCTGGGTCACAACGAGTGGACGAGGGACAACTACGGACCGATATATATTCCTCGCAAAGGAGACAAGATTATGATTACCGAGGAGAACTACTGGGTCTATAAGCGTATTGCGGAGGCGTATGAGTTCCAGCCGATGCAGATTGGCAAAGAATATGAGTTCCGGATGGACTACTACTGGATGCAAGGCGACAACCGGCACAACAGCGCGGACAGCCGTTACTGGGGTTTCGTGCCGGAGGACCATATCGTCGGACGGCCTGTGTTCATTTGGCTGAGTATCGACAAAGACAACCATTCTATTCGTTGGAACCGACTGGGACGTAAAGCAACCGGCAGAGAATGATGGTACTCCCTACTGCATATTTGCCGCCGAGGTCGTATATGGAAGCGCTGATGAGCGGAACCTGTATGATCGAACAGATGGAGACGTTCGAGAAACAGACGTTCCGCAACAGAGCGTTAATCAAATGTACGAAGGACGGATGTACGAAGGACGATGTGATCCGGCTAACCGTACCGGTGAAGAAAGTGGAGCACAAGCAGTTGACGCGGGATATAGAGATCAGTTACCAGACACGATGGCAGCACCAACATTGGATTACGCTCGTAAGCGCCTACCAACACACGCCGTATTTCATGTATTTCGCCGACTATCTCAAGCCGTTCTATGAACGGGAGTACAAATGGCTGATTGACCTGAACGACGAGATGAATGCGACACTCGCGGCGCTGCTGAAACGAGAAAGACCGACGTTAGTCGAAAGTCAGAAATCAAAACTCAAAAGCCGCACAGAGGACTGGAGCGGACAGATTTGGACAGATAAACATCCGTGGCAAACGGAACTGAGCGTGCTGGACACGCTATTTGATGATTGAGAAATGAAAGATATTGACTGGAGTAAATTAGGATTTCATTATACCGAACCGGACTATATTGTCCGCTCGGCATATCATGACGGCAAATGGGAAGAACCGTACGCAACCCAAGACAAGTTCTTGCATTTGCATGTATCCGCCACATGTCTGCAATACGGACAAGAGGCGTTTGAAGGACTGAAAGCGTTCTGCGGAGTGGACGGCAAGATCCGTATCTTCCGCTGGAGGGAGAATGCGCGCCGGATGGCGAAGAGCGCAGAGGGACTGTATATGGCACCTGTACCGGAAGAGATCTTCGGCAAAGCGATTCACTTGGCATTGGAGAAGAACATGGATTTTCTGCCACCGTACGGAACCGGCGCGACATTGTATTTCCGGCCGTTGCTGATCGGTACGACGCCGCGTCTGGGTGTAGGTCCGGGACGGGATTTCGAGTTCATCGTCATCCCTTCGCCTATCGGACCTTACTATCCCGGCAAGTTCCATTGCACGACGTTTGTAGTGAACCGGCATGTGGACAGGGCGGCACTGTTCGGAACGGGCACTTTCAAGGTAGGCGGCAACTATGCTTCATCTTTCCGCGCTACCGAACCGGCGCATGCGCAAGGAATGGACTGTCTGTTCCTCGACGCGCGTTACCACAGGTATATCGATGAGTGTAGTGCGGCGAATTTTATAGGAATCAGGAAGATTACAGACCGCTCCGCTGACAGAGTACAGACCGCTGCGCTGAAAGACCGAAATACAATCGAATACCTTACTCCGCGGAGCAGTGCTATTCTGCCGAGTATCACGAACGACAGTCTGATGACCTTGGCACGCGAGAAAGGCTACAAAGTGACACGCCGGCATATCCGTCTGGAGGAATTGGCTGAGATGCAGGAAGCCGCAGCGTGCGGCACTGCGTGCGTCATCAGCCCGATTGACAAAGTGATCGATCCGGAGAACAACAAAGTTTATTCGTTCGGAGCCGAACCCGGCCCTATACTGACGGACCTTTACCGCTCACTGAAAGATATACAGTACGGACGGGCGGAAGACAAACATCACTGGTGCGATGTAATTGAGAATTGAGAATTCAAATTAAAAATTATATATTATGTTTAAGAATCAACCCAAAGGATTGTTCGCGTTGGCTTTAGCCAACACAGGCGAGCGTTTCGGCTACTACACGATGTTAGCCGTATTTGCGCTTTTCTTGCGCGCTAATTTCGGTCTGTCTGCTTCAGCAGCCGGTGCTATTTACTCCACGTTCCTCGCGTTCGTTTATTTCCTGCCGCTGATCGGTGGTATAGTAGCCGACAAAATCGGTTACGGCAAATGCGTGACGATAGGTATTATTATCATGTTTCTGGGCTATGTGCTGCTCGCTATCCCGATGGGAGGCGTGGAATACGGCAGTACGGCAGTAGCGATGGCAGGCATGATAGGTGCGTTAGTACTCATCAGTTTCGGAACAGGTCTTTTCAAAGGCAACCTGCAAGTAATGGTAGGTAACCTGTATGACGATCCGCAGTACGCAGACCGCCGCGACGCCGCTTTCTCGCTGTTCTATATGGCGATCAACATCGGTGCTATGTTTGCTCCTACGGCAGCCGTGAAAATCATGGACTGGGCACAGAGTTCGCTGGGCGTGAGCGTCAATGACAGTTACCATTTCGCGTTCGCAGTAGCGTGCGCTTCGCTTATTCTTAGTATCGCTATCTACTACGCTTGCCGTCCTTGGTTCAAGCATGTAGAGAACACCGCCAAGCAGGCAGCAGCAAGCGGTCAGAAGGTAGAGGAACTGACACCTGAGCAGACCAAGAAACGTATTATCGCGCTATGTCTGGTGTTCGCGGTAGTGCTGTTCTTCTGGATGGCGTTCCACCAGAACGGTTTGACGCTAACCTATTTTGCCAATGAGTTTGTGAACCCTGTGGTGACCGGCGTTCAGACGATGGCATTCGACATCATCAATCTGGTATTGGTAGCAATCCTCGTGTATGTGCTGTTTGGTATCTTCGGCGAAGGAACGAAGAAAGCAAAGACGATCTGGAGCTGCGTGGGAATCGCTGTATTGGGTGCGCTGGCATACAAGTATATCAGCCATCCGGCAGAGATCGGTATCTCCGCTCCTATCTTCCAGCAGTTCAACCCGTTCTACGTAGTAGCCCTGACGCCGGTGAGCATGGCTATCTTCGGTGCGCTGGCAAAGAAAGGCAAAGAGCCTTCTGCACCGCGTAAGATCGCTTACGGTATGTTAGTAGCAGCCGCAGCTTACGCCGTGATGGCGTTCTGCTCAATCGGTCTGCTGACTCCGGCAGAGCAAGAACTGGCACGCGTGACAGGAAACGGCACGTTCGTTAATTCCAATGTGCTGATCCTTACCTATCTGGTACTTACTTTCGGCGAGTTGCTGCTCAGCCCGATGGGTATCTCGTTTGTGAGCAAGGTTGCTCCTCCTCAATACAAAGGAATGATGATGGGTGGCTGGTTCGTAGCTACCGCATTAGGCAACTTTCTGGTTTCCGTAGGCGGTTTCCTCTGGGGCAGTCTGCCACTGTGGCTCGTATGGAGCGTGTTTATCGGCGTATGTCTGATTGCAGCGATCTTTATGTTCGCTATGATGGGCAAGTTGGAAGATGCAACGAAGTAATGTACGAAGGACAAATGTACGATGTACAAAGATATGGAAGAAGTAATCAAATATTTTGAAGGACTTGAGGAACGCATAGCCACTCTGGAAGCAGAGTTGGCTTCCCTCGAGGCTGAAATAGACGAACTCAAGAGTCGTCCTGCTCCCGAACCTCAGGTAGTGGAGAAGGTAGTAGAGAAAATCGTAGAGAAACCGGTAGAGGTGATCAAAGAGGTGGTAGTAAAAAAGCCGGTGGTAGTAGCCGCTCCGGTAGTTCCGGAGAAACCGGAAGCCATCCAGGAAGAGCCCGCAGCAGAAGAGCCGGTTAAGGAAGAGCCTGTTAAGGAAGAACCGGTGAAGGAAGATCCTGCACCTGCGAAAGAAGAGGTGGCATCACCGAAGGCGGCAGTCTATGGCAAAGCCGTAGATGATATCCGTCAGGCTATATCGTTGGGAGACCGGTTCCTATATCAACGCGAACTCTTCAACCAGAATGCCGAGCTGATGCAAAAGACGCTGACGGAGTTGAATGAACTGGGTTCGTTCGACGAGGCCATCCAATACATCAGCCGCTTCGGTTGGGACACAGAGAGTAACAGCTACCAGCAGTTCATCGTAGCGCTGCATCGCAGGTTCGGCTAAACCGTTAAGATGTTAAGTTGTTAAGATGTTATACATCGTTCCTACACCGGTTGGTAATCTGCAGGACATTACGTTCCGCGCCATTGAGGTACTGAAATCAGTTGATCTGATTCTTGCAGAAGACACACGCACCAGCGGCGTGCTGCTGCAGCATTATGACATTCATACGCCGCTCAAGAGCCACCATAAGTTCAACGAGCATGAGACCTCGGCGGATATTGTAGAGCGGCTGAAGGCGGGTGCTAACATTGCCTTGATCAGCGATGCCGGTACGCCGGCTATCAGCGACCCGGGATTCTTTCTGGTGCGCGCTGCCGCCGAAGCGGATATTGAGATCCAGACCCTCCCCGGTGCAACGGCTTTCGTACCTGCATTAGTGGACAGCGGGCTGCCGAACAACCATTTCTATTTCGAGGGATTCCTGCCGCAGAAGAAAGGCCGGCAGACGAGGTTGCAATACCTCGCGGCACTGGACCAGACATTCATCGTCTATGAGTCGCCGTTCCGGCTGGTGAAGACGCTGGAGCAGCTGGCAGCCGTGTGCGGCGAGGAACGCAAAGCGAGTGTGACGCGCGAGATCAGCAAGATCCACGAAGAGACCGTAAGAGGTTCGCTGGCGGAACTGATTGCCCGTTTCACCGCCACGCCGCCGAAAGGTGAGATTGTCATCTGTGTTGCCGGCAAGGATTGAAATGAACAAATGGTAAATGATAAAATGGTAAATAGCTCGATGAAATCATTGGCGAAGGACACCGTCATCTACGGTGCCAGTTCGATAATAGGTAAGTTTTTGAACTACCTGTTAGTGCCGCTGTACACCTACGCGCTCGCTCGCACATCGGATTATGGTATTGTGACCAATATCTATGCCTGGACGGCATTGCTGCTGGTCATCCTGACCTATGGCATGGAGACGGGCTTCTTCCGTTTCGTCAATAGAGAGGATTACGACCCAAAGAGCGTCTACAAGACCGCTTTCGTGACCCTGCTATGCTCCAGCGCGGTGTTCACCATGCTGGTCATCGTCTTCCATCAGCCCATAGCGAATGTGCTGGGGTATGCCGATCATTCGGAGTTTGTAGAGATGATGTTTGCCACGGTAGCGGTGGATGCTTTTGCGAGCATTCCGTTTGCCTATCTGCGATACCAGAAAAAGCCGATACGTTTTGCGGCATTGAAACTGCTGTTCGTCATTCTGAATATCGGTTTCAACTTGCTTTTCCTGGTCGTGCTCGGCAAGAATGACGTGTTCTATATCTTCCTCAGCAATATCTTAGCTACCCTGATCCAGACCGTCTGTCTGTTACCGATGACATTACCGAGAGGCGGACAATTCAGCGTGCCGGTACTAAAAGAAATGCTCCGCTATTCGCTGCCGCTATTGGTGTTAGGCGTAGCGGGGATCATGAACCAGACTCTGGACCGCATTCTTTTCCCCTATTTATATACAGGGTCCGATGCACAGGCGCAGTTGGGTATTTACGGCGCATGCTTCAAGGTGGCTATGGTGATGATGATGTTCACCCAGGCCTTCCGCTATGCGTACGAACCATTTGTGTTCGCCAAGCATAAGGACCGTCAATCCGTAGAGGCTTATGCCGACGCAATGAAATACTATATCATCTTCTCGTATCTCATTCTGTTAGGCGTCGTCTTCTATCTGGATATCTTCCGGTATATTGTATCCCCTGCCTATTGGGAGGGTCTGAAGATCGTACCGGTGGTGCTATGGACGTATGTTTTCCAAGGGATTTATTTCAACCTCAGTTTCTGGTACAAACTGACGGACGAGACCAAATGGGGAGCCTATTTCTCGCTGATCGGTCTGGCTATCACTCTGGTCATACAGATCGTAGGTGTGCCGGTCATCGGCTATTGGGCAAGTTGCGGCAGCAGTCTGATTTGCTATTTCGTAATCATGCTGCTGTCCTATTTCATCGGTCAGAAGAAAGCGCCTGTACCTTATGACATGAAGCGTATCGGCGGCTATACGGCACTGACTATCGGTCTGTTGGCTGTTTATTATGCATTACGGCTCTATTATATCAGCAATATGTGGGTAATGATGGGAATAGGGACACTCCTCATTGCCTTGTATCTCTTCGTAATGACCCGGCAGGATTTTCCGCTCTCCGGACTACCGGTAGTGGGAAAATATTTTAAATGAACAAATGGTAAATGAATAAATTGTAAATATCTTTATGTTTTCAGGAATAGTAGAAACCATGGCTCAGGTCGTAAAGGTAGAGACCGAGCAAACGAATAAACATTTCACGCTCCGCAATCCTTTCGGCGAAGCGCTCAGTATTGACCAGTCCATCGCCCATAACGGCGTATGCCTGACGGTCGTAAAGACAAATGACCAAATGGTAAATGGTGAAATGGTAAATGTCTATACTGTTACCGCCATGCAGGAGACACTCCGGCTGACTAATCTGGATCTGCTCAAAGAGGGCGACTGGGTGAACGTAGAGCGGTCGATGATGATGGGCGGACGTCTGGACGGGCATATCGTACAGGGCCACGTGGACCAGAAAGCCGTTTGTATAGAGGCGAAAGAGACCGACGGCAGCTGGTATTACCGATTTGAGTACGACTCGAACAAAGAGATGGTAGAGCGCGGTTATTTCTGCGTGGACAAGGGATCGGTTTGTATCAACGGTGTCAGTTTGACCGTCTGCGAACCGGATGTGAAGGGCGACAAAGGGTACGTGTCTGTATGTATCATTCCTTACACCCACGAGGAAACGAACTTCAAATATATCGAGGTGGGAACGGTAGTGAATATCGAGTTTGACATCCTTGGCAAATACATCTCCCGCTATGCGGCGATACTGAATAAATGATAATATTGTAAATGATTAAATAGTAAATGACTTTATGGACAAAATCAGTTATGCATTAGGCCTTTCAATGGGTCAGAATCTGATGAGCAGCGGTGTAGAGAGCCTGAATTATCAGGACTTGGCAGCCGGTATCGAAGACGTGCTCACCAAACAGCAGCCGAAGATCAGTTATCAAGAGGCTCAACAAGTATTAAACCAGTTCTTCCAGGAGTTGGAAACCAAAGTAGCCGGAGCTGCGAAGGCAGAGGGCGAGAAATTCCTTGCCGAGAACGCCAAGCGCGAAGGTGTCAAAGTGACCGCAAGCGGTTTGCAGTACGAGATATTGGAGCCGTCGCTGGGTCAGAAACCTAAAGCAACCGACACCGTACGCGTTCATTATGAGGGCACACTGATTGACGGCACTGTTTTCGACAGTTCCTATCGCCGCGGCGAGTCAATCACCTTCCCGCTGAACGGTGTGATCGCCGGATGGACGGAAGGACGACAGTTGATGTCTATCGGTTCGAAATACAAATTCTTCATTCCGTACAATCTGGCATACGGCGAGCGCGGTGCAGGTCAGTCTATACCGCCATACGCAGCGCTGATCTTCACGGTAGAGTTACTGGGTATCGAATAAACCGTTTCCCGTACTAGCAACTTACGAGACACATACGAGACACATACGGGACGATAGATCCGACGGGATACCGTAATTTCTTAAAGTACATAACACATAATAAAAAGACTACAAATGAAAAAATTAAGTATTGTTTTGCTTGCCGCATTGGCAATGATTTCATGCGGCAACAGTTACAAGGCTCAAGACGCCGTACTGACCAACGAGACCGACTCTGTAAACCACGCATTGGGTGTATTGAACGGTCTGCAAATCAAGATGTACTACCTCGCTAACGACAGTAGCGACGAGGCAGTGGCAGAGTTTATCGATGCGCTCGAAAAAGCTTATCTGGACAAGGAAGAGAAGCTGAGTGATATCGAGAAGAATGCCCGTCAATTCGGTGCCTCTGTTAAATCTTTCGAGAAAAAAGGTCTGGCAGAGAATGCGGCATGGACGCTGAATGAGAAGATATTCTTCCAGGGTCTGGTAAACGCCCTGTATGAAGACACCACCATTATGAAGATTAAGGATGCGGAGACCTTCCTTATGACGAAATATCAAGGCAAGCCGAGCACAGAAGAAGCCGGTAAAGCCATCCTCGGCAAATGTCCGAAGAGCAAGAAGGTCATTGAGTTGGAGAGCGAAATGGACTCGATCAACTATGCTTTCGGCTTGCTGAACGGAAATCAGATCCGCCCGTATATCCTTCAGGAGGATTCAACGGGCGAAGCGATTGATGAGTTTATCGACAATATCAACATCGGTCTGAAAGAGAAGGTCCGCAACCCGCAGGTGGTATCGGCAGCAAAGAATATCGGTACGGCTATTCGCGAGCAAGAGCCGGTAGGATTGCTGGGTATTGCCGGTCTGGAGACCAACTACGACCTGATCAAGCAAGGTTTCATCAACGGTCTGTACAACTACACCGAGCAGTTTGACATGCAGACGGCTAATCATTATGTTGACTCCGTGATCTCCTCCAAGAAATACGGAGAGACGAAAGCCGAGGGCGAGAAATTCCTGCAGGAGAACGCCTTGCGCGAAGAAGTCAAAGTGACGGAAAGCGGATTGCAGTACGAAGTACTGGTACAAGGCAAAGGTCCGAAACCGACCGCGGAGCAGACCGTTAAAGTGCATTATGAGGGTACGCTGGTTGACGGTACCGTTTTCGACAGCAGCTACCAGCGCGGCGAACCGATCGAGTTCCCGCTGAACGGCGTGATCAAAGGCTGGACGGAAGGATTGCAGCTGATGCCGAAGGGTTCCAAGTACAAACTGTACATCCCTTATGAGTTAGGCTACGGCGAGCGCGGTGCCGGCCAGTCCATTCCGCCCTACTCTACCTTGATCTTCACGGTTGAGCTGCTGGACATCAAATGATCAAATGGTAAATGACTAAATTGTAAATTACCTTGGGCGTCATCGCTAAACAATCTATCCGTGGCACGATAGTGACCTATCTGGGTATTGCCGTAGGTATTGTCACCACGTTCTTCGTGTTAACCCGTTTCCTCACGACCGAGGAAATCGGGTTAGCGCGGGTGCTTATTGATGCCGCTACATTGTTTATCGGTCTGGCGCAGCTGGGCACTAACGCCAGCATCATTCGTTTCTACCCGTATTTTAAAGAGAAAGAGAGTGACGAGGACCACGGTTTCTTCTTCTGGGCCCTCGTTGTGCCGTTTATCGGATTTGTGCTTTTTGCTGCTCTGTACTGGGCATGCCGTGTGCCGATAGAGACGTGGTTTGGAGACAAATCGCCGATGTTTGTGGACTACTATTATTTCGTGCTGCCGCTGGCTTTCTTTATGCTCTATCAGACGATATGCGAGAGTACATGCAATGTGCTGATGCATATTGTGGTACCGAGGGCTGTGCGCGAGCTGGTGGTACGGGTAGGGATGTTAGCCATCTATCTGCTATACGCTTTCCGGGTTGTTTCCATGGACGGGTTGGTGATCGGGATATGTCTCAATTACGCGATAGCGGCCATGATCAATCTATGTTATTTTATCTCGCTCCGACAGATCCGTCTTCGTCCGGACCGGCAATTCCTCCGCGCGAATAGGGGGCTTGTACGCCGCTATCTGATATACACAGGATTCTTGATTCTGTCCGCTATCACTTCGGTTCTGGCACCTACCCTCTCTTCTTTCTTCGTGACCGCCAAGATGGGTCTGGACAGCACGGGTATATTTGCGATAGCCACGTATATGGCGGTAATGGTAAGCGTTCCCAACCGCTCTGTCTCGGCTATCGCCTCACCTCAGTTGTCGCGCGCGATCAAAGAACAGAACAGTGAGGAATGCTCGTTCCTTATCCGCCAGGTGACGAGAAACATGTTGCTCATCGGCGGATTTATCCTGCTCGCCATATGGGTGAATATAGATCTTATCTTCCATATTCTGCCTAACGGTGCCACTTTCGCTACGGCGAAGAACGTGGTGCTTATCTTAGGCGTAAGCCAATTGGTTTTGGCTACGTTTACTATCTGTCTGACGGCGCTGAACTATAGCCGTTATTACGCTCTCAGTCTGGTATTGTCGCTTATCCTGACGGTCAGCGCCATATTCCTGAATAATTACCTTGTGCCGCTCTACGGCATGGAGGGCGCAGCGCTCAGCAACCTGCTGTCCTACGGTCTGTATTATATACTGATTATTGCTACCGTCGTGCCGTTGGGACGTTTCCACGTAGTGGACCGCAAATGGTGGTATATCCTGCTGTTGCTGATTGTTATTTTTGCGCTCAATGTGTTGTGGCAGTATTGTTTGCCGGAAATGAATATATGGGCGGACAGTATTCTCCGCAGCGCGGTGCTTCTGGGCAGCGGAGTATGGATAGCCTACAAGGCTGAGCTGTCGCCGGAGATAAACCAGCAGTTGAAATCAAAAATCAAACATTAATCATCCAATGCGCTATTTTATAGAGTTTGCATATGACGGCACGGATTTCCACGGATCGCAGACGCAGCCGAATGGAAACACGGTACAGGCAGAGATGGAAGCTGCTTTCGCTACTATCCTGCGCGAGCCGGTGGCGTTGACTTTTGCCGGCAGGACCGACGCAGGAGTGCATGCAGAGAAGATGGTGGCGCATTTTGACGTAGCGAAAGCATTGCCGGTTAATTTTGCTGGACGACTGAATAACCTGCTGCCCTGCTCCATTGCCATCAGCGGATTACAGCGCGTTCAGGATGATGCGCATGCCCGGTTTGACGCACTGGAGCGCAGCTATTATTACCGTATCACAACCCGCAAGGACCCGTTCCTGCATGTCAGCCATACCCGTGTAGCCACCGGTCTGGATTTTGAGGCGATGAACAAAGCGGCGAAGAGGATGATCGGGAAGCAGGATTTTGCATCCTTCTGCCGCACTCACACGGATGTAAAGACCACTATCTGCGATGTTCGCCGAGCGGAATGGGTTCAAGAGAGCGGGACGGAATGGAGGTTTGTCATTACCGCCGACCGGTTCTTGCGGAACATGGTCCGCGCGGTGGTAGGCACTCTCTTTGAAGTAGGCAAAGGCAAGATGACGGAGGAACAATTCGCCCAAGTCATTGCCGCTCACGACCGATGCAAAGCCGGTCATTCGGCACCCGCCGAGGGATTGACATTAGTAGAAATCATTTATCCACAAAATATATATCTATGAAACACCCATTTTCTCTTTTGCTGCTTGCCGCAGCAGTTTTAGGCGCATGTAGTTCTGCGCCGCAGTATCAAACAACCAGGCAGCGCGACATCGACGCTTTAACCAAAGCGGCATCATTCGAGATGCCGAAAGTGAAAGTACCTTCTTTCCCGAGCCGCACGTACAATGTGCTGGATTACGGGGCTGATCCCACCGGTGCTGTATTAGCCACCGAGGCGATCCAGAAAGCCATTGACGAATGTACGGAGGCAGGAGGCGGTACGGTAGTTATCCCTGCCGGCATCTACACGACGGCTCCGCTCACGCTCAAATCCAATGTACGTCTGTACACGGAGAAGAATAGTTTTATCATCTTCAGCCACGATCTGGACCTGTATGAGATCTACGACGAGTGGTTCGAGGGCATTCCCACCAAGCGCTGCACCAGTCCGCTGAATGCACGCGGCGCGGAAAATATCGCCATCACCGGTCATGGTACCTTCAACGGCAACGGCGACTGGTGGCGTCCGCTGAAGAAGAGCAAGATGGCTCCCGGACAATGGAAGAAACACCTGCAGGAGAAAGGCGGCGTAGTGACCGACAAAGATATCTGGTATCCGGACAGCGCTTCTATCCTGGCGCAGAGTTACTGCGTGGACCAGAACGTGCCCGTCATCACCGACGACAGCCTCTGGCAAGTAGTCAAATCGTTCCTCCGTCCGGTAATGCTGCATTTCGTTGATTGCAAAGGCATCCTGCTGGAAGGCGTTACGTTTGAGAACTCGCCGGCATGGAACCTCCACCCGATGTGCTGCGAGAACCTGATTCTGCGCGATCTCAATGTCCGCAACCCGTGGTACAGCCAGAACGGCGACGGCGTGGATGTAGAGAGTTGCAAAAATGTTGTTATTTCTCATTGCTCGTTTGACGTAGGCGACGACGCTATCTGTATGAAGTCCGGCAAGGACAAACCCGGCCGCGACAGAGGTATCCCGACGGAGAATGTAGTAGTGGACGACTGTGTCGTTTACCACGGTCACGGCGGTTTTGTATGCGGCAGTGAGATGTCCGGCGGCATTAAGAACGTACAGGTAAGCAACAACCTCTATATCGGTACCGATGTAGGTCTGCGTTTCAAGAGCACCCGCGGCCGCGGAGGCGTGGTAGAGAACATCTATATCCGCGACGTGAATATGGCTAATATCCCGAACGAAGGTCTGCTGTTTGATCTCTTCTACGGCGGCAAAGGAGCCGGAGAAGAGACCGAAGAGGAACTGGCAGCCCGCATGAATGCAGAGGCTCCGGAAGCAAGCGAAGAGACACCTGCGTTCAAGAATATCGTGATTGAGAACGTAACGGGTAAAAACATCAAACGCGCCATTTATTTCAACGGTCTGCCGGAGATGAAGATCCAGAATGTAACGCTGCGCAATATCACGATGAGCGCCACCGAGGGTGCGCTCTTCCGCCAGACGAACGGACTGGTCATTGACAATGTGAATATCCAAGCTCAGAAGGGCGAAGCGTTCTCGCTTGCACCGACAGTAGAAAATGTCACGATTAACAAATAATAGTCAAAAGACAAAAGTCGAAAGCCGAAAGACTCTTTCTTCTTTGAGCGTTAGCGGTCTTTTGACTTTGAACGTAGTGGTCTTACTACTCGCGGGGTGCGCCCCGCGGGTAGCCACTTCTTTTTGGAAGATCGGCACACCCGCCGACTCCGTCAAGGAGGGGTATAAAGTTATTTATGCCGAAGGCAAGACGCGCCATTGCTATCCCATTACGGAATGGGTCTCTACCGATGAGAAGGAAGACGTCTATCATTCGCTGCACCATCACGGTGTGGCGGTGGAAAGCGAACTGATGGCATACCGCATCTATTTCGACAAGAAACAGACCATTGACCCTTATTGCAAACGCACGCCGCAGCTGGAGCTGGCGCAGAGTCATTGGTATCCTAATGACAGTCTGTTAGCCGCAGGCTACGGCGACGACATCCTCCGCGTGAGCGGAACGGTAGGGGTAGGTTCTGTCAAATACTGGAACGGCAAGAAACAGATTCATATTGAGCCTGTAGCCGAGCGCAGCGAGCGGATTGTAACCTCCCAAAAGGAACAGGCTGCCGTTGAGATAGCCGTTAAAGGATGGCAAGTGCCAACAGCAAAGCAGTCTTACAGCGACAGCGGTCAGTGTATTGACCTTAATGTCCGCTATACGATGAAAGCCGGTCACCGCGATATGCGGTGCGATGTAGTCTGTTCCGAGCCGATAGAAGGACTCTGTACCGGCGTGCAGACTATTCCGGCAAAGGGAGGCAAGGATACGGTATCTATTATTCTTCCGAACGGCGTTCTGCTGGCTTCATGGGGCACGGACTGGCCGGTCAACGACAGCGCCAAGTACGCCAAAGAGACCGTCGGTCTGGGTGTCTTTATTCCCAAAGAGTTTGCCGGAGAAATCGTTCATGACAAGCAGAACAATTTGTGCATATTAAATTCACAAATCACAACTCACAAATCACAAATGTGCGCGACCGCACACTTCTACCTTACTTGCTGCGGAGCGACAAAAGAAAACCACCCCGTGGCAAAGACTGCCGAAGAGTGGATTGCTTATTTAAAGAAGTGGGTAAAAGGGCTCAAATAGCACTCATTCTCGTTACCATCTCGTTACCATTACGGACGTCACTGTACAGTTGATGTCCGTTTTTTGTATGCTCCGTACGCCGCTGCCATCGCGGCGATCAGCATCCAGACTTCTTTTCCATCGGTTAGCGGGACATCACACGTACATGAGTCACACGTACAGCCGTCAAGCAAATCACATCCGCAAATATCGCAAACATCATCTCCATTTTCATCGATGCAATGTTCACAATCAGGGTTTGGCTCTCCATGCCCGGGAGTATTAGAACGCCGGGGGGAAAAATGGCTTCCTGTATCATATGTCGTGACTCCTCCTTGAATAGCGGAAGCCGATGTCTGTATGCCGCGCACATCAAACGGATTCGCGGATACTGCATCGCTGCTATTTGCCATTCCACGGGTAATCGCACTTGTAGAGCCCATAGTAGCCATTGGGGCCTGCGCCATAGTGGTTATGCCGGAATGGGAATAACTCTGCGACCTGTGCATTGTAGTATGGATATATCCGCTTCGTCCTGCGCCCTTATATGGGGACGCATAACTCAGCGCAGAGGCATACAACGCACACAGCAAACACGTTATTATTGTAAATACCTTTTTCAAACTAATACTTTTTTATGCCCTCGTCCCGAGGGGATTTTATTAGCGTACTACAGCGCCCGTAGCGTTATATAACACGCCATTCTTCAGAATATACATCTGGCCATTCTTGATAAACTTCTGCACTTTCGTTTCGCCGGATACATTATCCACATCCGTAGCGATTTCCGGTGCATTACTGCGCTCTACGATATAGAAGCGCTCAGTGATCTCCGTTTCCGGAGCTGCAAAGAATGTATATTCCGTTCCTTCGTTAATATCTGTTGTTTCACCCGTTTCGCTGTCTAACAATGCTATTTCTGTCTCGCTATTCAGATGAGTAAACAGCAATGTGTAAGCAGTCTCCTCGCCCGTACGCACACCTACGCGCGTTCCTATAATACTGTTGGTAGCATTGACCGATAATTGCTCTTCTCCATTTATCGTGTAGATATCCATGTCACCGCTCATCATTTTACGGGCATCATAGCCGCTCTCATACATATCATCATAGTTCTCAGACTCTAAAATATATACGTGATCGGTCCAACCATTAGCAGTAATCGTCACTTTCAGTGATCCTAATTCTTCCTGCTCGTCTTTCGTATTCTTCGGGGCGCGGAGAGGTTTGTTCTCACGCAAATCAGAGTAGTTTGCATTCCAGACTAAACGATTATAATCTAATTTGATCTTTGCATCGTTACCGGTAGCTTTGACAAAGAATCCTTGCATAGATGGAATAATTAAAGGATAACCGAATGTCGAAGCCATTTCTGCAGCGTTTGCAACAGGAATAGACAGGAACTTGCCGGGGGCATTGACATCCTCACCTGGATTCTCCGATTGCTCTTGTGTTCCCGTATTCAGTACACTGATGGTCGGTTCTGCATTTATAAAGTCCGATGTAGAGAACCGAGAAATGTCTATCGGAGCAGCATAACTATTAGCCAGCGCATTGTATCCGTCTGTAGAGAAAGTCAAATCTTCCGTTCTTTCTCCTGCTCCGGAAACTAATGTTCCTGTATATGATAATTTCATTCCGGCGGCATCTTTATATTGCGTAGTTTCATATCCCACGAACGGAGAGAATGTCAGCGTAGCTCGATTGTTAACCCAATTGTTGGTAGCTTCATCCCAACTGTATATCCAACTCTTGGTGTAAACAGATTTAGCGGCAACTCCGGCATCAGCTATAGGAGCGCCTACAACTTGCCATGCTGCTTTTTGCGTTTCTCTTTCTGCCTTATTATAATATCCAATAGAGAACAATTCCACTGTGGCTTCAGGCATTGCGCCTGTGTATTCAGGAGAGATACGGAGATAGCCTGTTTGGCCTTTGGTCTCACCTTCTGTTCCGGCTTTCAAAATCAAATTACCGGTAGTCGCGCCTATTATACCACCCGCACCCACAGTGAGACCGCCGGTAGGCATAATAGTTAGCGTATCGCCTTCATTGATCGTCACACTATATGCCGATACTTGCTGACGAATAACCACATTATGTTCGATAAGTACTTCGTCCACACTTCCGGGTATGTGATTTTCTTCCCAGTTGTCATCATAACACCATGTAACATGATTTGGATCGTCTGCTTCATCTCCACTTCCGTCAAAAACAAACCGTGCGCGCTTAACATCCACTGATGCTGTTGTTTCAAAGTTAGTATAATTACCTGCGTTTTCAGAAGGAGTAAACACCACCGGGAATGGTTGATCATCTCCCGGCATAGAGGGAACCGTAGTAGACGCCTTCCATGCCCACGAACCATCAACAACACAAGACCCCACCTTGGCAGAACCTCCTGTTAGATCCGAGGCACTTAATGCTTGACGATAAGTAATATCACTTGCCGTAGGAGCAGTTAGGGTCAATGCTGCAGGAGTTACGGTAACTTTGAAAGTAGTCGAAGCAGCCTCATGACAGTTTGACTTCTTTTCCACCGAGACATTCACCGTATAATCGCCTATTCTCGATGCAGAAAAAGTGGTTTCTTCAATATTTGCGCCTTCTGCAGTACAAGAGAAAGTATAACTTAAGTGGTTATCTTTATTTGTAAGACATGTATTTAAATCTATCGTCTTGGGAGCCTCAGGGCAAATTGTGACCTCGACATTTCCTTTCTTGGTTTTGATTTTAGGAGTTGCTGTATAAGTGATTGTTATATCTTTAATAAAATAATCAAAAGAATAACCTAGACCGCCACTTTCATTATTTTTACAGACAATATTTATATCACTTGTAAAATTACCTGACTCATTTATCTCATCAAAACCTCCTGTTTCTATGCGTATTGTCCCTATTGTATACTCAGAGCCTGCTACTATAATTTTCCCATTGTGTACTGCCCATTCTCCAGATGTATATGCTTTAGCATAGAACCGGATATTTGTTACTTTGATGTCATAATCTCCATCTGTAGTCCAAGATAATGTAAGTGTCTTTGAACTGCTTTTTTTTACTGTTCCTATGACATACGCCCAACTACTCCGCCAGTTTTCTTCGTATTTAGAGATATTTGATAAATAAAACGTGGCGTGATTTCCTTTCATCTCTATCTTGCCATTTTTTACATCACTGCTTGAATTTGCAGAAGAAACTGTATTTCCCAACATATTGACACTCAGCAGGAGAGCGCAGAGAAGGAGGGTTATTTTTGTGAAGAGATTTCTCATATTCTTTTTGTATCTTAAAATTCGACTTGTTTTGTTGTTTTTGCAAAGTCAAGTTTGCAAATTTACTATTTTTAAGGTTCTATGTGTGTTTTGATAACAAATAGAGCCAAAAACGGGTGCAAAATTAAGATTTTTCTTTGAAACACGCAAATTTATACACACTTTTCTCGCGCGAATAATAAGGATATATAGCCGTTTCTTAAAAAGCGACACTTTTGTATGTTGTAAAACATGTATTTTTTCCCGTTTTTCGCAATTGTGCATTTATTATCGAAATATGCGACATGTTTATGCAACATTATGGTTCCGAAAGGCACAAAAAAAGAAGGCGTTTTAACCTTCTTTAAAGCCGAGGAGTCGTAATGACCCTTAATTGACTCTTATTTGACTCTTATTTGCCCCTTACTTGCCCCTTGCTTGCTGTCTTGTTCTGTGTCTAATTTTGAGTCTTGTTTTGAGTCTTATTTGAGTCGTAAATGAGTCGTAAATGTCCCCTGAGTAAATTATAAAGAATTTACGCTTCAATGATTCCTGCTTCACGCCATGAGTCGATAGTAGCAGAGATGTCCGTCATGGCTTGTTGGGGCGCGACGTCAAACTCTGCGCAGAGAGCCTTGCAGAGCGCCTGCGCATCAAAACAACCTTTCTCACGGGTTAGTTCTTCCGCTTTCTCCCAAAGGAAAGCGGCGGTCTCGTTGAGGGTGATCATCTTGTTGAAATTGATGAGTGCCATTGACTCGCCTACCAAGATATACTCGTTGCCCAGTTTGCGGAGTTTGAATCCTTCGATTGTTTTCATAAAGCCATTTACAATTTTATCATTTACCATTTACCATTTACAATTTATTTGTTCATTTAACTATACAGCCATTTGAGTATGGTGTGGCGGTATAGTTTGAGGAGGAAGGAGCGGTGTGGTTTGAGGCGCAGCCACAGTCTGCCTCGGGTGAGAGGTTTGGTGCGACCGGAAGGGGTCTCGATGCGCGTTACGCGTCCGATGATACCTGCACGGGTACATGACTCCGTGCCGGAGAGGTTTCCATCTCCCATGAGGATATATAACGGTTCGCTTGTCTCTGCTCCTTCTATGTCAATCAGCCGGTGCAAAACATATTTCTTCTGTCCATCCGAAGCATTTGTCTCCGCGAGAAGGAGATCTCCTTTCTTAGGCGAGCTATCCAGCGGCGAGAGAACGACAGAGTCTTTGTCTCCTTCGATAAACGGCCGCATGCTGACGCCGGAAGGCGTGAAACGCACTTCTTTTCCTTCAGCGAGCAGTCGTGCCAGTTCGGGAATCAATATATCGTTCTCTATTCGCATTTTGCTATCTGTTAAAAAAAACCTACAAAACCCCTCTGTCGTTTGTAAGCCATGCAGGCTAATGTATCTTTGTTTGTTGTAGCGTCTTTGTGAGCAAGCTCCCATGCCGCTCCACCAATCAAATCCACACTCCTTACGGAGTTACAAACACCCGAGGACATAAACATAAAAAACATTCTCTTCTTATCCAATATTGGTAGTAATGGTGCTATTCGGGTTTGTAAAGGAAACAGTTTGGACAGCCGGAGAGGTCGATGTAGAAATACTCTATTTTGAGGATGTACACATTCGTACCCTTTTTCTTAATACGCACATGGTAGTCACCGGCACTCGGCAGCTTCGCATATCTGGTCGTGTTGTTAACATATTTTGTCGGCAAATCTCTCCAGCCATTTACTCCATTCTCAGAAATACTCACGTAATACATTTCTTCTGATTTTGCCCACGTAGGAGTAAATGTTATTCGGATACTATCTAAGTTTTGAATCTTTGAGGTCACTACTTGTGCGTCTGTAGATTCCAAATAAATAGCCAATTCACTAGTTTTCGTTCCAAACATAAACTCGGCACCATTTGAACATGTATAAACAATACCATCTTCTGTCGATGTGCCGGTATGATTAGTATTTGTAACTTCAATTGTCTGGGGCGACTTGAACATGTCGCCAAAATAATGCGTTATAGTTCTCGTCTCAGCCCCGGAGATGATGGGGCTGAGAGAGAACAAGCAGATAAGGATATACCGAATGTGGGGTTTCATTTATTCGAGGCGTGAACCGGTAAGAGAGTAAACTTCGTTTCCAACGAGGATGACCATTTGTCCGTTGCGGATGACTTTTTGAGCGGCAGGAACCGTTTCCACTTGCTCTGTACCTGTGTACCAACATCCGCAAGCCGTGCTATAATCGCTATAAGCAGCCGTTGCTTCACCGCCTATTTCCAAATCATAATACTCCGTTCCACTTGCAGTAACGTTACTGGTGGCATAGCCTCCGAAGACGTTATATTGCCCGGCGCGGAAAATGAGTGCTCGTCCGTTAGTAGCCGAATTAATGCGCCACGTGCCTTTCGAACCGGCTTCTATAGTCCAAGTATAAGATTGGTTAGAAGCGCTGATATTGGTTCCGCTCCCATGCTTGATGTACGAATTACCAGCCTTGATAGTAAAACCATCTGCTACGGCTTCAAAGACAAACTCTGCGGCATCTGCCTCACTCGTAGTAGCTTGCAATTTACTATTACTAACAGTAGAAGTAGCATAATATTTCGTGTCTCCCACTTGCGCATAAACCTTGAATGTTCCGCCGTTTGTGCCATCAAAAGCAGCTTCTCCGCTCTCGCCGCTCTGCTCTGCATAAACAGCATAGAGCGTAGTAGCCTCAGCGATAGGATCACCGGCTTTGACATAAGTCGGAGCAGCCGTTTCGCTCTCGTAGTTAGCAGTCTTGGTCCAACCAAGGAAGAATTTGCCGCAAGGACAATCCAGAGGATTGGTAGCCGGAAGAACTACGGTACCGGTAGATTGCGTAGTAGCGAACTCGCGACCGTTCGCCATGAAGGTCAACGTGAACGGATCCACCGGAGTAACCGGTTCCTCGATATAGGTGAGGGTTATCAGTTGTCCGCTCTCGGCGATGTTCAGCAGCGGTTTGCCGGAGATGCCGGTGTAGGAAGTCTTGTGTCCCGATCCGGGAAAAGTGTTTTTCGGGCAGTTGTCGGTAGAGCCATCCCAACCAATAGCTGTTCCGGTAGCGGAAACAACGGTATAGAGCGGAGCACCAGAGGTAGATGATTCATTCGGCGCGTTATTTTCCCAAGCGGATGCATTGAAATTGACTTTCCAGATGAGCATGCCGTGTCCCGTGAGCGGTGCATCCCATCCTACTGCCTGACGGTTTTCGATATAATAGCGCAGCCCGGAAGTGGTCGGACTAACATACGTGCCGGAAGCGTTAATCTGATAAGTCTGATAGTTCTCCGTGCCGTTGGCATAGAGCGTTACATTCTGCCCTTCATTACCCAAGTTAATCGGTGTTAACCAACCGAAGAAATCTTTCTCCCACGGGTCGTAGTTAGGCGGGCAGTGTCCGTCGCCGTTGTAGCTACCACCGTCCATGATATCCCAGTCGTTCGGCGTAAGACAATTTTCATAAACCGTTCCGTAGGATGTGTCATACAGATCCGGCAGACCCATTACGTGACCGAACTCATGGCAAAGCGTACCTATACCTCCGAGCGAGCTACCGGACAGTTCACCGGACATGGCGTAGTTCTCGATCTTTTTGCCGCCCACTATGCATTGCGAAGCCGTATAGGTACAGCTACTATAGTACAGCGCGGAAGAGACCTCCCAGTTATGGGGCCAGATGGTGTTCGCCGCACCGCCGTCCGCTTCGCCTTGACCGGCATAGATGACATAGACGAAATCAATCTTTCCGTCGCTGTCGGAGTCGTAGTCCGCCCAGTTGATGGTGTATTTCTGGTTAGCCAAGATACAGGCTTCCACCACTGCGTCGGTGGCATACTGATCGCTTGTATTATCGTTGGACTCATCTGTCGGATAGCCATCCTCATCTATGTTATGCCCGTAGTAATCCAGATTCCGGCTGAGTGTTACCGGCCCGAATACATCGAAAACGGGACGGTAGGCACCGTTGGACTGGTCTGCGAAATACTGCGCGGCGGAAGGATAGCCGTCGTTGACAGTACAGTTAGCGGAGTTGCACAGTTCGTCGAACACAGCCTGCGTATGGGATGACTGCATGCTTTTGTCCTTGAAGTTAGCGAGGATGACCACCCCTTTCGGGGCGAGGTTCGGCTCAGTACCGACCGCCTTGCGCTGACGTCGCGCTGCTACTTTGGCGCGCCGTGCCTTCGCCTGCATAGGTGTCGGTGCTTCTCCTACCTCTACATACATGCCGTTGATTTCGCGGACCTGTTTGCCCGCGCGGTTAATCATGTAATGGTAGAACTCGTCTCCAAACTGTTGAATCTCGATGGTTGTTCCGTCCGCCTGGGTGCGTGTCTGCCATCCTCGGCGCGCAGGTACTGCGCTTGCTGTCACAGCAAGGGCGCATAAGAAAAGAAATGATAAAATCTTCTTCATGATACGATTATAAAATGTTTTATTTTACGAATTAGCGTGCAAAGGTACGGCTTTTTTTTCAGATACACAAATAAAATTGCAGTTTTTAAGAAAATAAACCACTACTGTCCACTAAAAAGTACAGAAACATAGATAAACCCTAAGGGTTAAAGCATTTAAAGGCAATAAATAAAAATAAATATTTTAGCTATGTAGAGTGATGGAAATATGTGTAAAAATTGACGGATTTTGCAGAAAAAGTCATTTTATACCTATTTTATTTGCGTATATGCGCGAAAAGTGTTATTTTTGCACCCGATTTTGTAAGATATAGTTGTCAAAACACTATAAAAACCCAATTATTCATTTAACTTAAAAACATTAAAACACAAATGAAAAAACTTTTCACATTAGCCGCTGCCGTACTGGCAAGCATGGCAATGAATGCGGATGTCATTTTTTCGTACACGCTGACCGCTCCGGGTACTGATGGCACCACGTATGACGCGGAAGGAGGTACTGCAAAATGCCTAAAAGCGATGGCTTCCACCGGCAGCAATGAGATCACTATCGGTGACCAGACATTCTAGAAATTCAACTCCAGCTCCGGTTGGGATTTCACATTAGCAGAAGGTACATTCGAAGCAGGTGACGTAGTATCGATCACCGCTGCTTGCGGCACCAGCAACAAGAGCGGAAAAGGCGTGACGCTGAATGGTATTTCTGTAACAGGCGATTTCCCTGCAAGCACAGCAAACACATTGACCTACACTGTAGTAGAAGGCGATGCTATCGCAGGGCAGGCTACCATTCAAGTAAAACGTGCTGATAGCGATATCAAGTTCGGCACTATCTCTGTAGAGCGCGAGAATGTAATTCCTTCGACCGATCCTGTAGCATCTGTTACAGTTGACGGTCCGGCAACCGGAGCAATCGGTTTCCCTGTTACTTTCACAGCAAACACGGATGTAAAAGCCAATGCGTACAAATGGTATGTAGATGGTGTAGAGCAGGCAGGCGCAACCGAGAAGACATTTGTCTTCACCCCTGCAGCAGAGCAGACCTATCTCATTACTGCTGCTGCCAAGAACGACAACAACGCCGACTTCGTAATTAGCGCCGGTGTCAATTTGGTTGTTACCAAACTCTGCGGCGAGTTAATCAAGGCTACCCACGTCAACAAGAACACAGCAACCGTTACCGGTGTAGTAGGCGGAACGGCAGACAAGAACACGCAGGACGGCGGTAAATTAGGTTCCAACGGTCACTATTTCGGTGTCAAGTTGGCTTCGGGTTCGTTCATGGCAGGCGATGTAGTAACTATCGTTGCTTCCTTACTCAACGGCGGTAATACCGCTACTATCTATTCCGACAAGGGCGAGAACCTGTTGGGTAGTGTAGATTTTGACGCAGAGACCCTGACCGCCACCTATACACTGACCACTTCGGCCGAAGCAATCTATGTATATCGTACTTCTTCTGCTTGCAATCCGAATATCGAGAGCATTTCCGTTACCCGTTCTTGCGAAGCAAGCAGCAATGCGGAGCTGGCAAAACTGACCGTTAACGGTGTTGAGGTAGAGCCGGAAGAAGGTGGCCTGCTGTATGTTTATACCTTGAGCGCTTCCTATACAGAGCCGACCGTAACTATCGCACTCACCTTAGCTCATCCGTTGGCTACCATCAAATATGATTTGAGCAACCCGTATGAGATGGAGACTCCCGAGGCGGGCAGCAACAAAGGACAAGCTTTCACTATTATCGCTGAGGATGGCACAGAGAAGACCTATACCGTTCGGATTTACAAATCCAATACGCTGAACGATGACTGGACTTTAAGTTCTTTATCCGTGGACGGCTTTGAGTTGAGTCCGGCATTTGAGAATCCGTACGTTGTGATGTACACGATTACCAAGCCATACGGAACTCCGGATCCGGAATTGAGTGCTCTTCATTACACGTTGAATGACCCGAACGCTACCGCAGAGGCTTCTATGCCTGATGGGCAACATCAGTACTTGATTGCTTGTACCGCAGAGAATGGCACCAGCACGAACAATTATGTGATTGACATCATTGAAGCTCCTGCAAAGAAAGACTTGTTAGAGGTTAGCTTCAGCAACGGTGTTAATGGTTATATTGCAGCCGGTGAGATCAATGTTCCTTACTTGGCAGGCAAAACAGAGCCGAGTTTCGTAGAGGCTAAGTTCTGGAATGCAGACGGCGAGCCGAGTGCAGAGATCGTTGAGGGCAAACTCGTTGTAACCGGAGCAGACAGTCAAACGGCTGAATATACCATCAACTATATTCCTGTTACCCCGATGGCGGTAGATAACCAAGAAGTTACGTTCGATGCAGTTCCTTCGTACATCTACTCTGTTTACGGATGGGATGCAAGCAAGGGTGTCAAGTTTAGCAAAGATGTAGAAGAAGCGGGCAACCATCGTATCTCCGAGGGTAAGGATCGTATCTATATCGCTCTGCCGGGTGCTAGAGAAGTTATTCTGACCAGCGGTAGCGGCGGCAAACGTCCTATCAAGGTGACCGTAAACGGTGTTGTGGACGAGTCCATTACCCAGACCGCGGCAAGTGGCGAGAGTATCACTATCGCCCTCTCCGAGGCTGTTGAAGGTAACTTCATCGGTATTGAGAGCAATGGTAACAACGGCGACGGAGGTTTCACTAAGATCAAAGTGAACGGCTGGCCGACCGCTATCGACAACACCGATGCAGCGGTTAAGGCTACCAAGCGCGTGATCGACGGCGTTCTCTTCATTGAGAAGAACGGCGTGCTCTACAACGCACAGGGCGCTATTGTTAAGTAAGAAAAACCACCCCGGGGAGTTCTACGGACGGCCACCGGCAGTCCGATCGAGCAGAGCTCTTCACCCGCTCAAGGGAGGGAGGAATGACAGCTCCGCACAATGCGGGGCTGTTTTTTGTGCGGAACGCTCCCAAAAAAGACTCTATAGCCGTTCACCGGACACTCAACCGTGCCCCCTCGAAGGAGGGAGAAAAGGGCACAAGGAGGAGAAAAAAGCACAAAGATTTGCGTATATCAAAAAAAAGTTGTAAATTTGCACGCTTTTTGTATTGCTATACAAAATACGAAAGTCAAAAGTCGAAATCAAAAGTCGAAAGTCAAAAGACATTATACGATGCGAATATTACAACATATAGGAGAGTATTTTCTACTGATGGGCCGGGTATTGCGTATGCCCGACCGCCAGCGGATGTTCTGGCGCCAATATAGCAGAGAACTGGAGAAACAAGGTCTCCAGTCCCTGCCTATTGTGCTGATCATTTCCGTATTTATCGGAGCCATCCTGACCATTCAGGCGAAGACGAACACCGAGAACCCGCTTCTGCCGACCTATACGGTAGGTCTGCTGACGAGGGAGACGCTGCTGCTGGAGTTCTCAAGTACCATTCTGTGTCTCATTCTGGCAGGCAAAGTGGGGTCCAACATCGCTTCGGAGATAGGCACGATGCGTATCACGGAACAGATTGACGCGATGGAGATTATGGGTGTGAACAGCGCCAACTATCTGATTCTGCCGAAGATCCTGGCGTTCGTGACGATGATGCCGATGCTGGTGATCATCTCTACGGCAGTCGGTCTGGTAGGAGGCTGGGCGGTAGGTGCGTTCACGGATATCATCACCGTACACGACTACCTCATCGGCGTGCAGTACGCGTTCAATCCATACTATGTATGGTACGGAATCATCAAGAGTCTGGTGTTCGCGTTCGTGATCACGAGCATGAGCAGTTATTACGGATATAACGTACGCGGCGGCGCGCTGGATGTAGGACGCGCAAGCACGAATGCCGTTGTGAACAGCAATATCATGATCCTGTTTTTAGATTTAGTGCTTTCAAAGCTGCTGCTTTGAGCACAAAATCTGACCGGCACAAGCGCCTGTAAGACCGCTTCGCTGTAGGACCGTTTACACTGTAAGACCGCGGCAAGCCGCTGTAAGATAAAAAGATGCATAATTATAAAAATCTACATATCTGGCAAGAGGGTATAAATCTCGCGCGAAAGATTTATGAGGTTACGGGTAACTTTCCTGCTAATGAGAAATACGGAATCGTTTCTCAAATGACCAGGGCAGCGGTTTCTATACCTTCTAACATAGCAGAAGGGGCAGGAAGAAACAGCAATAAAGATTTTGCTAACTTTTTAAGTATAGCTATTGGCTCGATTTTTGAATTGCATACACAAATTGCTATTTGTGAGCAAATAGGATACATAAATGAAGAAACAACAAAACAATTGGAACAGCAGATATACACACTGCAACAACAAATAACTACCTACAAGCAGCGGATAGAAGGGAGCGCCCCGCGGCAAGGGGAGACATCCCCGACGAGCGAAAGCAAGAAATAAAAATCTTACAATGAGCGTAGCGAATGATCTTACAGTGAACGAAGAGAACGTTCCAACAACGATAGTGGTCATACAGCGAAGCGGTCACAACTTAGT
>JAFUUZ010000068.1 GCA_017471285.1 Paludibacteraceae bacterium | reverse complement strand
CAAAGTGAACTTCGGCAAATCGTCGTTCAGCCTCATGACGCACTACTCGCCGCGTGACGTTTATTGGACGCGCACGAACGCGGAGACGTACAATTTCAACATGAGCGGAGCTCACGTTGCCAGTCTTGGCGTCGGCGAGTCGGGTGAGCAAGCTCACACTCGCCTTGCACAAGACTTCAGTACGGGCACAATCGAGAATCGCGAAGTGGGCGAACCGACACGTTTCAAGATGAATCCGGTGAACATCGGTTTGACCTACAACTGGACGAACGGCGAGAAAAATATGTTGCAGATCTCGCTGCGTGATAATATGAACTTTACCCCGTACGCACAAAGCAATCGAGACACGTATCTATACCAGGGCACGGACAGTTTTGCAATCCATGACCACGAAAGTAGCAAGTCTATTTCGCCGTCGTTGGACATCTACTACGAGCACAACCTGCCGGACGACAATCATCTGTATTTCGACGTGGTGGGCACGTATATCAATAGTAGCAACGACCGCCGTTTTGAGCAGTTACCGCTTGGCGAGACGGTCGCCGACACAACCGATGTGACCTCTCGCGTGCGCGGTAATAAGTACTCGCTCATCGGTGAAGCCATCTACGAGAAAGACTGGGAGAACATCGGCTTGACGGTCGGTGTGCGCCACAATCAACAATGGGTCGAGAATACGTATCTCGGCAGTGCCGATGCCACGGTCAATATGACCACCGCCGAGACCTACGCTTTTGCGGAAGTGCAGCAACGCGTCAAGCAGTTTTCGTACGCTGTGGGTATCGGTGCTATGCACACGTATATCGAGCAAGGCGGTCAGAAATCGTCGAACTGGATTGCCCGTCCGCAACTGACGCTGAGTTATGACTTCGGAAAAGGTGTGTTCTGGAAATACAAAGGTTACGTTTCCGGCTACCAACCGTCTCTGTCGGCGATGTCGGACGTGGCGCAACAGATTGACAAGTACCAGATCCGGCAAGGTAATCCGAACTTGAAGCCGGTTATGTTTGTCGCCAATGAGATGCAGCTTTCGTGGCAGTCCAAGTACGTCAATCTGAATATCTGGGCGAACTACTCGTACGACCACAAGCCGATTATGGACGAGACGTACGAGCAACTGATTGACGGTCAAGCATACGCAATACGTACCTACGCCAACCACCGCGGCTTCCATCGTCTGCAAGTGGCTCCGAGTGTGCAGGTGCGCTTGCTACAAAACAAACTGATCTTCACGGTTGCGCCGTTCGCCAATTATTACGTCTCGCTTGGCAATTCCTACACGCACAAGCATTTCAACCCGGGTGTCCGCGCAAGTATCATGGGCATGTACAAGGGTTGGCAGTTCTTCGGCGAAGTAACCACGCGCTACAATAACCTCTGGGGCGAGACGCTGGAGTACGGCGAGTTCTACCACCAGATCGGTGTCGGTTACAATGCCGACAAATGGGGCTTCCGTGCGATGCTGATGAACCCGTTCTCAGTCAAAGGGTATAGCATCGAGACCAAAGATCTCTCTGCCCTTGCGCCGAACACGCAACACGCGGAGATGCGCGACTTCCGCCAGATGCTCATTCTCAACTTTCATTGCAACCTCGATTTCGGTACCCAACGTCGCGACTCCGGCAAACGTATAAATAACGAGGACAAAGAAAATGGTATCTTGAGTGGTACGAAGTAAAAGCACTATCATCAATTACAAAGCGAGCGTGCCAATACAACATTGACACGCTCTCATTATTATTTAGCACACCTGCAGCGGAATTCTGCTAAATTATCATTAAAAGCAATTTGACAAGAAATTTCCATTGGCTTTACCTACTTGATGTTTTTTGTGTTTGCTTTGTTGTTCACACGCCAACAGCCGTTTCTTTTTCTCCTCTCCGTATGCGTAGCCGCCAATTTTGCCGTTTGCTGCTATGACGCGGTGGCATGGGATGAGTATCGCAATGGGATTGGCTCCGACGGCTTGTCCGACCGCCTGCGCAGACCGGCAACCCACCATCCTCGCTATCTCGCCGTAACTGACCGTCTCACCATACGGAATAGTCAACAACGCCTGCCATACACGCTGCTGAAACATAGTGCCCCTCGGTTTGACAACAATCAGTGTGTCCGTCTGTTTACCCATAGTAGAGTTCTCCGTCTGCTTGCCTATGGTAACATTCTCCGGTTGCTTGCCCATGGTGGCATTTTCCGTTCGCTTGCCGCTGAAATAATCGTCCAACAACCGAATTGTTGCTGCAATGATAGGTATCGCAGATGATACTTTGTTGCTCTCGACCTTTTCACCACCGGCTTCATCGTGCTCCATCTTACTGGCACTTGCCTTCACGTCAGCAAACCGCAGACCGGTCAGAGCCTCTCCGTCACTCTCTATAACGATAAGTCCTAAGGGCGAGCGATATGTAGATGTAGATGTATATTGTATCATAGCAAACCAATGGTTTCAAACATTCGCCTATAGGCAGCCGTTTTCTTGTCAAGTGATAGCGGGTATGCCCGCGAGGAAGATGGCATCCGCCAGAAACGTATCGCCCTATCCGCAAAATATGTTTCGATATATTCGCCGACTTTTGGAGTCGCACAATGCAATATGTCTGCTAATGTTTGCGCCGCTTTGCCGCCGGTACAGCAGAGGTTGTGGCAGGACGGTAACTGTTGTAACAACGCCGTAATATCTGTTTGCTTGACAATCTCCAAGTGTTCGTCCGCCGCATTGCCTTTCAATCGGATTACCGCCTGCGCCGTATCAAAGATAGCAATGCCTTTTGCCTTGCAGAACGCAACAATCTCCTCATAACGAAAACCGCTCTTTGCTCTGTGCTCCTTCAGCGCAGCGGTCTTTGCTCCTTTCTTCACAAAATGATCCTTGTCGACATAGAAAGCCAGCCCTATGATTCGCCACATATCATTCTGAGGGTTAGGATAAAAGAAGTTCATACACCACCGTTCTTTGGGTGGCGGAAAACTGCCGAGCATCAGTATCTGAGCGTTGGACGGCAAAAACGGCTGCAACGGATGCCGCTCTATGTCGGGATGGTCATTCATATCAAATCGCTGTTTGCTGCTTTTTCCCCGAAGTGCAGGCCGGTCAGTGCTTCTTCTCAATACATCCACAGCAGTTTGGATGTGTCATATCCGCGGCGTCGGGCTTCGGTGAGGATGAGCGCCTTGGTCTCTTCGTCCAGCTGCGGCTGGCGGGCAAGGATCCACAGAAAATCATCCGAACTGCCGCCGACCAGCGCATACCGGTAATCCTCGTCCAACAGCAACACGCGGTAATCGCCGTAGAACGGACGGAAGAACGACACACGCAGCAATGCCGGCGTGTCGGTCGTCTTGGCAACTGCCGTACTGCGTTTCTCTTTGCCGTCTTTGAGGCCGGTGTTCACCACGCTTATCTTGCCGTCCTCACGCAGGCTGTATTCGGCTTGGGGTTGCGTCAGTCCGCGCTCGAAACTATGATCAAACCGCGCAATCTCGTACCACGTACCCAGATAGCGGTCCAGTTCGATACTTGCCACAGGCGTGTTGTCCACGGTCCGTTTGCCGCAACTCGCTAATAGGCACACGGCAATGCTCAGAAAGAATGTCTTTTTCATACTCGTAATTTTGTGAAGGTTCAAGACAACTTTAGAGTGTTAAAATGATATATAATGTTGTGTATTACAATAAATTATAGCGATTAAAAAATGTTGCAGATTTCATCAAGACAACTTTAGCAGTATCTTTGTAT
>JAFUUZ010000067.1 GCA_017471285.1 Paludibacteraceae bacterium | reverse complement strand
GGGATGCCGTAGCCTCATCGAGTAGGATAATTGGCGCATCCTTGAGGAACGCTCTCGCTATCGAAATGCGCTGGCGCTCGCCACCGGAAAGTTCGCTGCCGTTCTCGCCGATGACCGTATCATAACCATTCGGAAGTCCCCGCACAAACTCATCACAGTTGGCAAGCCTTGCCGCGTTCAGCACCTCTTCGTCCGTAGCATCCTTTTTGCCTACGCGGATATTCTCCATGACCGTATTGTTAAAGAGCGTCACGTCCTGGAACACGATTGAGAAGGAGCCAAGAAGCGTTTCGGGATCGACTGTGGACACGTCTACGCCGCCGACCGAGACCTTGCCCTTGTCAGCGTCCCAGAATCGGGCCGCCAGTCGGCTGACGGTGGTCTTACCGCCGCCGGAAGGTCCGACAAGCGCTGTGACCTCGCCCTGCTTTGCCGTGAAGGAAACATCGGAAAGCACGGTCTTCTCGTCCTCGTAGGAGAAACCGGCATGGTCAAAGACGATATCATAGCCATTCGGTGCGAATTCCATAGAACCGATCTGTTCCTTCGTGTTGTTGATCTCGTTCATGCGGTCTACATTGATTTGCAAGGCGTTGATGGCAGCAAGGTTAATAAGCGTACCGCTCATCGGCTCATAGAGCCGGGAAGCTACAAGCAGGAAGCAAAAGAACTGCATGAGTGTGATATTTCCACCGATCAGCATGGTTCCGCCCACAAGTGCTACCGTGCCGATGCCGAATTTCAAAAGCATCTGCGCGGAAACCACGAACATGGCAGTTCCAAGTTCACTGCCAATAGCTCTCTTTTCAAGCGCATCGATCTTCTGATCAAGCCCTTTTAAGTATTCGTTTTCCGCATTGTTGCTCTTTAAGTCTCGGGAGGTTTCAATAAACTCCTGTACTCCCTCGTTCAGATCAATCTGCGCTTCGCGCTGTCTGCGGGTGAAATGGTTTTGGACGCGCTTTGATGTCAGTACGATCAGAAGTGCGAGTGGAATCGGCCATACCGCCGCTAGTGCCATTTTCCACTGGAAGAAGAACAGACCGATGCTGATGATCAGTGTGGAGACGATGCTGCCGTAATACTGAGGTGTCATATGACTTCCCGCGTGTTCCAGCGCCTCCGCATCTGACATAATGGTGCTTGTGAGATCGGCCAAGTCACGCTTGGCAAAGAAAGACAGCGGGAGTTTCCGCAGCTTTTCAGCAAGAGAAATCCTTCTTGCTGCAGACTCCTTATAAGTCGCCTTGTATGCCGTATTATATTGCCAGATACTTGTTAAAACGATCAATACCAGGCACAACGCGATACCGCCGATATAGAATCCCGTTCGGCTCTGCAAATTCACGCCATCAATATAGTCTCCCGTAAAGAGATACAGCAAGCTAACAGGAAACATCAACGCAAGATTCTGTGCTACCACTGACAAGATGCCGAGAATCATTTCTTTTGCGCCCTGATCAGATAGTGCAAACTTATTCTTGAAGTATGTTTTCATACTGCTTCACCTACCTTCCAGCTGATCGCACTCTGGTATTCCTTCCACATCGTGCTGTAAAGTCCGCCCTTTTCGACTAATTCATCGTGCTTGCCTGTTTCCACAACTTCACCGTGGTCGAGGACATAAATCTTATCGGCACCCCGGATGGTGGAAAGCCGATGCGCAATCATGATCACTGTGCTGTGTTTCGTCAGCTCCGTGAACGCCTTTTGCACCAGCACTTCATTTTCAGGATCGGCAAAGGCTGTTGCTTCGTCAAGGATGACGACGGGAGCTTTCTTCAAAATCGCCCTCGCAATGGCGATACGCTGCTGTTCTCCGCCGGAGAGGTAGGTTCCCTCGCTGCCAAGGACGGTGTTTATGCCCTGCGGCAGTCTGTCGATAATATCG
>JAFUUZ010000005.1 GCA_017471285.1 Paludibacteraceae bacterium | reverse complement strand
TTGAGAATTGAGAATTGAGAATTGAGAATTGAAAATTGAGAATTGAAAATTGAGAATTGAGAATTGAGAATTAGAGGACTAGGCGGGCTAGGAGAGCGAGGAGGACTAGGAGGACTAGGAGGACTAAACGGATAGAGGACTAGGCGGGCTAGGAGAGCGAGGAGGACTCGGAGAACTAGGCGGACTAGACGGATAGAGGAAGTAGGAGGACTAGAGGAACTAGGCAACTAGAGGAACTAGGCAACTAGAGGAACTAGACAGACTAGACAGACTAGGCAGACTAGGCAGACTAGGAGGACTAGAGGAACTAGGCGGCTAGATAAAATAGAATATTAGGAAAAATAATCAAAAAATATAAGAGAAAGGCATAGAAAGCTATCATGAATGTAACACATGAAGAATTAGTAAATGCGCTGCAGACTTATTTCGGGTTTGACACGTTCAAAGGCAATCAGGAAGCCATCATCCGTAATGTCATCGAGGGGAAAGACACTTTTGTGCTCATGCCGACGGGTGGCGGAAAGAGTTTGTGTTTCCAGTTGCCATCCTTGATCATGGACGGAGTGGCCATTGTTATCTCTCCGTTGATTGCGCTGATGAAGAACCAGGTTGACGCCATGCGAAACTACTCCGAAGAAGAGGGTGTGGCACATTTCATCAACTCGAGTCTGAGTCGGGGTGAGATCAATGCGGTAAAGGATGATGTGCTGGCAGGCCGGACCAAGTTGCTGTATCTGGCTCCGGAGAGTTTGCAGAAGAACGAGAATGTGGACTTTTTGAAGGGTGTAAAGATCAGTTTCTACGCAATAGATGAGGCTCATTGTATCTCAGAATGGGGTCATGACTTCCGTCCCGAGTACAGCCAGATCCGCAGCATGGTTCAGCGGATAGGCAAAGCCCCGATCATCGCGCTGACCGCAACAGCGACCCCGAAGGTGCAGAAAGACATTCAGAAGAATCTGGGCATGCCAGACGCGACTGTTTTCAAGAGCAGTTTCAACAGGCCGAACCTGTATTACGAAGTACGGCCGAAGACCGCGGATGTAGATAAAGACCTGGTTCGTTACATCCGCAGCATGGAAGGCAAGAGCGGCATTGTATATTGTCTGGCGCGGAAGGAAGTAGAGGACCTTGCCCAGGTGCTGCAGGTAAACGGTATCAGCGCCCGCGCATACCACGCCGGCATGGATGCAGCGACCCGCAGCGCGAACCAGGATGCTTTTCTGATGGAGGAATGCCAAGTGATCGTAGCAACGATTGCTTTCGGCATGGGTATAGACAAGCCGGATGTCCGTTTTGTGGTACATTATGACATTCCAAAGAGTCTGGAGGGTTACTATCAAGAGACAGGCCGCGCAGGCCGTGACGGCGGCGAAGGGCAGTGTATCTGTTTCTACAGTCCGGACGACATAGAGCGTCTGCGGCGTTTCCAAAAAGACAAGACGCCGAAAGAGATCGGAATAGGCAACCAGTTGCTGTTCGAGACCCAGAGTTATGCGGAGAGCACCATCTGCCGTCGCAAGCTGCTGCTGCACTATTTCGGCGAGGAATACAACGAAGACAACTGCGGCAACTGCGACAACTGCCGCAAGACTTATAAGATGGTGGATGCGAGTGAGTTGCTTCAGATCGCCCTGGAGACAATCCAGCAGGTCAACGAGCACCACAAAGCCGAACATATCGTAGATATTCTTCACGGCAACCAGACCGCCGAGGTGATGAGTTATCACCACGATGAGTTAGAGAATTTCGGTGCCGCCAGCGACGAAGACGAGAGCACGCTGCATGCCATCCTACGGCAAGCACTGCTGGTAGGAATGATCCAGAAAGATGTAGATTCGTACGGCGATCTGAAGTTGACCAAAGAGGGTAAGAAATTTATCCGCCGCGCGGGCAAATTCGAAGTGCCGATAGAGGTACACGACGAAGAAGACGAGATCATGGAAGGTGCAGGTGCGACCTGTGCAGCAGCGGACGAAGTGCTGTTCTCCATTCTGAAAGACATCCGTCGCAAAGAAGCGAAGAAGAGCGATGTGCCGCCGTTCGTCATTTTCCAAGACCCGAGTCTGGAAGCGATGGCAACGACCTACCCTATCACGATGGAAGAGTTGCTGACGATTCCCGGTGTGGGCGTAGCAAAAGCCAAGCGTTACGGCGACGAGTTCCTGCGCGTTATTAAGGAGTATGTGGACGAGAACGAGATCATCCGTCCGGAGGATTTGCGGATCCGCACCGTAGCGAAGAAATCGACACGCAAGAAACAGATCATCCAAGCCATCGACCGCCGTGTGGACCTGGACGACCTGGCAGAGAGTTGCGGTATGTCCATGGAAGAGATGATGGATGAGTTGGAAGCCATCGTCTTCAGCGGCACGAAGATCAACATCAATTATTTCATCAAAGAAGTGGTTGATCCGGACGAAGAAGCCGACATATACGAGTATTTCAAGACCGCGGAAAACGACAGTATCAAGGCCGCGATGGAGGAACTGGGCGAGGATTATTACGACGAGATGCATGTGCGGCTGGTAAGGCTTAAGTTCCACTGCGATTTGGGAAACTAAGTGTTTTGACGGAGGCTAACGTGATCAAGAAAGAAAAATGCGCAGTCATTTTGGCCTACGCGGCCTTGAGCGTAAACGACTAATAATTCGCGTTTTTGAGCGAGCTCAACACGCGCCTTACTAATCCTTTCCGCTCGTTGACGCCCCAAAGGGCGACAACAATGACTGCTTGCGAAAATAAGAGAAAATAGGGAAAATAGAAATGGAGAAGGTTGTTGTTCATAAAATAGATGGTATAAAACGAGAGAAATTAGTTCAGAGTTGCTACGGGATCATCGGTTGCATGCAGGAAGTACACAAGAATTTGGGAGCCGGGTTACCGGAATATATCTATCAAGAAGCCTTATTCACAGAATTAAGCGAAAAGGGATATATCGTATACAAGGAACTGGAATGTCACCCCACCTACAAAGGGAAAGCCATGAAGGCTTATATCAAGATGGATTTGGTAATAGATAGTGAGGACAGTAAGATTATAGTAGAGTGCAAAGCCATCAGTCAGTTAACCGAACGTGAACACTATCAGTTGTTTGGATACCTACGTGCGACCGGATGGTCCATCGGCCTATTGGTAAATTTCGGGACAAGCCCCAAAGCACAAATTGAGCGGTATTACAATGACGACGGTGAAATAATGGCTTTTTAGAGAAATAATGCATAAAGGAGAGATAGATTTTATAACGTTGGGATGCTCGAAGAACCTGGTGGATGCGGAGCGTGTGATGCGGCAGTTGGAGGCTGCAGGCTGGCGCTGTGTGCATGACGCGGAAGATCCGCAAGGAGAGATATGCGTGATCAACACCTGCGGATTTATCGGTGACGCCAAAGAAGAGAGTATCAACATGATCCTCCAGATGGCAGAGCGGAAGAAAGAGAAGAAACTGCGGAAGCTGATCGTCATGGGCTGTCTGAGCGAACGGTACCGCGCAGAGTTGGAGGCGGAGTTGCCGGAAGTGGATGAGTATTACGGCAAATTTGATTTCATGCAACTCGTGGAGTTGCTGAATAAAGACCGCTCCGCTCAAAGACAAAAGACAAAAGCCCCGCATGTATCAACCGGCTGTGAGTCTTTTGAGCGGAAGCTGACGACGCCGAAGCATTATGCCTA
This sequence comes from Paludibacteraceae bacterium, assembly GCA_017471285.1. GTDB lineage: Bacteria > Bacteroidota > Bacteroidia > Bacteroidales > Paludibacteraceae > Colicola. The sequence continues at coordinate 19,552 of JAFUUZ010000005.1, read as the reverse complement.
TCTGAAGATCAGCGAAGGCTGCAACCGGATGTGTTCTTACTGCGCTATTCCTTTGATAACAGGAAGACATACAAGCCGGCCGAAAGAGGAGATATTGGATGAAGTACGGTGGCTGGTGAGTCAGGGCGTGAAAGAGTTGAACGTCATTGCGCAGGATTTGAGCAGTTATGGAATGGACCTAAAACCCCACCCCGAGGAGTTCTACGGACGGCCACAGGCAGTCCGATCGAGCAGAGCTCTTCACCCCTCAAGGGAGGGAGATAAGTCGGGCGTTATGGGAAAACATCTGTTGCCGGAGCTGGTTGACGAGATAGCGCAAGTGCCCGGCGTAGAATGGATCCGACTGCATTACGCCTACCCGACGGATTTTCCGGAAGAGTTGCTGGACGTAATGGCCAAACATCCGAATGTATGCAAATATCTGGATATCGCTTTGCAACATTGCACAGACCATATGCTGGGTCTGATGCGGAGACACATAACACGGGCAGAACAGGACGCGCTGATCAGGAAGATACGCGAGAGAGTGCCGGGTATCTGCATCCGCACGACATTGCTGGTAGGCCATCCCGGAGAGAGAGAGGAAGATTTTGAGGAGTTGAAGGAATGGGTGAAAGAGATGCGTTTCGAACGGATGGGTTGCTTCGCTTACTCGGACGAGGAAGGCACGTATGCGCACAGGCATTACAAAGATGATATTCCCCAAGAGGTGAAAGACGCCCGCGCCGCAGAACTGATGGCAATCCAGCAAGAGATAAGCGGCGAGTTGATGCAGCGTTTTGCAGGCAGAAGAGAACGGGTGATTATAGACCGTGAGGAAGGCGAATACTACGTAGGCCGGACACAATACGACAGCCCGGAGGTGGATTGCGAAGTGCTGGTGAGCCGTCAGCCGTCTGAAGACAGTATTCAGACCGGAGAGTTTTATGATGTAGAGATCACCAGAGCGGAGGAGTTTGACCTATACGGACGTATAATAAAATAAAGACAAAAACATATATCATGCTAACGAAAGAATTTGTCAGTTTGATAGCAGAAGCATCGGGACTAAGCAAAAAAGATGCGGAACAGCTGTTGAGCACCACCAATGCAATCATGCGTGAAAACCTGATGGCAGGCAAAGCCATTCAGTTGCAGGGTTTAGGCGTTCTGGAGATCAAAGAGCGCCAGGCCCGCATCATCGTTCATCCGCGTACGGGCGAGCGTACGACAATACCCAGCAAAAACCAACTGGTGTTCAGACCTGTTGCAAACATGAAAGACGAACTTAAAAAAGTGTAAGCTATGGCAGACAAACTGAGTTGGACCGAGTTACGCCGTGCCTTAGCATCGCGCGCCGGCGTCACGGAGAAGGTGGCAGGAACATTTCTGAACGCCTTAGCGGAGCAGTTAAAAGAAGGCTTACGCACAGACAAACAAGTAAAAATCAACGGTTTAGGAACATTCAAGCTACAAGCCGTTGCACCTCGCAAGAGTGTCAATATCAACACCGGCGAAGAGATTGTGATAGAGGGATACAACAAAGTTGTATTCTCCCCTGAGGCAGGCGTCAAAGAGATGATTGAGAGCAACCAGCCATCGGATGTCAGTCATCAGCCGGCAGAGGGTGATTTTCCTATCGACCCGATAAAGAAACTGGGCGAACAAGCCGATGAGATAGTAGGCTTACTGGCGGATTTGGGTCAAGATCCCAACAAAGAAGCGGAAACGGAAGAACCTGAGCCGGTTGTTGAGCCAGAACCGGTTGTTGTACCGGAGCCTGTTGTTAAGCCTGAGCCGGTTGTTGAGCCGGAGCCTGTTGTTGAGCCGGAACCGATTGTTAAGCCAGAGCCGGTTGTTGTACCGGAACCGATTGTTAAGCCGGAGCCGGTTAAGGAAGATAAACCTAAAAAGCCCAAGAAATATCATTTTCTGCGCGATTTGCTGATTTGCGTTATTGTATTGCTGTTATTGTTAGGAGGCGGTTATTTGCTGATTCGCAACCGTCTGAGCAGTTGGTTAGAGTCGCTTGCCCAGCCTCAGCAGCCACAGACAGAACAAGTGGAAGACACCATTTCCGCCCCACCCTCTGACGAGGCAGAGACAGAGTCCCGTTCGCAAATCGACATGATTCCTGAAGGCGACATTCCCCAGCAGCAGATTCTGGACGAGTTTTTAGCCATCTCGGATGGTATAGAGCAGGAAGAAGCCCCTTATTCGGATCTGATAACCACCGAGGAAATGCATGCCGGCAGCCGTCTTACATGGATGTCCAAACGGTTCTACGGAGACAAACGTTACTGGCCGTATCTCTACGATGCGAACCGGGACCGTATAACCAACCCCAGCAATATCGAGATCGGCACACCTATCCGGGTTCCCCGATTGACAGCAGAGCAGTTAGACACCACGAATGCCAACTCCCGTGCCGAGTTGGAACGGCTGCGTATCGAGGCAGAGGCGGCATGCAGGAAATAGTTTAGAGGTTTGAGATTAGAGGTTTGAGATTAGAGTTGAAAGAGGAATTTATACACATAGAAGAGGCGAACACCCATAACTTGCAGCATGTGACAGTAGATATCCCCCGCGGCAAGTTGGTGGTAGTGACAGGTGTGAGCGGCAGCGGCAAGAGTTCGCTGGCGTTCGACACCTTATATGCAGAAGGGCAGCGGAGGTATGTAGAGAGTCTGAGCGCTTATGCAAGGCAGTTTATGGGCAGGATGCAGAAACCGGACGTCGAAAAGATCGAAGGCATCCCGCCCGCTATAGCCATCCAGCAGAAAGTGACCAGCCGCAATCCCCGTTCCACCGTAGGCACCGTGACGGAGATTTATGACTATTTAAAACTCTTGTACGCGCGCGTAGGCAAGACGTACTCGCCCGTGAGCGGTGAAGAAGTACGCAAGAACACCATCCGCGACGTGGTGCAATACATGGAGAGCCAGCCCAAGGACACACGTCTGTATCTGCTGAGTCCTATCATTCTTCCCGAAGGCAGAACGCTGCAAGAACAACTGGCGTTATGGCAGAGCCAAGGTTTCAGCCGTCTGTTCATCGACGGCGACACGGTGCGTCTGGACGACCAGAGTTGGAAAAAAGCGGAAGGGCATGAGGCATTCCTGCTGGTGGACCGTATCATTGTGGATCACGAGCCATCGACCAGCAACCGTTTCGCCGACAGCGTACAGACCGCGTTTTTCGAAGGGCAAGGTGAATGCCAAATCCAAGTACAAAGGGACAATGTACCGTGTACGAAGGTGTTCTCGGAGCGGTTTGAAGCAGACGGGATTCATTTTATCGAGCCAAGCGAGCATTTGTTTGATTTCAACAACCCGGTCGGAGCCTGCCCCGAATGCAAGGGTGTCGGTACCGTAATGGGTATAGACATCGATTTGGTTGTTCCCGACAAATCCAAATCTATCTACGAACAAGCCATCGCCTGCTGGCAAAGCGAACAGATGCGTCCGTGGCTGGATGCGCTGATATACAATGCCTCCAAGTTCGGTTTCCCGATACATACTCCGTTCTACGCACTAACTCCCGAACAGAAGCAACTGATATGGACCGGCAACGAATATTTCCGCGGACTGCATGCATTCTTCCATGAGTTGGAGGAGAAACAGTACTCGAAGATCCAATACCGCGTGATGTTAGCGCGATTCAAGGGCAAGACGACGTGCCCCGTCTGCAACGGATTCCATTTGCGGCGTGAAGCCGGATATGTGCTGATCAACGGCAAGAGCATCCAGGAGTTATGCGCTATGCCTGTCTCCGAGCTGGACGAATGGTTCGAGCATATCCAACTGACAGACATCGAACAAAAGACGGCTGAAATGCTGCTGGTGGAGATCAGGAGCCGCCTGCAGTTCATGAAAGACGTAGGGTTAAGCTATCTGACCTTGAACCGGCAGAGCAACACTTTGTCCGGCGGCGATAGCCAGCGTATCAACCTGGCTAAGTCTCTGGGTAGCAGCCTGGTAGGTTCCTTATATGTCCTGGACGAGCCGTCGATCGGTCTGCACCCGCGGGACACCGAACGACTGATCCATGTACTGCGGGAACTGCGCGATTTAGGCAACACGATTGTTGTCGTTGAGCATGACGAAGACATCATTGCAGCAGCAGATCATATCATCGAGATCGGTCCGCTGGCGGGAAGAAAAGGAGGCAAGGTCGTATATGAAGGCAAGCCCCGCCCGGAACTATTCACCTATCACATACCCGCACAACGGCGTCATTGGAACAATTATATCGAGATAGAAGGCGCGTGCGAAAACAACCTGAAAAATCTAACGGTCCGTTTCCCTCTGCATGTGATGACAGTAGTGACCGGTGTGAGCGGCAGCGGCAAATCGAGTCTGGTAAGCAAAGTACTCTACCCTGCATTGAAGAAACACTACGGCGGTGTGTTCGCGGAACATACCGGGGATTTCGGCCATCTCAGCGGAAGTGTGCATCTGATGAAAGACATCGAGTTTGTGGACCAAAACCCTCTGAGCCGTTCAAGCCGCAGCAATCCTGTCACTTACCTGAAAGCCTACGACGAGATCCGCCGTCTGTTCGCCGAACAGCCCCTTGCCAAACAGTTAGGTCTGACACCCGCCCATTTCTCTTTCAACACTCCGGGCGGACGGTGTGAGACATGTCAGGGCGAAGGAACGATTACAATAGAGATGCAGTTTATGGCAGACCTGGTGCTGGAATGCGAGCAATGCCACGGACGGCGGTTCAAACAAGACATACTGGATGTCCATTACCGCGACAAGTCGATCTATGATATACTCTGCATGACCGTTAACCAGGCCGTGGAGTTCTTCAGCCAGGATCCCGATTGCGCCCGGATTGTAAAACGTCTCAAGCCGCTGCAGGACGTAGGTATCGGATATATCCAGTTAGGCCAGAGCAGCAGCACTTTGTCCGGCGGAGAGAGCCAGCGCGTGAAGTTAGCCTCTTTCCTTGCACAAGAGGACAGTACGCCTACCATCTTTGTTTTTGACGAGCCTACCACCGGCTTGCACCACAAAGACATAGAGGTGCTCCTGACGGCACTGAACCGGCTTATCAGCAAAGGACACACGGTAATTATCATCGAACATAACCCGGCAGTGATTCTTGCCGCAGACCATGTGATAGACCTGGGTCCGGAAGGCGGCAAAGAAGGCGGACGGATTGTATGCGAGGGCACTCCGGAACAGATAGCACAATGCCCGGAGAGCTACACCGGCAAATATCTGGCGCATATTTTACAAACCAATGAAAACATTTAAACATGAAAGCGAGTATAAACAATCAGTTCGGATATCTACCCAGATGGGGTGTTTTACTAATTGATCTGCTGCTCTGCAGCACCGCTTTCTGGCTCAGTGTATGGGTAGGAAGCGGCTTCTTCCATTACCTGGATCTAAGCCAGCAGATTATCCCGGTAGGCATACAATACCTGATTGTGATCGCGGTGCAGATATTGGCATGCCTTGTCTTTCACACTTATTCGGGCATTCTGCGGTATTCTACATTTATCGACACGCTGAAAGTACTGCTCTCCAATATATGCGTTGGGATGGTATTGGGTCTGATCAATATCATTATGGAATATAGCGTAGGATGGCATCCTGTTCTAAACACGGTGCTGGCGATCTATGTACCTACCTCTTTCGTGCTTCTGTACCTGCTGCGTGTAGGCGTGAAGACCCTGAGCGAAACAATGGAACGCAGCCAGGGAAGTCCCTTGGTAATGATCTACGGTACACAGTCGGCAGGAGTGGCTATAGCCAAAATGCTCCGTTCTGCGGGCAACACGCCGTATCGTCCTATCGGTTTTATTGCGGACAGCGACGAACGCTACGGATATGACTTGGCAGGACTGCGTGTAAGGGAACTGAACGAGAAACTGTTCATATGGATGGCGAAACATAACGTACGGCATGTCATCGTCTCGCCTTTAAAGATGAAAGAGATCACTCCTGCCAAAGATCTACAGATATTCATCAACCATAATATCCACATCCTCACTACACCTTATTTCACACAATGGGAGAACATCGAAGACATTGATTTGCAACGTATTGGCAGAATTGATGCTATCCGTATCGAGGATTTGCTGGAACGCCAGCAGATAGCTATCAACACCGAGAATGTACGGCATATTCTGCAGAAGAAGGTTGTTTTAGTCAGCGGCGCGGCAGGCAGTATCGGCAGCGAATTAGTGCGCCAGATCCAGCAATACGAACCGCAAGCCACTATCTTGCTGGACATAGCGGAATCACCGCTTCATGATTTGATTCTGGATTTGCAGATTCAATTCCCCAGTGCCCGTTTCATCCCCGTCATTGCTGATATTCGTAACCGCACACGTATGGAACAGATTTTCAGCGAGATGCGTCCGGATGTGGTCTATCATGCCGCGGCATACAAACACGTGCCGCTGATGGAGAGTTTTCCCAACGAGGCTATCCAAGCGAACGTCTTGGGAACCAAGAACATGGCAGACATGGCGGTCAAATACAACGTACAGCGCTTCGTTATGATCTCTACCGACAAAGCGGTCAACCCGACCAATATCATGGGAGCCAGCAAGCGTATCGCGGAGATATATGTGCAGTCACTATTCCGCAAACTAAGCGCCACCAATCCCGATTGCACCAAGTTTATCACCACCCGTTTCGGCAATGTGTTAGGCAGCAACGGCTCGGTTATCCCTTATTTCCGGAAACAGATCGCGGCAGGAGGCCCGGTTACTGTAACCAACCCGGATATTATACGATATTTCATGACGATCCCGGAAGCCTGCTGTCTGGTTATGGAAGCAAGCACTCTTGGCGAAGGAGGAGAGATCTTCGTCTTCGACATGGGCGAACCGGTTAAGATTCTGGATCTGGCCCGCAATATGATCCGGCTGGCCGGCTACACACCGGAAAAAGACATACAGATCGTCTTCACCGGATTGCGACCGGGCGAGAAATTATACGAAGAACTGCTCAACAAAAAAGAAACAACAATACCGACCGCACATGATAAAATCATGGTAGCAAGAGTCCGGGAGTTCGATTTTGACACCGTAAGCAGCCAGGTGGATGAACTGATTGACACCAGCCGTCTCTCCAAACCGTTCATGACGGTCAAAAAGATGAAACAGTTAGTTCCGGAATACATCAGTAATAACTCTATTTATGAACAATTAGACCCGCAATGATACAGCAAATACAAACATTTTTCCTAACCCACAGTTACCTTATCGGACTGGTCAGTTTTGCTTTCGGTCTTCTGGCACTGCCTATCGTGATCCGGATTGCCAAGGCAAAAGGTCTTGTGGTGCGCCCCAACAAACGAATGAGCCACACGGGCGAGGTACCCAATATCGGAGGACTGGGCATTTATTTCAGCGTGATGCTGTCCTATCTCCTTTTTGACTATGACCAGATTGCCCACAACCAGTTTTTCATGATCGGCGTAGCATTGATCATGGCTATCGGATTTATCGACGACGTACTGGTACTGACTCCTTTGGCTAAACTGACCGGAGAGGCTTTAGCCGGCATTGCTCTGATCGGATTCGGCGACCTCAGGCTGACGCACCTGCACGGGATTTTCGGGATTGGAGAAATCGGCGTGGTCCCCAGTTATCTTCTCTCGCTGTTTGTGCTGATCGGTATTATCAATGCCATTAATCTGATTGACGGTGTGGACGGGCTGGCAAGCGGATTGGGAATGCTCTATTGTCTGTTCTTTGCCGTGTATTTCCATCTCGTCGGGTCCGCCAGTTGGTCGGTTCTTGCTATTTGTATGATTGGTGCTCTGGCGGTGTTCTTTATCTATAATGTGTTCGGCCATAGGGGGAAGATTTTCATGGGAGACTCCGGAAGTCTGTTGTTGGGGTATCTTATTACCGCGTTTGTCTTCCGTTTCTGCGAGCAGAACGCGTATCACGTCGTTCCCGAGATTTACCATATGAGTGCTGCGCCGGCTGTGGCGATATGCGTTCTGACGGTGCCGATCTTCGACACCCTCCGCGTAAGTATCACACGTATCAAACAGCACCGCTCGCCTTTCAAACCGGACAAGAATCACATTCACCACCTGCTCCTGCGGACCGGGTTGAACCATATTCAAACGACCTGCGTGCTGTTGACGGTCAGTCTGTTCTTCATCGGGCTGGCGATCCTCGGCAGGAACTGGAACATTTGGGTGTTGCTGGGCACGGATTTTATCTTGGCTACCGCCCTCACCCTGTGCCTTTGGCGAGTAATCAACCATAAACTTTACGGCAAAAATGCTGACAATTGACCACGTATCAATGGAGTTCTCGTCTCGCCCTGTGCTGGACGACATCACGTTCCTTATCAACCGTAAGGAACGCATTGCGCTGGTGGGAAAGAACGGTGCGGGCAAAACGACCTTGCTCCGGCTTATTGCCGGCGAATACCAGCCTACTGCCGGCAGGATTGCAAGGGAAACGGATATGACCATCGGATACTTGCCGCAAGTGATGCTTTTTCAGGACGACCGCACGCTGCGTGAAGAGGTCATGACGGTTCATGCACAACTGGCACATGAGCAGGACGAAGCGCGGTTTATAGCCGAGATGGACCGGACGATCATTGGTCTCGGGTTCGAACGCAAAGATTTTGACCGCCCTTGCAGCGAGTTCTCCGGAGGATGGAGAATGCGTATTGAGTTAGCCAAGATCCTTTTGCGCCATCCGGATTTATTGCTCCTGGATGAGCCTACCAACCATCTGGATATAGAATCCATCCAATGGCTTGAAGATTTCCTGAAAACGAGTCCGAGTGCAGTGCTCATGGTCAGCCACGACCGCGCGTTTATTGACAATGTATGCACGCGCACCATTGAGATAACACTCGGGCGTATCTATGACTACAACGTCAACTACAGCCGTTTCGTAGAGTTGCGCAAAGAAAGGCATGAGCAGCAAGTGCGGGCTTATCAGAACCAGCAGAAAATGATTGCAGACACGGAGGAGTTCATCGAGCGATTCCGGTACAAAGCCACTAAGGCGGTGCAGGTACAGAGCCGTATCAAACAGTTGGAACGGCTGGAGCGGTTGGAGGTAGATCTGGAAGACACAAGCCGTCTTAACCTGCGGTTTCCGCCTGCGCCCAGAAGCGGCGATTTTCCGGTTATCATAGAGGATCTGCGCAAGGATTTCGGTTCCCACAATGTCTTCCATGACGTTACTTTCACCATCCGCAGAGGAGAGAAAGTGGCGTTTGTCGGCAAGAACGGAGAAGGTAAAACAACGCTCGTCAAATGCATCATGGGACAACTGGACTACATGGGCACTCTCAAAATCGGACACAATGTCAAGATCGGATATTTTGCCCAGAACCAGGCGGCTCTGCTGGACGAAAACCTCACCGTCTTTGAGACCATAGACTATGTAGCGGTAGGAGACATACGGACAAAGATCCGCGACATCCTCGGTGCCTTCATGTTCGGCGGAGAAGCTTCCGACAAAAAAGTGAAAGTCCTCTCCGGAGGCGAACGAAGCCGTCTGGCTATGATTCGCTTGTTGCTGGAACCGTGCAACCTGCTTATCCTGGACGAGCCTACCAACCATCTGGACATGCAATCCAAAGACGTGCTCAAAGCGGCGCTGCAGGATTTCAACGGCACGCTAATCTGCGTCAGCCACGACCGTGATTTTCTCAACGGGCTCGTTTCCAAAGTGTATGAGTTCGGAGGAGGACGCGTCAAAGAGCACCTCGGAGGCATATACGACTTCCTGCGGGCGAAAAAAATCAGCTCGCTACAAGAACTGGAACGCAAAAATCCCGTCCCGGATAGCACTCAATCCCGACGGTCAACCGACGGTCAACCGACGGTCGAGGCTAACGTCGGTACAACGCAAGGCGCACTTTCTTATGCGGCGCAGAAAGCCGCAGCTGCAGAGAAACGCAAGAAAGAGAAGCAGATTGCAGAGACCGAAGCCGCTATCGCGGCGCTGGAGCAACAGCAGGCGGAGATAGAGCAACTCCTTGCGCTGCCGGAAAACCAGACGCAGGAGATGTTTCAGAAATACGAATCTGTCAAACACCAGATAGAGCAGAAACTATACGAATGGGAACTCCTAAATGACTGAATATGAAAATGAGCAAATGCGAAAATGACCAAATTGTAAATTACATCATCACCTGGCTCTGCTACGGCGACGAAGAAGCCGCACAAAGAATCGCCTACACAGCCGATGAGAGTGCGTTGGAGACACACGACGTGATCATTGTGCCGAACGGACTGCTGGGAAAAGAGATCGTCGTCCCGGAACTCAAAAAGCCCGTGGTGGAGATGCCTCGAAAGGACAAGACGATCATTCGCACCGACATCGTCTATGCTACGTTCTTCTTCTCTTCGCGTGCCGAAGAGTTGATCAATCCGCAACGGGACGAGCACGGCCGTTTTGCAGCGAAGTACTCTATCCTGGGTCAGAAGAGCCGTATGCTCATCCCTCGTCTGGACGAATATGCACGGCTGGTGCTCAAGCAGCTCAACCTGCCGCTGCCGGATCCCGGCTTCGGGCATGTCTATCTCACCCATGACATAGATGCCATAGAGCAATACCGCCACCTCCGCGGGGCGATAGGAGGTCTCCTGCGGGGAGAAGGGAAACAAGTATGGGCGGCTCTCCAAGAGATACACAACGATCCGCTCTATACCTTCCCATGGCTGATAGAGCAGGATGCGAAAGTACCTCATGCCGATGTGGTTTATTTCGTCAAGCACACACGCGGAAAGGGATACGACTATCCGCAATATCCGCTTTGGGGACGAGACTACAAGCGGCTGAAAAAACTACTGCGCCACAGCAATGCCTATATGGGTATTCATGGCAGTTACTATGGCTCGATACCGCCTATTAAATACAGCAAGATGTACCGCGCTCACTACCTGCGCGAAGATATCGACCAGATGCAGCGGCTGGCGGATGCAGGCTACACCGACGACTTCACAATGGGCTTTGCAGACCAAGCCGGTTTCAGGCTCCAGACATCCCGGGCGATACGATGGATCAATCCCAAGACCATGCAACTCACGCCGCTGACATTGCATCCTCTGCTCATCATGGACAACACGCTCAGCAAAGAAAACTACATGAATCTGACGGAAGAAGAGGCGTATTTCCTCTGCGAACGGCTCATCGACAAAGTGCGGATGCACCGGGGCGACCTCTGTCTGCTTTGGCATAACAGCAATATCAATGACACAACATACCATCGGTCATTGTATGAAAAAGTTATTAGTTGTATCTGATCCTCCTGCTGCGCCGGGTTATCTCCCGCGTGTGCGTTACCTGTGCGACTACCTCGCGCGGAGAGGGTATGACGTGACCCTTCTGACCGAGGAATACCAACCTCTGGACTTCGCTCACTCCTACCCTGTCGAGACGATCCGTATGTACAGCGGCACAACGGCAGACTGGTTCGTCAAATCCGTCCGAACGCTCCTCTCTGACTGGCACAACCGTGTCTTTGCGCAAAGAGCACTTCAAGAAATCGTAAATCGTAAATCGTCTAATCGTACCTCCTATGACCTTGTCCTTTGCACCACCTTCTCTGATTTTCCGTTAGGAGCGGCGCGAAGGATAGCGAACGCCCTGAACGTGCCGCTGGTATGCGACATCCGCGATCTGGACGAACAGGTGGATAACTCGCGTTACCAATACCGCCACCGGAACATGCTGCTCATGCCTTTCCGATGGCTCTACCGAATGATTCATATACGCCGCCGCAACAACGTGCTCCGCACAGCCGATGCGGTCACCACCGTATCGCCTTGGCATGCAGATTTCATCCGCCACCTGAACCCGAACGTACATGTGGTCTATAATGGTTTCGACGAAGCGCAGTTCTATCCCGGGGACACAAAAACGGAGAATTTCCGAGTCACCTATATCGGCTCTCTCTTCGACTGGCAGAAAGAGGCGTTGGCGAGAGTACAACGAATAACGCCGGTTACTATTCATACGCCGCAGAACGATCCGGTTCCGCACGACCGACTGGGAGACGCTATCCGCCAAAGTAGCGTCATGCTGGTGCTTACAAGCAAAGACACACACGGCATGCTGACCACCAAGTTCTATGAAGCCCTCGGATGCGAGAAACCCATCCTATGCGTGCCTTCCGACCAGGGCGAGTTAGCCAAACTGATCCAATACACCAACGCCGGCATGGCTACCGACGATCCGAAGAAGATAAAAGCCTTTATCGACGAGAAACGCCGAGAGTGGCAACAACACGGCTTCACCCGCCAACAGACACACCACCGCGAGGAGTTCTCGAGAGAAGCACAATGCCGCAAATTAGAAGAAATAATACAACAATATCTATCATGAAAAAGTATATCTTAACTTTGCTACTTGGTACTTGGTCCTTTTGTACCTTTGCATGGAACAGCCCGGTTGCTATCCCGGACGTAGGCAATGCCCGTCTGCATATCATAGGACAGAATGCAGCGAACTATGTATCGAACTTGGAGTCCTCCAACTCGTCTTGCAGCACGCAACAGGAGTTTGAAGCCAAGACCAACAAGATAGCCAACGCATTCCTCGCGCTGCAAGCCGACATCGTGGCGATCTGCGAAGTGGAGCGTAACGACGATATCCTGGGTTATATCGTCAATGCCATGAATACTATTTATGGCGAGAATGTCTATACCTACATCACCGACGGGCTGTCCGCTCATGCTTCAGCAGGCAACTATCAGAGTCTCAAATCCGGCTATATCTACCGCTCGGACAAAGTGACGCCGCAAGGCAGCAACACCTCACCTTACAGCTCCGGCGCCGAATACAAGGCCCGCATGCGCATACAAGCATTCAAAGAGAATAGCACCAACGAAGTATTCGTGCTCTCCATGAACCATTTCAAGGCAAAAGACTCTTCCTCCGATGCCGGAGAGAGTACCCGCCTGCAGAACGTGTCCAATCTCATCTCTGCATTGAGAAACATCACCTCCGATCCGGACATTCTGATCATGGGAGATTTGAATGCCTACATGGGCGAAGCACCTATCGAAGCGCTGGAAGAAGAAGGCTATGAAGAACAGTTAGTCCGTTTTGATTCGAAGGCATACACCTATATCTACCGCGGCCAGAAAGGCATCCTGGATCACGCGATGGCGAATAGTACGATGGCGGGGCAGATCACGGGAGCACGCGCGTACCACATCAACACTGCCGGTGGATATAACTACAAATACTCCGACCACGATGCCGTCTTGGTGGGGCTGAATCTGGGTAAACAGCAGAGAGAAGGTCTCGACGGCGTCTCGACGACCGCTCCTGCACGCAAGGTGCTCCGAAACGGACAGTTATACATTGAGATTGACGGACAAACCTTCACGATCACCGGCATACGCATCCGATAATGACCACTTTCATCGTTCCCATATACAATGCCGAACGCTATCTGAGCGCTTGTCTGGACAGTCTGCTTGCGCAGACCGCCAAAGAGTTGCAGATCATCCTGGTGGATGACGGCAGTACGGACGGTTCGCTCGCTATCGCAAAGAGCTACACGGACCGCGATCCGCGTATGGAACTGTACACGCAGCCGCATGCCGGCCAGTCGGTGGCAAGGAACGAAGGAATGCGTCATGCGAAAGGAGAACACATAGCCTTTGTGGATGCAGACGACAGCCTCGCGCCGGAATGGTGCGAGACCCATCTGAAAGCAATAGAGGGCGTTGACTACGTCCAGTCGGAGAACCCGCACAACCGATTCACCTACACGGTCGTATGGGGAAGGCTCTACCGCCGCGAAGCAATCCAAAACCTGCATTTCGAAGAAGGAACGGTCTATGAGGACGTCCTCTGGTCGGTCGATCTATGGCTCAGCGGAGCTACCTGCCGCATGATCGATTACAAAGGTTACCGCTACACCGCGAACCCTCATAGCACCACTTCGCAACGGCATCCGGAAGCCGAGAAACACGTCTCTGCAGAACTGAAGAAACGCCTTCCGAACGCTTCTTGCAGAGGGAAAATGCTTATTTTATACACCATTATACGTCTAAAACTACATTTTATAAGACAATGAAAAAAATTCTATTCACCTTAGTCCTTGGTACTTGGTCACTTGGTGCTTTCGCAGCTACGTATTATGCTTCTCCTGCCGGTGCGGGAAACGGCACTTCCTACTCCTCGCCCACTACGTTTGCTAACGGTGTGAGTCTGTTGGGAAACGCCGGAGACACACTCTATTTATTAGGAGGCACGTATGAGTTTTCGGATAAATTCAGTATCAACAAGCAAGGCTCCGTCTCCAAACGCATCGTTATCTCCGGCTTTCCGGGCGAACAGGTGACGCTGGATTTTCACAAGGTGCCTTATGGCACACGCGGCATTACCGTGCATGCCAACTCCCTGTACGTTCATATCAAAGATCTGGCTATCGCCTGGTCGGGCAAGAACAACCTCTATAACGAAGGATCGTACTGCCTCTTTGAGAACCTCGATATCTACGGCTCGGCAGACACGGGTTGCCAGATGAAGAAAGGCGGGAATAATGTGATTCTCAATGTGGACAGCCACGATAATTTTGATTACGAGACCATGTCCGGCTCTACTGCTAACTTCGGCGGCAATGCCGACGGTTTTGCAGACAAACAGTTCACCGGAGCCGGAAACCACTATATCGGCTGCCGCGCATGGGGCAACAGCGACGACGGATGGGACTTCTTCCAGCGCGTGAGCTCTTCGAACACGGTCATCGAGAACTGCGTCTGCTACCAGAACGGACCGGCATACTACGACATGTCCCAAAACCCGCGTGCGATGACTACCGACAAGGCGTGGTTTGACTCCAAGGTAGGAACCCAAATGACCGACCGCTACGGCAATACGATTACTATCACTCTGAAGGAATTTCCATGCCAGGGCAACGGAAACGGATTCAAGATGGGGGGACAATACACGGACCATAAGATTCTCATTCACCACTGCCTCGCCGTAGCGAACCGGGAACGCGGCTTTGACCAGAACAACAACGGCGGCACGATGTGGGTGTATAACAACACAGGCTATGCCAACGGCTATAATTTCGGCTTCACCACGGCGTATGGCACCAATTACATGCGTAATAACATCAGCTTCAGCGGCAAGAACGCCGACCAGCCTAAATCGAAGACTGTAGCAGCAAATGACCATAACACATGGAACAGCGGTTTCGCCTGCTCCGCCGCGGATTTTCAGTCGCTGGACACCACCCAGATCCTTGCTTCCCGCCAAGCGGACCACTCCCTGCCGGAAGGGACGTGCCTGCGCCTGCAAGCCACGTCCGCGCTCATTGACAAAGGCGTGGATGTGAACCTAACCTATAACGGAGACGCACCCGATTTAGGATGCTATGAGGCTCCGGGTGAAGAGCACCGGCCGGACACGATTCCCGAAGACACGGTTCCTTCCGTGCAACCCGAGGGAACACACGCCGTCGCTTTTGTCACCCTGCCGGGATGCGACGAAGACAAAGCGCTGCTCCGTTACCTGCGCCAAAACGACAGCCTATGGATCGTAGAGACCGAAGCGACAGATGCCACCACCGACTATTCCGCATACGAAGTGATCGTCCTGGGCAGCAAGCCCAACAGCGGCGCCGCAGGATTCACGCCGCTCAAGAACTATGACAAGCCCATGGTCCTGCTCAAGCCCTTCCTGCTCAAAGCCGGCGTCTGGGGATGGGGAACGGCCCTGAACACACAGGACCTCAGCGTCTCTGTCACCGCCCCGGAACATCCGCTCTTCGAGGGGCTGACCATCACCAACGGCGAGATACAACTCTTCAGCCAATGTAACACCAATGCCGTCACGGCTATCTCCGCATGGACGCTGCCGGAAGGCGAACCGCAGGTGCTGGCGTCACCGGCATCGAATAGCGAGGCAGCTTCGATAGCCATCCTGCCGCAAGGGATGATCATGATCGGTGTCTCCGAGTATTCCACAGCCCACCTCACGACGGACGGAATGAGACTCATCGAGAACGCCATCTTCCTCCAACTGGGGATTGAAAACAACCGCCCTGCCGGCTTGGACAAAATCGTAAATGGTAAATCGTCAAATCGTAAATTTATATATGATGGTCAACTCCTTATTCAAACAGGCGACGCTGTGTATGATATCACTGGTCGCCGTATTAGCCGTTAACGCCCAGGACGCGCAGTACCAAGACATCCATTACACCGTTGACGAGAACCGTCTGACGGCGGAAGTAGGTCCTAATCCGCGTGCGGCGGGCGAGGTGTTCATACCCGAGACGATCGTGGTTGGACAGAACACCTACACGGTCATTGCTGTGGGCGACAAAGCCTTCAAGGGCTGCAAGAACCTCACTGCAATCGTGCTTCCCAAAACGATCGAGCGCGTCTATCGCTCCGCTTTTGACGGCACCGGAATCATGCTCGACAAGGAGAACTGGTCCGACGGGTGTCTGTGGATCGACTCTATCCTTATCGCTACCGACAAGACGATCAAACCGCGTTTTGCCGTACCCGAAGGAACACGGCTCATTGCCGCCGGAGCGTTCCAGGGCAACAAGACCATCCTGCGCGTCGAACTGCCTGCTTGTATCCGCCGTATCGACCACGAGACCTTCCGCGATTGCAAGAACCTGCAGAAAGTAGTTATCCCCAAAACCGTCACCTCCATCGGCGAAGAGGCCTTCACGGGATCCGGGATCTACCTCAATGAGAACAAATGGAAACGGGGTGCTTTCATCATTGACGACTGCCTTATCGCCACCAACAACGACTTGCCGGCTAAGTATATCTTCAAGAACAAGATCCCGATCCGTCTTATTGCCGAGCGGGCTTTTGCCAACAAGAAGAACCTCCGCACCGTCACCATACCGGCTACCGTCACAGCCATACCTACCGCGGCTTTCTACGGCTGTGAGGCGCTGACCGATGTAACTATTCCCGAGACCGTGCGGGAGATCGGCAATTTCGCGTTCTATAACTGTCCTCTGCTCCGCAGCGCTCTCTTGCCGCGCGGACTGGAGCGACTCGGAGACGGTGCCTTCTACGGATGCGTCAACTTGAAAGAACAGGTTCTGGGAGACAAGATCGAGGTCCTGGGCCGCGCTACTTTCTATACCTGCCGCGGGCTGAAGAGCCTGGCCCTGCCGTCCCGTCTGCGCCGTATTGACGCCGGATGTTTCGCCGGATGTGCCTCGCTCGAAGCGATAGAACTGCCAGCTGCACTCACCTTCCTCGGAGACCAGGCTTTTGCCGGATGCGCGGTGTTGCGTAAGATAGCTATTCCTGCCGGGGTCAATTCGTTGAACAAACAGGTCTTCCAGGGCTGTACACGTCTCTACCGCATCGACCTGCCGGACGGGCTCTATGCTATCGGCGACGAGGCGCTGGACGGCTGCCTGGCGCTCGAACGGATCAACATCCCCCTCTCTACCTTCCGCATCGGTGTACGCGCGTTCCATAACTGCCAGCAACTCCGCGGAGTCGTCCTCGTCGACCATATCCATATGATAGAGGAGGGAGCGTTTATGGAATGTAAGATGCTGGAGGAAGTAGTGCTTCCTGCCGGCCTGCAGCACCTGCAGCGCGGGGCTTTCTCGCAATGTATCAACTTGCAGAAACTCGTCCTCAATCCCCGTCTCAAACGGATTGACGACGGTGCTTTCTTCGGCTGCCGGAGCCTCCGCGAAGTACAATGGAATGACAGCCTGCAAGCCGTCGGAGCAGAAGCGTTTATGGACTGCAAACACTTACGGACACCTATGCTGGCGCCCGCAGTAGAGATAGGCAAGAATGCCTTCAAAAACTGTAAATAGCTCTTATAACCGGGGAAAATCTATATAGTGGTAGATAGCGCTTTCACCCATCTCCACCTTCATATATGATTGCCCTTTCTCGGAGTCCTTGGTAGCGTTGAGCACCAGGTAGTTCACTCCCTTGAAGAAAACAGACTGCCGTGCGTGCTGGTGTCCGCTCCAGACGTACGGTATTTTGTATTGACCGAGGAGAGAAGTCAGTTCGTAGGTCTCCTCCAGTGCCATGTTGGAGGTGACGCCTTGCGACATGTCCAGTTTCCAGAGGTGGGTGTGCGTATAGACGATCATGCGGCGGTAACCTTCCCGGCTCTTGCGCTCCAGCAACTCCCGCAGCCATTGCATCTGGTCGGTGCCTAATGTACCGTCCGCGCTATCCAGACAGATAAATAGATCCAGTTTCTTGGCCCCGTTGCGGGTCTCGAACCAATAACAGCCGCTCTTGAAATACTCGCGATAGACAGACCATTGCTTGAAATAGAGGTCATGGTTTCCGGGGGTCACAAAGACCGTGTCCTTGTCCGTCTGACCCGCGAAATGCAGAATGCTGTCCGCACACGGAAAATTATGCTGCGCGTTGATCACGTCGCCTAAGTGGATCGCTATCTTCGGGGCGGTCTCTGCTCGGTATTGCTCTATGAAATAATCCAGGTTCCTGTGCGTGCTGCGTGTGATATGGCTGTCGGTGCAGACATAGACCACATACTCGTCGTTACCCATATCCAGACTAATCTCGCCGCGGCTGTTGTTATACGCCATGGATTGCTCAAAGCGGGTGTTTACCGACTCGCCGTTGGTGGACACCAAACCGACGATGTCCAGCACCCTCTCATCCGATGCGCATCCGCTCAACAGGACTGCGCAGATAACTATATATAAATTCTTCTTCATAACTATCAACTTTCAACTTTCAACTTTCAACTATCAACTTTCCATACGGCTTCAGCCGATCGTTCGAGGCTTAGCCGAGATAAGAACTTTCAACTATCAACTATCAACTATCAACTCTCTCAAAACCTGTAACTGAATCCCGTCCGGAAGGTAGCGCCATAGAAATTGGCGTTGAGGTGAAACATTCCGGTAGGTTTGCATTGTGCCGCGAAGTTCAGCCGCCAATGGCCCGTCACGTCGTAGTACGCGCCGATGCCGAACAGCGGTTGCCACATCCGCTCAAGCTGGTAATCGTCTATGTCGCTGATGAGAAACGAGAGGTTCCACGGGTTGTTCTGCGGACGGCAGAACACCTCCAACCGGTACAGCATATTGAACGGCTCCACTACATAACTCTCGTCCGTGTAGATTGACCTGTCCCAGTCGTTCAGCACGCGGCAATACACTCCTAAGGTCACGGACACATAATCCATCCTGTATCCTACTCCCAGCGCAGCGCTCAAGTCGCTCATTCGGTTTCTTGCCACGCCGCGGTAATAGACGTCCGTCTCCAGAAACATCTCGCCTACCGGCACCTCGAATTTCGGCCGTAACTGCACGGCACCGCTATGCACATTGGCGGTAGAGAACTGCACCCGCGCCTCCATCTCGAAATGCGGATTGAAAGGCATCAGTCCCTGTACGTCAAAATTAGCATGGTGCCCCCATGCCTTGTTGTAGCTGTACTCTACCAGACCCGTCACGGTGTACCGCCGCTGCCCGAAACCCGGGTTGCCGGCATACGCCACCGCTCCCGTCCCGAGCACCATCGCAGCAATAATTATCATTAGTTTTTTCATAAGCTTTTGACTATTTGCTTTCGACTTTTGACTTTTGACTTTTGACTTTTG
>JAFUUZ010000055.1 GCA_017471285.1 Paludibacteraceae bacterium | reverse complement strand
CTTTCAGTTTATTTGGGTTGCTCCAGATCGGGACTGGAGGTGTAAGCCACGGCTGCCACCTCGAGAGCATAATAATACGAACTACCTGCCGCCAGGTTCTGCTTTGCCACTTCGCCGAAGAAATCCGCATTGGTCATCTCCCATTTCTTGGAGACATTGTTGTAAGCATAAGTAGCATCCTCGAGCGAGAAAGAACATACGACTTTGACTTCGTCAATAATCACCTTTCCGGGTTGGAGAGGCAGGTCGATAGCGAAGTAGCCGTCTTCGTTGGTCTTCAGGGCATAATGGGTGTACGCCATCTTGCCTTCGGCGTCCTTCATACCGTAGTAGAGGACGAGTTCCTGGTCGGTCAGCAACTCGGGTTTCTGGACTTCACCTTTGCCGTTGTTGACTGTGTAACGGGCGTAACCGCTTACCGTCACTTTGTCCTTGAGGTCCTTGGAGGAGACCTGCGTCGGCTGCATGTTCTCACAGCTGGTCGTGATCAGGGCAATAACTGCCACTGCTAAAAAAAGGATTTTTTTCATTGTTGTGTTAATTTTTGTTTGTTATTATTTTAGTTGGTAACTATTAATATTTCAATTCTATTTCAAAACTATTCATTCCATGATCATAATTTAGTGTATTACCGGCCCAATCTCCGCTGGGTTTGGCTTCTATAATAGCATCTCCATATGCCTCAATACCTGGTAAGCTGGCATCTACCGATACGGTGAATGAGCCGTTTCCTGTTCCTTTATCAACAGAAACGGATACAAAGTTTGTTTTATAACGACCGGAACCCCAATTACCCGAATTGTAGGAACAACCGATATACCATGGGATATTTGACTTCACTGAGACATTATAAGTTTCATTTTTCGGATTTGTATCGGCTCTTGGATAAAGCACATAATAACATCCGGCCCATCCACTAAATGCAGTTACGTCGGTTCCAAGGGTTGAATTTGTTACTTTATCGAAACATAAATAAGGTTCTTCCACTTTCAATGTCAGGGTCACGCGTTGATCTCCTGATGAGAAAATAATTGGGATTTCGAATATCTTGCCTATCTGTTCCGTATGATTGTATACCAAGGTTGATTTTCCATTTCTCCAGTCATTTTCAGAAACTTTAATTGTAGCCTTATTACCAGACTTGGTGATTGTCACAATACCGCTTGGGGTTTCCTCTTCTGCCTCCCATTGTTCATTACCGGCATTGACATTGACCGTATAAGTACCGCCTGTCACAGGTACGTTTATCTCGGTCTTGTCAATGGTCATCTTCACTTTTGCGGCTCTTTTGATAGTGACATAGTAGGAGTTTCCCCCGGCCGTAAAGACAATCTTCTGGGAAGAGGCAGAATAGGTATCATCCGGATTAACCGTTACTTTGACAGTAGCATCGCCATCGCCCGAAGTCTTGTCAAGTTTCGCCCAGCTCTGCTCACACGTAGCTGTCCACGCGGCATCTGAAGTAACCGTAATAGTATAGGTACCGCCCTTCGCGGGTGCTTCAATCAATTCCGGAGAAACCGAGAATTTGTTTCCTTTTCGCTGGATGGTAACAAAGTATTTACCCTTGCCGGCAGAGAAGGTTATTTTCTGGGTCAGCGTGGACTCCGTTTCCGCGGGATCGACGGTTACCTGAATAGTAGCACTTCCTTCTCCTTCCGCTTGACTGAGG
The DNA here is from genome assembly GCA_017471285.1 of Paludibacteraceae bacterium. GTDB lineage: Bacteria > Bacteroidota > Bacteroidia > Bacteroidales > Paludibacteraceae > Colicola. Next base: position 1,387 of record JAFUUZ010000055.1, on the reverse strand, counting down.
TGCGCCCATCCTTTCTCGCAAGCGGCTTTCCATTTCTGCCCCTCATCGGTAGTCACGATGATGTCATACGTACCGCCCTTCGCCGGCGCTTCGATGAGCTCCGTAGAAAGGGAGAAATTGATCTCGGGGTCGGGTTCCGGTTGCGGCAACTCCAGTTTGGTTACCTCTACCGTACATTTGGCTTCGAACTGACCGCATTGGGCGGTGATGACAGCCGTACCGACACGGTCAGCGGTCACTAATCCTTCCTCGTTGACGGAAGCCACACGCTGCTTGTCGCTGTACCATAACACCTTCGGTGCGGTAGCTTTGGCGGAGTCGGGAGTGTATTTGACGCGGAGCTTAATGCTCTCGCCCTCCTCCAGCGTAACGGAACTCGGAGCGAGTTTGATGCCCTGCAGCGCTGTGGAATCCACTACATCCTCCTTCGGACCGCAGGCGGTGAAGAACAAACCTAATGTTGCCGCAAGGGACAAAAATAATAGTTTTCTCATTGTTTGATGTTGTTTGAAGTTAGTTATAATGGTTTGGCGGCGGAGCCGCTTGTTTGAGGTGGTTTTTTGCCGCTTTTGTCCTATTAATCACCCACTAATAACCCACTAATCACCCCCTTCCAGACCGTAATTGAGTAGTGGCAGGAGAAGGTCAGGGTTGCGGCTGCTCGTCCCGTTAGAAGTGTAGCAAGTACCATAATACAAACGCGTTTATTCATGATTAAAAAGTAAAGATAGTTGATTTTGCGGGCAAAATTACTGCTTTTTTTCGAATAAATAGTTAGCACAAAATGCAAAAGTTTTATCATTTTATGCGCGCTTATCATAACGTGCAATTTTTTATCATAAAATTACGGTAAAATGCACAATAAAAGCGATATACAACATTTGTACACCGCTTTCCACCACTTTATTTAAAAAAATTAGGCTTTGGGTTTAGGTATTTCTACAGGCGCCGTATTCCTCATCTGCGTAGGGGTGACACCGTAGTATTTGGTGACCGCCCTGGTGAAATTAGGGAGCTGCATATATCCGCATTTCTCGGCTACCTCGGAGATAGGCATATCGCGGAAATTATGGAGGAGATATTTGGCTTTGCTCATACGCACCTTGAGTATATAAGACTGCGGCGTCTCGGAGACGAGTTTGTCGAGTCTGGTACGCATACCCGAGACAGAGACATGCATGGTTTTGGCGAGTGTCTTGAGGTCCAGTTCTCCTTGTTCGGAGAGCACACTGATGGTCTCCGCAAGGTTGTTGAGGAAGAGCCGGTCGTCCTCGGTCATCTCCGTTTTGGCGAAGACATGGTCAGACATGATATTCCGGTAGCGTCTGTCCGCCTCGGAATATTTGTCCTCCATGGATGATATATTGCGGTTGTACTCCTGTTCGTT
>JAFUUZ010000066.1 GCA_017471285.1 Paludibacteraceae bacterium | reverse complement strand
CTTAAACAAAGTATTTGCAAAGGACTGATTGAATTTCGGCCACGTGTAACGTTCGATTTCATGCTTACGAGTATAAACAAGCAGACTTCCGAGCCCCGGAGCATTGAGCGGAATGCCCTCAAGCCCGCCAAACTCCGGCAACGGGTTCATCTGGTTCCTACGGATAAAGCCGTAAATGCACCGCCCATCTGTCCATACCGCGTCCCCCGGCAGGAAAGTCATATTCCCGATAGCGGTCAGCGTCTTTCCGTCCCTGTCCGTGAAGGTCTTGCCCTCGCCGCTTTCAAGCGTTGTCATATACATATCTACTGCCCCACAATCACAGCTTGCGCCCCGCCGTCCGTCACTTGGCACCAGACAGGATCGCCACCCATCAAATTTAAGTCAACGGCGACGGCTGCGGGATATGTCATATTTCCGATTCGCACATAGTTCTCGCCTTCCATGATTCCCCGTTCTGCGGGAATGCCTTTTTTCGCCTTTTGTAGAATATCCCGCAACTGCGACGCAAGCCCTACCATCCCACGCGCCATCAATACCACCTCACAAGGTTCAACGTCTGTATCAGCTGCATCGGGTTAAGTGTCACCGTATTTGATACGAGGTAATACTCATTCCCGCCCAACGTGTACCGCGTATCAAAATCGAAAACGTGCGTTATTTCTGATACGCCGTCTACAACGTTGCCGATAACGTCAAGGGAAACGGCTTCCTGCGTCCGTCGGTTCATCCATTTCAATTCGTTGTACACTGCCGTCAATGTGGCTTGGTCGTCAACGGGGATAGACTGCGAAGAAACCAACGAATCTTCAAAGACAGTCACCCATTTCCCCGGCGTGTACTGCCCAATAAGCATATCGTTCGTTTTCTTTTCGATGTGGTCAGAATAGGGGTACGTACTCGCACCCGCCATAGCAGCCCCGTCTTCGTTGTTCGCGGAAGAATAGCGTTGTCCGTTGTCCAAAGGCCAGTGCCGCACCTTTTTCTTTTCGACAACTTCCATATCCGCGCCGCCGCTTCCCTGCCGCGTGGTTATTTCCTCGTACACAAGGAATTTGCTTCGCCCGTTGCTTTCATAGGTGTAATGCGTCTCAACTTCCGTCACGCCTTCATCCGTTTCTATGCGTTCGACGGTCTCCGAAACAAGCCCATCCGCGCCATACTCAACTTGTGGAGGCTGCGCCCCCGGCGGCGTCGGCTTGTTCCCCTCGATGAATTGCCAGTACCATGTCCCGTAAGATTGCGCCTCGCTGCCGTATTTCGAATCATACGGGTTGATGTCCCGCGCCGCCATCGTGCGAACAAGGCTTCTTTCAACATTCGGGCGCGTGTGCTTATACTCGTCGAGATTTATTGTCCCGCTTTCCTTGCCGCGCTGAAGAAAGTGAATATTTCCTTGCCGTATGAAAATGTTTATCTGCCGCCGTGGTACGGTAGAAGTCCATGAAAAGATACCGCCGAGGACGCTTTGATAATTAGTCATTGCGTCCGCTTGCGCCGACGTTGGGAAGAAGTCATCGAAATTCACGACGGCGTTCTTGCTGATACCGTTGGCGCATTTCCGCGCTATTACGGACGCGGGAATCCCCTCTTTTATTCCCTTGCTTCGTATCAATTCCTCCGTTGTGATTCGCGCCCGATATTCCCGCTTTTCAAGGTCGGAAACCTCATATTTCAGCGCGTTATACATAAGCGCGTCCACGTCATACATGCCCTGAATCGTCTGCAACAAGTCTCGCTGGCTTGTGCTCTCGACGCGGAAAGTATACGGAAAATCTAAAAGCCGCCCCTGCACGGTGTCCTGCAAAGAAAACGGGTTCGCCGTCACCAT
>JAFUUZ010000054.1 GCA_017471285.1 Paludibacteraceae bacterium | reverse complement strand
GGAACGACGACCACAACAACGCTGACGCTCCATAACATAGGTGGCGCGGCACAGTATATCACGGTCGTTTATACGGACGCTCCCACCTGCGCCATCCAAAGCACCGACGCTCTCACGCCGCCTACACGTATCAGCTGCGACAAAGACGAAGCTACTATCTGCGAGGGAGAGACCTATACATGGAAAGGCATGACCTACAGCCGCCCTGTGGGTATAGATACAATCACGAATCCTGCCAATGTCTATGACACGCTTCTGCTCACCGTCAATGCCACTCCCCGGATCTCTATCGGTACTGTTGCAATGACATGCGACAACGCGGGCGAGGTACGCATACCTATTACCGTGACACACGGCGCACCGGACAGCTACGACATCGAGTTAGACGGCGTTCACTATGCCGGTATTGCGGACGGTACAGACATCGTATTCACGCCTACGACGATGGAGAGCGGTGAATATACGGCGAACATAACCGCCGGGGAAGGTCAATGCGAGACGACCGCCTCTTTCCGCTTCACTATCGCTCTCTCGGGACAGATGTACAGCAAATGGACGGATGTTCTCTTTATTGACAACCATGACCACTTATATACCGACTATCAATGGTATGCAGACGGCACGGCAATAGCGAACGAGAATCAGCAATACCTCTATCGTCCTGAGGGCATGAGCGGTGAGCCCACCCTCTTCTACTGCCGCTTGACGACCTCCGACGGCAAGACACTATATACTTGTCCGATGGTGTTTGACGACGTGCCGCGTAGCGCTGATGCTGCTCCTACTACCGCTCCTGCACAAGTGATCCGCACATACCGAGTCGGACCACACGTGCAAATCGTCCAGACGATAGAGGTAGACCACATCCAAACCCGCAAAATCATTGTTTATGAGTAAGCCTATATTACCCGCGTTGGCGGTAGATGCTGCCTGTTCCGGAAATCCCGGAGTAATGGAGTTCCGCGGGGTTATCGCGGATACCGGTACAGAAGTGTTCCATCGGGGACCTTTTGTACAAGGGACGAACAACATCGGAGAGTTTCTTGCGCTTGTACTCGGTCTGGCGTATATCAAGAAATACAACTTGAACTGGGTGATCTATACGGATAGCGTGACCGCGCTGGCATGGGTCCGCCAGAAGCGTTGCAAGACCAAGATAGAATGGAACGCATCCAACCAGGACCTGTTTCTGATGGTACGCAAAGCCGAGATGTGGCTGCACGACAACACATGGACGACACCCATCTACAAATGGGATACCAAAGCCTGGGGCGAGATTCCTGCAGACTTCGGCCGCAAGTAGCCGCAAAGGGGCTTTTTGACAAACAGAAATAACAAAAACAAGATTTTTGGACGATTTATTTGCACAAACAACAAAAAAGCAGTACTTTTGCAGAGCAAAAGCGAAACAGGCTAACACAATTAATACACAAATAATTTAAATTATTCTACAACTATGACAAAAGTAGCTATTAACGGCTTCGGCCGCATTGGTCGTCTGGCATTCCGTCAGATGTTTGAGGCAGAGGGCTATGAGGTTGTTGCTATCAACGACCTGACCAGCCCGAAAATGTTGGCTCACCTTCTGAAATACGATACCGCACAGGGTGGTTTCGCAGGTAAGTTCGGTGAGGGCAAGCACACTGTAAGTTACAAGGATGCTGTTCTCGCAGAGGACGGTAAGACCGTTGTTACTCCTGGTTCGATCACTGTTGACGGCAAGGAGATCACTATCTACGCTAAGCCGAACGCAGCTGAGCTGCCTTGGGGCGAGCTGGGCATCGATGTAGTACTCGAGTGCACCGGATTCTATACCTCCAAAGCTAAAGCAGAGGCTCATATCCAGGCCGGCGCAAAGAAAGTAGTTATCTCTGCTCCTGCAGGTAACGACCTTCCTACCATCGTTTACAACGTAAACCACAAGACCCTGACTCCGGCAGACAAAGTTATCTCCGCAGCTTCTTGTACGACCAACTGCTTGGCTCCTATGGCAGCAGCGCTTCACAAATACGCTCCTATCCAGAGCGGTATTATGAGCACCATCCACGCTTATACCGGCGACCAGATGATTCTCGACGGTCCGCAACGCAAGGGTGACCTCCGTCGTAGCCGTGCGGGTGCGCAGAACATCGTTCCGAACAGCACCGGTGCAGCTAAGGCTATCGGTCTCGTTATTCCTGAGCTGAACGGCAAACTGATCGGTTCCGCACAGCGCGAACCGACTCCTACCGGTTCTACCACTATCCTGGTAGCCGTTGTTAAGGGTAAAGACATCACCAAAGAGGGTATCAATGCCGCTATGAAGGCTGCTCAGACCGAGTCCTTCGGTTACACCGAGGATGAGATCGTATCGAGCGATGTAATCGGTATGAAGTTCGGTTCTCTCTTCGATGCTACCCAGACCATGGTAGCCAAAATCGACGAGGACACCTATCAGGTACAGGTTGTAAGCTGGTACGACAACGAGAACAGCTACACCAGCCAGATGGTACGTACTATCAAATACCTCGCAGAGCTCAAGTAATACTAGGGGACTAGTATCCTAGAGTTCTAGGGGTCTGGAAAAAAAATAGACGTCCATACGGGCGTCTATTTTTTGTTTTGCGCATGCGCGTAGGCGTATGCGCGTGATTTAATAAGGAGTGGAGGCGCCTGTGTCAGCGTCTGTGACAACTTCCGGCTTTCCGGCCGCTGTTTCTTTCTGTTTCTGCTCCGTTTCTTTTACCGTAGCGGGTTTGTTGATCTTCTTGAATGCTTCGAGGAGCGCCGGCACGTCCGTTTTGTTAGCGTCGTACGTGACCGTGACCGTCTTGGTATCAAGATCACAGGCGATGTCTTTCACGCCTTTCTCGAAAGCAATATTCTTCATGATCTTGTCGATACAGCCCTGGCAATGGATGTTGCAGGAAAGAACGACTACCTGTTTGTTCTGCTTAGCCGAAAGGGGAGCACAGAGTACAGAACAGAGAATACAGACAAATAATAACAGATATTTTTTCATAATTGTATAGTTTTTTTTTTCTAGGGTACTAGGATACTAGGGCATTAGGGCACTAGTAGGGATCCTATCTGATATACTACGAATGACACAAACCATGCCAAAACCAGACTATGTACGACCATAAACCATGCCCATCCCCGTCCTGCTTCTCTCCTGAGCGTAAAGATAGTAGCCACACAGGGGAAATAAAGCAGCACAAAAAGGAGGAAAGAAAATGCCGTAAGAGGGGTAAATCCCGCAGCAGATATATCTCCGCCATAGAGGATGGCGAGCGTGGAGACGATAGCTTCCTTAGCCGGCAGTCCTGTAAGAAGGCAGACGGACATCTTCCAATCGAATCCCAAAGGAGCCAATACAGGCGAGATAGCTTTGCCTATAGCAGCCAGATAGGAGTTCTCCAGATCGTTGATATCCTGGCTCGGGAAATATTCCAGCGCCCAAATGATAATAGACGCCCAAATGATCACGGTACATATCTTCTGGAGGTAATCCGCCACCTTCTCCCATATATGAGCAGCCGCTATACGTAGTTTGGGGAGTTTGAACTCGGGCAACTCGTTGACGGTATCATCCGCTTCTTGTCTGAACCATCTGGTATGTTTCATCAGGAGCGCAAAGAGAACCGAGAGGCACACTCCTATCGCATAAAGCGAGATCATGACGAGTGCCTTGTGTCTCGGGAAGAACGTGTCAACAAAGAGCATATAGACCGGTAGGCGTGCGGAGCAGGACATGAAAGGCACCATGAGCATCGTAAGCACCCTGTCCTTGGGATTCTGTATATCTTTCGCAGCCATGATAGCCGGTACGTTGCAACCGAATCCCATCAGCATAGGGATGAAACTGCGTCCATGGAGCCCTATGCGGTGCATGACCGCATCCATGATATACGCCTCACGCGCCATATATCCGCTGTCCTCCATAAGAGAGATAAAGAAGAAGAGGATGATGATATTCGGCAGGAAAGCGAGTACCGCCCCCACTCCCTGGAGCACTCCGTCGATGAGGAGTCCTGACAGCCATCCGTCCACCATATGGTCATGGGCTATATTGCAGAGCCAATCAATGCCTGCGGCAATCCAGTCTTGGGGATAAGCACCGAGGGTGAAGGTACACCAGAAGACGAAATAGAGCACCGCCATCATGATAGGGAATCCGAGCCATGGGTTGGTGAGCACTTTGTCTATCTTCTCGAGCCGTGTCTGATAGGCGTCGTCCTTGGCATGGGTGAGTGTCTGCGTGAGCACACCATGCACGTAGGCTATATATGTATCCTCGTCTCCCTGGTCGCGCAAGTGGTAAATCGGGTGCGCGGTAGAAACCGGCTTTGCCGCCACCTCCGAGAGGATAGCCAGACACTCGTCCAACCCATAGTTCTTGCGCACCGAGAGGCGGCAGGTAGGCACACCTATGAGCTGTTGCAGTTTAGGAATATCGAGAGAGTGGTCGGTAGCCAGCAAGAGGTCATACCGCCCGATAGCAATTACGATCTTCTCCTGCTCGTCAATAATATGCGGCGTAAGAAGCAGTGACTCCTCGAGCCGCGTAGAGTCAACGAGCTGCAGCACGACGTCAAACGCGTGTCCGTGCAACTCGTCGGGGTTATGTACCTCTACGAACTGCATCTTTTTCTTCCCCTGGTCCGCCAGGTTTTGCAATGCCTGCGAGAGCGACGACTTGCCGCTTGAAGGAAGTCCTATGACAGCGATTTTGGTCATTCAGTATTCAGTGTTCAGTGTTCAGGATTCAGTTTAAAAATTTTGCGGTGCAAAATTACTGCTTTTTTTCGACATATGCAATACCTATTAGTAATGATTTTGACAGAAAAACGGAGAAACTACCGTTCAGTAAGCCAAAACCATATACTTTGTGCGTTTAGTGAACAAAGAAACCGCCTCGCTCACGCGAGACGGCTTCCGATTAACGTTGGTTGGTATTACCACCGGTAAAAAGTGAGTACTTTTCCTGTGGTTTGGCAGTTTCTCACCACTGCTCTGTGGTTGGAAGGGGGTTGAGTTTGTTCGCTCCGCTTCCCGGAACAGTTCCACTTACGCAGATCATAGACATTGTATTGATTTGCGCTACATTGACTTCGGGTTGATTATAGAATTTTTTAGTCATAGTTTTGTCCTCCTGATTAATTATTTTACAATCTGACCTTGTGCATTGTAACGCACACCGTCCTTAATAATGATGAGTTGACCGTTTTCGAGGCGTTTCTCAGATCCGCCAAAGCTTGCGGATGTATTTTCTATGCCTGTAGCGGTATTCTCTTTGTTGAATACGAAGCGGAGTTTGCGCGGAGCATAAGCGACTCCACCGCTGACGGTGATATATGCCTTGTGCGCCGCAAGCGTGCCGGAGAACTGATAGAAACCTACACCGGTGACGCTGTTATCAGCCGATTTACCGGAGAGTACGTAACAGTTAGCCGGAGCGTCTGTTGCTTCATCTACACCGTGGAGGGCGTTTTCTGCACTTATGGTAACTGCTGCATCATCGGTCGGAGTGAGCGATAAGGAAGCAACGTTGGACTTGAGGATTACAGGCGTGTTAGCCGGAAGCACTTCACCGCCGTTAACTACCTTATTCATAATCATGTCCTCACCGCTGATAGTAGCCACGTATGCCTCTGTTCCGGCAGGGAGTGTGAACTTTCTCGAACTGTCAAAGAAGGTAGAGTAGTAAACACCTGCGTTGTCGGGGTCTTGTTTAGCTGCGATATCTGCTCTCGGAGCAATAGAGATAGACTTGATATATCCTTTTGCACTTTCAGCTTTTGCTGCCGGAGCGCGTTTTGGCGCAGGACTATAACCGCCTGCACCGGTCAGATAGATGATGACTGCTGTCGGTTCTTCCAAATCAAAGTTCACTTCAGCAGTACCCATACTGGTTTGCGCGATGGTAACAGCCGCTTTTCCACGAATCTTCACTTTGAACACGAAGTTGGGGTCTGCATAGCAATTTATAAAGAGTGTGCCTTGACCGGCAGGCAAATTGAGGGTCAGTGCACCCTGCAAGTTATCCAACCATGCTTGGGTTCCGGCCGCATTGCGGTCAATAAATGTTTCTACTTGCGACGGATTCAGAGTAGTGGAGATTTCCAATTTGCCATCATTGACCTTGTCGTTAGCTGTAGTTTGGAAAATCAACTCTGAATTAGCTCCCGGAGTAGTATAAGCAAAATCGAAAGAGGTCTCAGTGTTATTAGCTACCGGTTGAACCAACGGCAAAATGCGGATAGGCAACTTAACAGTCTCCAAAGGTTCGTCGCTGTAGAAGTGATATTTCACTACCAACGTATCTCTACCTGCTGCAACGGCTGTGATATGCTCGACATCTACTGCACATCCTACATCATGACATGAAGGATCAGCCCACGGGGCAACGAAGTGACCACGGGCAGTGCTCTGCGATGGGATGAGGGTATGAGAAGCACGGTACTGATCGTATCTATGACATAATTCTGGCAGCTTGACAGTTTCTCCTTCCGTCATTTCTAAATGATCAACTATCACATTGTACGGATTGTAAGAGTAAGAAGGATCCGATTGCTCTTTGAAAACCAAGTCTTTAGCGAAAGAGTATCTGCTATTAATTACATATACCTCCAGCGTAGCGGTAGCCTGATTGTACTGCGCGTCACCATTAAAAGTAGCCGTAACGGTGAAATGTCCATAACTATGTGGATAGAAACTTACTAAATACCTATCATTTCCTATGGCATCAGCTTCTGCATCAACCTCCAACGATTCATCGTCGCTGGAAGCGAAGGTGACATTAGGTACACCCGGTAACGACCATTTAAACTCAATGGTATGCGATTCGAAATAACCCGTCTCATCCATAATCATCTCAAACTCTGAGATACGAACGTTTTGATACGTGCTATTGTCATAATCCTGGAAATACATGTCGATATCATCCTTTTCTACGGCTGCACTACCATCAATGTTCACCGTAAACGAAACACTACCTTCGGGTACTTCCGTGTATTCTCCTCTCGGAGCGCAACTCATGGTAATTGTTGCAGACTGACCATCTGTTCCACGAGCGATGAACTGACCGTTTGAAACTTCTACTATATTCGGATCGCTGGAGGTAATCGTAACGCACTCTTCCGGTACTTCATTCCATTCACGAATAAAATACTCCGGAGCATGTGTACCTGCATAACCAGCATACATTACATAAATCATTTTCATCCAATTGTATGCAGAAGCTCCTGGAGCAAGGGTAAGGTCATGCAATACTGCTGGATCCGGTTGGAAAGGATAGCTAATATTATCTGAAGAATTAGCTACTGTTACATATGTACCACTAACATTTACGGTAATGGTGTGAGTAGGCCAATCTGTTTCGTTACCCCCCTCATCATACACTGTCTCCGGCTGGATCATGATAACAGATGTTCCTTCACTCATTAGACAGTAGATAGGTCCCATCTTATACTGGTTGTGGCTAAACTCATCTGTTCCCAAATCTACCGGAAAAATGTCAACATTGCCTGATTGTAAGAAAGGCCTTGCATTCGGTCCTTTGAAGATCCTTTTTGCCCAGTCGCCATTGTAGATCTCTCCTTGTTTCAAGTTGAGCTCAACGTCTTCCGCAAAGGTTTGCAACGGGAGAGCCAGCATTGCCGTCAGCAGGAGTGCTGCCAAGCGGCTGAAAGTAAATGTTTTTCTCATAATGTTAGAGATTTGAATGTTAATATTGTGAGGGTTGCCCCTCGGTTAATTATAAAAGAGTTTTTCAGTGTTCAGTAGTTCCAGACCGCTTCGCTGTTCCGGGGAATCCGGAAGGTCCGGGAGGTTTTGCGTTCCTATAGCGTTAGCTTTGACCGTCGGGATTGAAGGCTAAATCACAACGGTTATTTTCTATTGTCCATCCTCGGCGGAGGGAACTCCTCTCATTCCGCCGGAAGGATATTTCGGGTGCAAAAGTACTGCTTTTTTTTCATACCCATAATGAATAATCGGACAAATATTCCGAAAAACGGACAAAATGAAGGTAATGACTGTTTTTTCATTTACCAAGTCCCTTGGGGGAGGAAAATCATACAAAAAAAATCCCCTGCCCTGAAAAGCAGGGAAGGAGTGAATGCCCGGAAAAGCAGGGAAGGAGTGAATGCCCGGCGTGTATGCCGAGTGTAAAACAGGGTAGAGGCTATGCCTGTTTGCGGAAGTCGGATGGGGAGATGTTGTAGATGCGTTTGAAAGCGCCTGAGAAAGTGTTGGCGTTCTCAAAGCCGCAGCGCAACGCCACATCGAGGATGGACGCCTCGGGCTTCTGCCGCAAGATACGGCGGGACTGCTCCAACTGGATGAGCAGCAAGTACTGCTTGGTGGAAATGCCGGTGAGCTCCATCACCCTGCGGTTGAGAGTCTTGGGTGTCATGAAGAGTTTCTCTGCTATCTTCTCCACCGTGACCGCCTCGGTCTTCATCATCTCGGTGGTCGTAGCCATGACCGACTCCAGGAACCGTCTCTCGGGGTCAGAGAGTTTTTTCTCATTCTCACCCCGGATTGTCTCTTGCGCCCGGAAGCGGTTGACCTCCGCCATGAGCGTATTGAGGCGGTCGTCCATCTCGTTCCGGCGCTTGCGGTACCACCTTATCGCAAAGAAAACCATAAGCGCAATGAGCAACGCCACGACAACAGCACTAATCGCAAAAATCCTGTCGCGCTGCTTGAGACGGTTGTTCTCGACGGCATACTCGCCGAGTTTGAACTCGGCGTTGAACCGCGCTATCTGCTCGGCGGTAGCCTGACTGTAGAGTGAGTCTTTCAACTGATGATAACGCACCAGATGCGATCGCGCCTCGTCCGGATTGTCGCGGAAGAGAATATCATAGACCTCGCGCTGCGCGTACGCTTCATTAACAAGGTTGCCGATTTTCTGACAAATGTCGATTGCCTCGTACAGATACTTCAGCGCCTCCTCTGACCGCCCGAGCCCGTGGAGAGCGATACCCATCTTATTGAGCGAGATGGCGAGCGAGAGCTGGTCGCCCGACTCGCGGAAGAAAGGAATGACCTCTCTCAGGATTTTCTCCGCCTCGTCGTAGCGCTTGAGGCCGTTGAGGATGGAGGCTTTCTGCGCCCGGCGCACCATCATCTTTCGGGTGTTGCCTGTAGTAGCCTCCATGACACACGCGCTGTCGGCGTAGCAGAGCGCCTTCTCGTCATCCTGCAGGGCATGCTCTATCTCGCTTGCCATGCCATAGACAACCGCCAGTCGCACCGGCGAACCGGCTTTCTTGGCATACTCGATGGCGCGCAGCTCGTATTTCATTCCCTCTGCCGGATTGCCCGCCGCCATAAACGTTCCTGCAATCGTATTGAGGGATGAACAGATGCGTTCCGGGTCTCCGGTTTCCATATCGAGTTCGTAGCAGCGGTGCATGTAAGAGAGCGCCTCTTCGTACTTGGACTGCCTCATCTCGACCAGACCGAGCATCGCCAGATTGTCGGAATAAGAGATCTTGTCCGCATTCTGCATCAGATCGAGCGCACGTGTGAGGTTGCGCTCCGCCTTGGGGTATTCCTGCGTGGCATAATACCATTCTCCCGCCCAATACCACACCAGCGCCTTGACTGTATCCATAGGCGGCCTCGGCACGTTGCGGTACATCCGCGGCTGGTCGGTGAATTCCTGCTCATAGAGATACGCGAAAAACGCGTCTGCGTTCGTCGTCGAAGGATTGCGGTCGAAGATATCCAATAATGAGTCCACAGGGTGCGCCGAGACACAAAGGCTCAACGAAAGCATTCCTGAAACTACTATGTCACGAAGATAAGCAATCATGTTCCATTTTTCAAAAAACGGTGCAAAAGTACTGCTTTTTTTTCATAAAGATAGTGAAAAACGGGACAAAAAACTCAAAAAAAGGACAAAAACAACTCTTATAACGTTTTCAGCACTTGGCACAGCCATGCGTAGCACCTCTCCGTAGAAGGTATAGAGAGCCGCTCCTGTGGCGAGTGGACTCCGTACATCTGCGGTCCGATAGACACCATGTCAAGGTACGGATATTTCTCCAGGAAGAGTCCGCACTCCAGTCCGGCATGTATAGCCAGCACTTTCGGCTCTGAATGATACAGATCCATATATGCTTTTTTGACCGTCTCCAAGAGTTGCGAATGGGGGTTAGGCGCCCATCCGGGGTATCCGTCGCCGTGTGTCACCTCGTCGCACGCCATAGCGAGCGCCTGCTCCACGACCCATTTGAGGTGGTGTTTGGAAGATTCGACGGAAGACCTTTGCGACGTATTGACCTCGACAACCCCTCTCCGGCTCTCCCTACAAGGGAGAGAGGTGTCTTCATACATTTTGATGGAGGCAAGGTTGGTGGAAGTCTCGACGAGTCCGGGGATGTCGCGGCTCATAGCGATCATGCCATGCGGACACTCGCAAAGCGCCATGATGAGCCTGCACGCCTTGTCCGCCGGAATGAAAAAGTCGGGCATGTCGCATGTCTCCAGTTCCATCCGCATATCTTTCTCCACTTCGCCAAAAACACCTTCCATCTGCGCCACGAAATGGTTCCATTCAATACGGATCTGCTCTTTATACGCCATAGGAACAGCGATGACCGCTTCCGCTTCGCGTGCAATAGCGTTGCGGAGGTTGCCGCCGTTGATGGATGCGAGTTGCAGGTCGGTCTGCGGCATTATACGCGCGAGGAACCAGACGATGAGCTGGTTAGCGTTCGCACGTCCTTTGTTGATATCATCGCCGGAGTGACCACCCAATAAGCCACCGACTGAAAGTCGGATGGCTATTAGACCGGCTTCGCCTGACAGACCGCTTCGCTGACAGACCGCTTCGCTGACAGACCGCCCTTTGGGCTGACAGAGCGATATAGGGGTATAGTGCATTTTGGCGAGGGTGTCGATGCCTCCTGCGCAGCCGATGAAGATTTGGCCATCATCCTCCGAATCGAGGTTGATGAGGCGTTTATGCCTGAGCATACCGTCTTGCAGTTTCATAGCACCGGTGAGACCGGTCTCTTCATCGACGGTGAAGAGGCACTCGATAGCCGGATGCTGCAGCTCCGGATCCGTGATAGCAGCAAGCGCCATAGAGATTCCGATACCGTTATCGGCGCCAAGGGTGGTTCCTTTGGCTTTGAGCCACTCGCCATCCACATAGGTCTCTATCGGATCGGTCATAAAATCATGGACAACATCGCCGTTTTTCTCGCATACCATATCCATATGGGCTTGAAGGATGATTCCTTCGTGGTCCTCATAACCGGGCGTAGCAGGTACGCGCATAATCACGTTCATCGCTTCGTCGGTGACACACTCTATGCCGTGTGATGCAGCAAAATCCTGCAACCACTGACTGATCCTTTCTTCGTGTTTGGAAGGACGGGGAACACGACATATTTGAGAAAAGATCTCAAATACATTTTCACATTTAGTCATTTTGTCATTTACCATTTTATCATTTACCATTTTATCATTTACAATTTGGTCATTTTCTTCAGTTGTCTACGGAACCGTATATGGAAGAGTACAGCCGGAATAACGAGTGCTATTACAAAAGCCATCCACATACCTTTGGCACCGAGATCCGCAGGGAAAGTCAAGTATAGCCCTAAAGGCAGGGCGACACCGATGTACGCAAAGAGCGCAATCCGCATCGGCACGCGCACATCCTGGATGCCACGCAGCATTGCCGCTCCTATACACTGGAGTCCGTCCGCGTATTGGAACAACGCGCCGAAGATCAGCAGCGTAGAAGCAATCTCTGCCACCTGCGGGTCGTCGGAGAAGATATACGGTATCTGATACCGGAAAAAGAACATGATTGACGCGCCGATGGTGTTCATCAGCAGGCACAGATGGATGGAAGCACGGCTCGCCATGCGTACGGCATTCAGGTCCCCTTTCCCCAGTTGGTGCGAGACACGGATAGTAGTAGCGGCTCCGATACCCTGTGCCAACATAAACGTCAGATCGCACATCTGATTCGCTATATGGTGCGCCGCCAGCGCTTCCTTACTGATCCATCCTACTATCACGAACGAAGCCGTAAAGAGGAATGCTTCCGCAAAGGACTGCAATCCTATAGGAGCGCCGATCGCCAACAAGTGCTCCACTTCCCTGCGCGTAACCAGCCATCTGCGAGCAGAAACGAGATACCGCCTCCAGTCGGCTTTCGCCATCATCGCCACCAGGAAACATACCGGCATCAGGAAGCGTGCGATGAGAGTAGCCCACCCTGCTCCTTCAGCACCCATCGGCTCAAAACCCCAATGGCCGAAGATAAAGACCCAGTTCAGCAAGATATTCAGCAGATTGCATCCCAAGGTAATTCCCATCGCGACCATCGTATTGCCGAGTCCCTCCAGGTATTGCTTGAAGAAACAGAAGAGCAAGAACGGGATGATCGACAGTACTATTAAAATATAGTACGGGCGCGCACACGCGATAACCTCGGGTTCCTGACCGAAAGCGTCCAGATAAGGAATACAGGGAGCCAACAACACCAGCGCGAAGAAACACATAATCGCCGTAAACACCAGTCCGTTAAGCAGATAGGATGTTATTTGCTCATGCTTATGGTTGATCTCTTCTTCTGTAGTGCCTTGCTGCAACAATTTCTCCAGCCGTCCATGGACATGTCCCACCAGCGGCGTGACCCCCATCAACGCCCCCATGGCGAAGACCATGACGGTAAAGAAGATCGCATTGGAGAAACTGACAGCCGCCAGGTCCGCCGTGCTGTAATGCCCCACCATGATGCTATCCGCCAAGCCGACCATTGCCGCACCCAGTTGGGTAAACATTACAGGCAACGCCACTTTCAGGTTGCGCTTGTAATAAGGAATATAAGATTTTAGTATTTCAAAACTCAAAATTATGATCTGCTATTTATAATTTTGGTGCAAAGGTACAAAAAATAAATGAAAATTGAAAAATGAAAATTGAAAAATTTGAATATTTCATAAAAAAATAGTACCTTTGCAGCCGATTTATGGAAAGAACAGGATATATATTAGTTTTTCTATGCCTTTTCGCGGGTGTACTTTGGGCGGACGACAAAGTCAAGCCGGCCATGCAGATCGAGGATAACACGTTCTTTGATCCGAGTCGCAAAGAGGTGAACCACGAGCAATACCGTTTCAGCGTGGAGTACCGTATAGAGGCGGGTTTTACTCAGCATGAGCAGCGTGCGCGGGACCTCTCCTATCAAGGTATGTTTCTGAACGGAGTCCGTGTAGGCGCCACTTTCACGTTCAACCTGCCGCTGCATTTCGGTCTTCAGACCGGTCTGCTTTATACGCTGGTGTACGGTACTAACGAGCAGCACTGGCGATCGATGGATGCGCCCTCGGTACAGACGGAATACATCACTCATCGCGTTCTGGAGCATGATTTTACCGTTCCTGTACGCTTGTACTACATCATCCCCGTATGGAAGAAACTGAACCTCTTTGTCTTTACCGGTCCCCAACTGCAGATCGGTCTGGCAGAGAACGACTATATGCAGCTGCATCTGAGCGAAGGAACGCAGAACTGGCTGAATAGTCAAGGTATCCCGACCTCTCCGTACGACCGCATGACAGACGAGTTGGTCCGCGCGAACATCCAATGGGGTGTGGGAGGCGGAATAGAATGGGACCGCTACCGGCTGCAAGGCGGCTATGATTTCGGACTGAACAACCTCGTCAAACATCCGCTCGTCAAAGGACAATACATGTCCGAATGGGGATGGTTCGCCAGTTTCAGTTACCGGTTCTAACAAAAATGCCTCTCGGTCGAGAGGCATTTTTATTTGTGATTTGTGGTTTGTGATTTATCACTCGTGGTTGGTTTCCGGAGCAATCTTACGGAGATAAGATTCCGGCATGTGAAGTCTTTCCGGACCGCAGCTATTGCCATAGGGGTTGCGTTTGAACTGCCCGTTCTCTTCCTTACGCTCCTGTCCGTCAATGAATTTCGTAATGAGATAGATATACAGACGCTGCCAGTCCGCTACAAGGTTCTCTGCCTGTGCGCATGAATAATTAGTAAGGAACGCGCGCGCCTCCTCTTCGTCCAGTCCGGCAGCCTGCGCATCAACGCCTGCAATCTGGGTATTGAATTTATCATCCCATGTCTGCTGCACTTCGCGTATATGGGGATACATGCGGCTGTATTTGGTATATGCCCAGTTGGCCACCATATTGAAGGTCCACCAAGCCGAGGTAGGCGAGAAGGTATAGCTGTCTCCGTTACCCTCGGCAAAACACTCCGGCACATGGTTGATGCAACTGTACATCGGTGTGTAGCATGAGCAGGCAGCGTCGTCCACACCAAACCAGAAGATACCATAACATTTTCGCATTTGTCCATTTACCATTTGGTCATTTCTCATCTGTGCGACGAAGGACCATGCCGTTTGTTGGGTAGCGGTCGGACGCTGGTACCAATATTGGGTTGTTTTGGTCGTGTCGTTTTCGTCCGTCAGTTTGAATCCGAGACCTCCGAAACGGAGTTTGCTGTTCCACGGTCCTGCAGCCTCTCCCTGCGTGATATCCAGCGGCGTCCCCTTGTACTCATCGCGCATACATTCCTTCATATCCTGCACCGACAGTTTGCGGTTCGGAATAATCCAAAGCGGCATGGCGTAATTTACCATTTTTTCATTTACCATTTTGTCATCTTTCATCTCCCGATAAAGTTTGCCGGTAGCGTAATCGAAATAGCGGTCCATATCATTGCTGAAATGATTAAAGAACGCCCATACGCGTGCTTCGCAGGCATAGAATCCGCTGAAATCGAACGGGTTGTATGCAGCCTGGAAAGAGAAATCCTTGTCCGCTCCGGAGAAGAAGCCTTTTTCGCGGGCGAAAGAAATCACGTCCTTGCTCCACATCCAGTCGCCGTTGCAGACGCAGTTCAGCTTCTTTTGCAGCCGTTTCTGCTCCTTGGTTAGCTTGGCTCTGCCTTGCGGCAGTGTCTTTATACGCGCTTGGTTGGCATGCGCGGCGATGGCATTATCCGGAATACGTACAGCCACCCACACGGCGCCTTTCTGTCCTTTTCCTTTACCAATGAGGTCCATGATCCATACTTCGTTCGGGTCACCGAAAGAGAAAGACTCGCCTTCCGAAGCATAGCCGTACTCGTTGACGAGAGTGATGAACCACTCGATTGCCTCGCGGGCTGTTTTGGAACGCTCCAAAGCGATATAAATCAATGATCCATAGTCAATGCCGACGGTGTCCCACAGTTCTTCGCGTCCTCCCCATGTAGTCTCTCCAATCGTCACCTGGTGCTCGTTCATATTGCCCACCACCGTATAGGTGTGTGCCACTTGCGGGATCGATCCCTGCGGCCGTCCTGTATCCCAGTCTTTCACTTCCCGCATAGCGCCCTCTGGCCAGTCCTGCGCAGGAGCGAAATGCAGGAAGCCGAACATGCCATAGGAGTCAGCGGCATAGGATATCATTGTACTGCCATCCACGGAAGCATCTTTTCCTACCAGGAAATTGGTACAGGCCCGGATAGTTGAAAGTTGAAAGGAGCAGCAGGGCTGCTATCATCCGAAGATTTTTCATAATAAACGTGGGTTTTGAAGTTCTTCTATTCTGTTATCTCTTTTTTTCAGTGCTATCTCATATGCTTTGCGGTAGTACTTGAAGAAATGCTTCCAGTCTGCTTTTTTCGCTACCGCCGCCGCTTCTTGACGTGCGCGGGCTTTATCTTCCCCGCAAAGACGGTCGAATCGCAGGAGATCTGTAGCAATTTGTTCCGCCACCTGGTCAAAATTGGAGTCATTCCGTTCGATCACTACTACGCCATATTGGTCTTTTTGCTGTGCAGCCCATGCTCCGAATCCTGCAAGCGAAGTAGTGATCGTCGGTACATGGAAGGCGCAGGACTCCAACGGTGTGTAACCCCAAGGTTCGTAATAAGACGGGAAAACGGTGACATCCATTCCGATGAGCAGATCGTAGTAGGTTTTACCGAAAAGCGGGTCGTGTCCATCCAGATAATACGGTACGAAGACGGCAGACACTTTGCCTTTGCGGGCAGGCGCCCGGTCGAGGTACGGAATCATCACAAATGCCACCACTTCTTTCTCGGGCTGATCGGAATGATATATCTTTTGCGCCAGTTTGTCCAGCGCCGCCGCAAAGACATCGATACCTTTGTTTTTCCATTCCTGCCGTCCAGAGATAGCGACGAGCAATGCGTTTTGCGGCACTACTCCGCCCAGTTTCTCTCCTGCTACGCGTAGCAACGCTTCGCGTGCTTCTTTGCGTTTCTGGTCAAAGGCTTTGCCTTTTGGCACAAAGGTAGGTTCAAATCCGTTTGGAGTAACGATATCAACGGGTTTATCGAGTAATTGCGCACACTCACGCGCCGTGATATCACTGACGGTAGTGAAGCAATCCGCCCAGTGCGCGGCTTGTTTCTCGACCGAGTGTTTGGAAACCATGTTCAGTTCCTCCGCCATCTGATCTCCGTTATAGCCCTCGAAATAGTCATACAGCGGTTTTCCGTTTCCGGCGATAGACCGTCCTATACCGGTGGCATGAGTCGTGAAGAGCGTAGCTATCTCCGGGCAGTGGTCCTGCAGATAGAAGATAGCGAACGCCGTCTGCCACTCATTGGCGTGCATACAGACCGCAGGCTGCGCCTGCTGTTTGACGGTTTGACGGTTTGAACGCTTCGCTGTTTGGGCTTCGCCGGTTAGATAATGATAGAGGTTCTCCATGACGATGCCGGCAGCGTAACCGAAGAGGCATGACTCGTCATAATCGCCATAAGCGGCGTGGCTCTGGACCCGGAATTTGGACCAAGCCCATCCGTATATCTCATCCTTCCGCTGCCACAGGCTGTCGAATTTCAAGAGAATAGCAATCGGCTCTCCCGGCACTTTCCAGCGACCTATACGGACAGAAGAAAGACCGCTTTGCTCAAAGTCGAAAGAAGAAAGCCATTTCTTGAGAAGGGACTTGTCTTCCTTGAAATAGATATCACTATGTGCTCCGAAACCGGGGCCGAAGAAAAACACTTTATCCGGGTGCTCCGCCTGCATCGATGCAGCACGTGTGGATAGCACGGCATAGATACCGCCTACGCGGTTGCAAACCTCCCAGGAGGTTTCGAAAATATAATCGGGTTGCTTATCCTTAGTCATTATCAGAAGTTATTTTGGTTCGTTGTCTGCAGCCAGTTTGGTTACATTCTGCAGCGTATTGAGCAAAGTAGGAGTAGTAACGAATTTGTTGTTATCCGACCCTACAAAAGGCATGTACCAAACCCCATCGGCATTCGCCCAGTAGATGCGGCTATCTTTGGTATCGATGGTCATGGCAAAACACTCTGCATCATCGATCTGCACAGGGTTGGCGCCATCAATATTAGCCACCCAAAGTCCTTCTGCGCGGTAGTAAATCTTTCTGCTCGCTATACGGAAACCCTGAAGCTCGGGGAAGATCGTTTTGAGTTCGGACAGTTTGAACTCTGCGCCGTTATAGGTCTGAGCGGTATCTTGCTCATCTTCCAGCAAGACAGAAGCCGAAGGATCGACTTTGTATTGCTCTGCACGTTCTCCGAAGATACGCTGACGATAGTCCGCATCGGCAGTACGGAGCAGGAGCGAATTGGTTTTCCGGTCCTGAATATAGAATTTCTTCTGTACATCCGTTGTTTCGCCATTGAGAATAATGCGCAGTTTGATGAGCGCCGAGTCTTCCGGTTGCGTAAAATAACAGACGATGCCTTTATCGATGAACTTAACCAAGGTGTCCTGTTCCTCTATATTCCATTCCAGATTTACATCGTAGTTATAAGGGTTATAGACATTGGCTGTGAAAGTATAGTCCTTATAGATATAGAAAACAGTATCGCTCGCAACGAAGGTAGGAACCGTGTCATAGACCGTCACTTTGGCCGTTTTGGTCCAGGCGTTCTTCTTATCCACCTTCAGCACCACCACATAGTCTCCGGGACGCTTATATACATGCGAGGGGGATTTGAGAGAAGAGGTAGAACCGTCTCCGAAAGTCCATTCCCAGTCTTCGCCCGAATCAGAGAGGTTCGAGAAATAAACCGTTTCCCCCGCCCTTGGCTTATCGGGGCTGAAGGAGAAATCGACATTATTTTTCTTGCACGCTATCAGCGCGCAACAGATCGTCAATAAGATGTATATTTTCTTCATAATCATTGTCGGCATTCAGCCAATGTATCGTTTTATCGCGCCGGAACCAAGTCATCTGTCTTTTGGCATAATGACGCGTATTTTGCTGTATCAGTTCAATAGCTCTCGCCAGATCATATTCGCCGTCGAAGCAGGCGAACAGTTCCCTGTATCCAACGGTCTGCAGGCTGTTGAGATGCCGCAGGTGATAGACCTTTCTTGCTTCTTCCACCAGCCCGTCCGCTATCATCTGCTCCACCCGCCGGTTGATACGGTCGTACAGTTCTTCGCGCGGCCGTTCCAGTCCTATTTTGAGGATGCGGAAGGGGCGGATTT
Source organism: Paludibacteraceae bacterium (assembly GCA_017471285.1). Taxonomy (GTDB): domain Bacteria; phylum Bacteroidota; class Bacteroidia; order Bacteroidales; family Paludibacteraceae; genus Colicola. The sequence continues at coordinate 140,490 of JAFUUZ010000054.1, read as the reverse complement.
TAGTAGTAGCCGTACGAAGGGAGGAATAGGGTTTACCGGTAGTGAGGCATAACTCCACACAATGGGTCAACCTTGCGGGATTCTGTTGGTCCACTTCGTTCCAATAATCCGGATCGAGGCGCTGCACTTCGCTTTGTAGCCATGCTAATCCTTGGGTTTCATAGGCTTGGTGCACCTGCCGGCGAATCGTTTCCGGCACAGCAGGCAGATCATCCAAACCATAGCAAACGGCATCGGCGTAGAGCATGGAACCTCCGGTCATGACAAGCGTGTCGCAGGTGCGGAAGAGTTCCTCCATGAGGGCGATAGCGTCCCTCTCGTACTGTCCGGCGTTGTAGTCCTGGTCCAGATCGCGCGTAGCCACAAAATAATGTTTCACGCGCGCCTGTTCTTCCTCCGTAGGCGCAGCGGTACCGATAGGGATGGAGCGATAGATCTGACGGCTGTCGCAGTTCAGTATCGGGCATCCGTAATGCTCCGCCACCCGAAGCGACAGCTCCGTTTTGCCCACCCCGGTTGGTCCGAGAATGAGGAGAAGGGTTTTAGAACATTGTTCCATCGTCAAAGGACAGGTCCTGGAAGCCCTCCATGTCAATGTCTCCGAGGTCCAGTTCGTCGCGGAACTCATCGTCCAGATCCAGATCATTGCCACCCTTGGAACCTATACCCGCCAAAGGATCTTCGGATTTGAGTTGCTTCGGCGCTTTTCCTTTGCTCTCCACGCACTCCACTCCGTTCATCGTACCCGGTTTGATCTCTTTGAGTGAGCCGAAGAAATAGCGTTCGAACATCGGGTCGAAGACATAGATAAGACGCTGTCCCTGCTCCTCGATCAGGTCAGAGAGACGGGTTTCGTTCATCACCATGTTGTCGTACTCGAAGTTCGAATCCATCTCGACGAGCGTCACCTCCTGGCCTTTCTCCCACTCGTCGTTGCAAAGGAAGAACGAAGTCATCTGGTCGTCGGGATAGTCCACGGACTTGAGGATCGCCTCATGCAGTTCGAGAAACGTAGCATCGGGGTCCGCCTCAAAGACGCGGCGGAAGTCCTGAGAGCCTTCTTCACACGAAAAAGTAAATCTGTAAATCATAATATCACACAATTTTGCGTGCAAAATTACTATTTTTTTTTCATATATGCAAGTGCGCGCGTTTTTTTACACAAAAAATGTATATTTTACGACGCCAAAAATTGGATTAGTCTCACACTGATATATTGGTGAGAGTGAGAGTGAGAGGGAGAGGCGCAAAAATGCACCCGAAAGGGAGAGAGAAGAGAGGTGGTTGCCGCAATAATGCGACAAAAGGGAACAACGTTTAAAAAGGGAACAAGTTGGAAGTAGGAATGTAAAGTGCGTTCTTTTTTGTGCATAAAAAAGCCCGAGTGATTAGCTCGGGCGCAGAATAGTTAGTGTTATGTTAGATTAGAATTTCATAGCCAAACCTATTCCATTCTGTGATGCTTGGATACCAAATTCCAGAGCCACAGCACGTCTTGCACATTGCTCATTGAATATTTCATGAGAATTATTCTTTCTTACGCTTCCGATTGCAAGACAGGGCACACTACCAATAACCATACCACCTCCGGCACCGATAAGAATTGATGAATAAATAACGCTGTAGGGAGCCCAACAAAAGGCTGCTCCCAATACAACACTTCCCATTCCTACTCCAAATAGTGTCCATCCGGTTTTCCATAGTTTCTGTCCTTGCTGGTAACTCTGCCATGCCTCAAAACAATTGTTTTGGACAAACCCTAAATACTCGGTTTCGCTCATGCTCTTTCCATTATAGAAGTATGTTTTTCCTGTTCTAGTAATATAAGAACCCGGCTGTAATTGGCTATTTGCTTGATAAGAACCGCCATACTGTTGTGCTCCTGCTTGATTAGTTTGTGTATGTGTAAATGTGCTGACACTTCCATTGGCATAGATAATTGAGTTGATGTCCTTTGTATTGAGAACAAAAGTAGGACCATTCGGATTGCTTTTCTCCTTGTACTTAACTTCTGTCTGCGACACTTCAATGATTTGGGCATCAATTTTCCGAGAGTCATTGGTGATGATAACATCTTGCGCAGCCACAAGACTTGCTACAACCAACATAGCCATGAGTAATAGCTTTTTCATTGTTTCTTTTGCTCACTTATATCCCATCGAGCATCGGTTTTTAGATAAAGACTTAAGTTACAGCTCTTTCGGCTTTGCTGCTCTTGCCCCGTTTGGAGAGTGACGGTTCTCTATGGAGCCGTCTGCGAGATATGAAAAGAAACACAAAAAAATATGAGCGCTTCCTTATCCACTCTAAGGCTGTAGGAATTGCCCATATACCGATAAGTCACGCCCATATACAATATGGACGTTTGTGACTTATTATTGGTATATCTTCTGAACTTCCTACATTCTAGAGTGCCCAATAAATCGCAAACGCGAATAAAATCAATATGTCACCGCTTTTTTACGCTGTCGGAGCCAGCGGTCATTCTCAAATGACGGTGCAAAGATAGTACATTTTTTCTATTTGTGCAAATAAAAAATGCAGAATTATTGTTTTTTATCGTAATATTGCCATTTTCTCCTGTTTAACGTCAGTGAGGGGGGACGTATTATGCCGGAGTTCCTGATTCATATAGATACTCCGGAGCAATATCTAATCGACCGTCTAGCCAAGAGACAGTCCATCCATCTAACTGAAATTGGCTGAATAACTGTTTGTCTTTAAGTGAAGCGAACAAAGGGTGAGACGCTATAAACTCTTTCGCATCAAATACACGCTGTTCTCCATTGGAAAAAGAAAGAGACAAGCGGTAATCGCCCAAATACTTGGCACTATTTATCCAAATCAAATCCATATCAGTCAAGCGGTTTAATGTTAATAATCTCTTCCCCCTTCTCCATAAAAACGACTGATTTCAGGCATATATTTCTATGTTTAATGATTTTGCGGTGCAAAATTACTATTTTTTTTTCATATATGCAAGAAAAATCGTTTTCCTGGGCGATTTTTATTGCTTCGGCTGTGCCGATTGATAATTGCTTCGCGCAAGCGCGATTGCTGCGACCAGAGGTCGCGTTATGCATGCAGGCTATATTTAGGCATATAATATAGAATAAACATTCTATTTTTGTCAAAAAACGCTAAAAAACGTCTTATTTCGCGCCGCTAAAACGATTAATTTAATAAAAAAGTTATTAAATTCTTGTGTATGTGCAATTTTTGTTGTACTTTTGTAGCCGAAATGTGCGCGTATGCGTACGCTTGTGCTGTGCACGCATAGATATTAGGTGTTGTACACGCGCAAAGATATTGTATAACAAAAGTATTATTTTTTATGATTTATTCGGAGTACGGCGCTTACACTAAGGCTCGCTACGAGTCGCGGAAACCGCTCCTATGAATCTCGCCTTGTGCTACGCTTTCCCCACTGCGTGCTACGCACACATCGGGGACCCCAATAAAAAAATGTTTAACAAAATTATTATTTTATGATTGATCGAGAGTATCGTAATCCAATCTAGTTTGAAAAAAAATGAGTAAAAACCCGTTTATCATTGAGGTGAACCATGTCTCGAAGCAGTTCGAGGATGGTAAGTATGCCCTCGACGATGTAAGCCTTCAGGTAAAGAAAGGCGAGTTCGTCACCATCTTAGGCCCTTCGGGGTGCGGTAAGACAACCCTTTTGCGTTGTATCGCAGGTTTTCAGGTGGCTTCGTCCGGAGATATTCTTCTCAAAGGCGAAGATGTGACCAAGACTCCTCCTTACAAAAGGCCGGTCAACACCGTGTTTCAGAAGTATGCGCTATTCCCGCATCTGAATGTGTTTAACAACGTAGCCTTCGGTCTGAAACTGAAGAAAGAGGATCCCGAGACGATCAAGAAGAAAGTGCGCCGTGCTTTGAAGATGGCAAACATGACCGGCTACGAAGAGCGCAAGGTTGACACCCTTTCGGGCGGTCAGCAACAGCGTGTAGCGATAGCCCGCGCGATCGTGAACGAGCCGGAAGTGCTGCTGCTGGACGAGCCACTGAGCGCTCTGGATCTGAAGATGCGGCACGACATGCAGATCGAACTCAAGGAACTGCACGAGAAATTAGGAATCACCTTTATCTACGTGACGCACGACCAGGAAGAAGCGTTGACGCTTAGCGACCGCGTAGTAGTGATGAACGAAGGAAAAATCAAACAGATCGGTACTCCGACAGACATATACAACGAGCCGCAGAACTGCTTTGTAGCGGATTTCATCGGCGAGAGCAATATCCTCTCGGGCACGATGATTAGGGACAAACGGGTTGAGTTCATCGGACAGGAATTCGACTGTATCGACACCGGTTTCGGCGAGAACCAACCGGTAGATGTAGTCATCCGGCCGGAGGATATCTACCTCTGGAAGGTACAAAGTGACAAGGTACAAAGTGACAAAGGTCCCGATGCCGCTTCGCAGGCCGACCTCGACGAGGAGGATCGCGTGCCGAAGGGGAAGTTCACCAAATGGTACGGCACGGTACAGAGTTGTATCTTCAAGGGCGTACACTACGAGATGCGCGTACTGACGCCGGACGGGTACGAGTTCCTCATCCAGGACTACCATGAGTTCCTGCCGGGTACGGAGGTAGGCATGCTCGTCAAGCCCGAAGATATCCAGATCGTCAAAAAAGAGCACTACATATACAACTATTTCGAAGGCGAAGTGACGAAGAACGGCAAAGTCCGTTTTATCGACGCCGAATGGGACGTCGATCCCAAACAGCTTGAAGGTTTCGAGCCGGGCGAGAAAGTGCAAGTGCGCGTTCCATTCCGCTCCATCGACCTCCAGGACTACGAAGAAGAAGGGACCCTTTCGGGCGAAGTACATTTCATCCTCTACAAAGGCAACCACTACCACCTGACCATCCGTACAGACGAGGGTCACGACCTGTATGTAAACACCAACGACGTATGGGACGACGGCGACCGCGTGGGTATTGTAATCAAGCCGAAGGATATTTTAGTCGAAAGTCTTAAGTCGAAAGTCGAAAGCAATGAGTAGAGTTATTCAGATATTTTCGAGCCGTCGGACGTGGGCATGGCCCTATGTGCTATTCATGGCGCTGTTCGTAGTGCTGCCGCTGATATTGGTAGCGGTATATGCGTTCACCGACATTGACGGGCATTTCACGATCCGCAATTTTGCGAAGTTCTTCACGCATAGCGAGGCGATCCAGACGTTTTTGTATTCGGTGATGATAGCTGTTTTCAACACGGCAATCTGTCTGCTGATAGGCTATCCGGCGGCATATATCATGGCGCAGGAGGATTTCCGGACGCCCAAAGTGATGGCGATGCTGTTTATCCTGCCGATGTGGATCAATTTCCTTCTGCGTACGGTAGCGACCGTAGAGTTATTCAACATGTGCGGTCTGCCGTTAGGCGAAGGAGCATTGCTCTTCGGTCTTTGCTACGACTACCTGCCGTTTATGATCTACCCGATTTACAACACCCTTCAGAAGATGGACAACTCGCTTGTAGAGGCGGCTCAGGACCTGGGTGCCAACCGCTGGACGTGCTTCTGGAAGATCATCGTTCCTCTGTCGATGCCCGGTGTCTATAGCGGCATCGTCATGGTGTTTATGCCTACCGTCTCCACTTTCGCTATCGCCGAACTGCTGACGCATAACAACATCAAACTGTTCGGTTCTCTCATCCAGGACTATATCACGACGACCGACCTGCTTAACTACGGCGCCGTTCTGAGTCTGGTACTGCTGATCATCATCGGTCTCACGTCGTTCTTCGGCGACAACAACTCCGAAGGAGAGAAAGGAGGAATGATATGATGTACGAAGGACAAATGTACGAGGTACGAAGGAATTCCGGTATCTCGATACGCCGGTATATCGGTATTTCGATCGGGCTGCTTTTCTGCCTGATGGGCTTCGCACAATCGAAGCTGACGTATGAACTGCGTATGGCAGCGACGGGAGAGGTGGAACTGCTTGACAATTTCCCTGCATCCTATGCCGGCGAGAAAGTGAACATCTCCCTCTACGACGGCGGCAAATACGAGCCACTGCGATACGACGAAGGGCGCGACACGGTGGATTTCATCTTCGCCCATCCGGGTGAGGAGGATCTGAGCGCATGGGGTGACAGTATCTTCTGCTACAGCGAGAGCGAGGAGGTAGTATGGACAGTATGGCGGAGCAAGAAAGAGCCCAAGAACCGCAACCAGCGGGTTCTGGTGACTAACGGCCGGAACACTTTCGAGGCGTACCTTCATGAGACGGCGGAGAGCCATCGCAGCCACGGCTGGATATGGTTTGTCTTCGCGGGTCTGATGTTGGCAGCCGGTATAGCCTATGCCTGCTACGTCATCACGGAGCGCCGCAAGGAGCGCGGACTGACGCCCGTGGAGCAAGAGACGCTCCGGCGCAAGCGCATGGGTCTGAGGCGGCATTATTTCTCCCAGATGTATCTCTGGCTGCTGCTGATCGTTCTCTATGCGCCGATCGCCCTGATCGCCGTCTTCTCCTTTACCAAGAGCAAGGTGCTCGGTAACTGGACGGGCTTCTCGCTGGACCTGTACGCTAACCTCTTCACAGGCCAGGCTGACGCGGGTCTCAACAGCGCCATCTGGTACACCGTAATCATCGCGCTCATCGCCGCGGTCAGCTCCACTATCTTAGGTACGCTGGCTGCTATCGGAATCTATAACATGCGCTCGCGTCAACGCAAGGTGGTGTCGTTCCTCAACTCCGTTCCGATGATCAACCCGGATATCATCACCGGTATCTCGCTTTTCCTGCTGTTCGTAGCCCTGGGTTTCAGCCAGGGTCTGGCGACGGTATGTATCGCGCATGTGGTGTTCTGTACGCCGTATGTGGTACTGAGCGTTCTGCCGCGTCTGAGCCGTATGAACCCCAACACATATGAGGCGGCTCTGGATCTGGGTGCCACTCCCGGTCAAGCCCTCCGTATGGTGATGCTTCCGGAGTTATGGCCGGGCATGATCAGCGGTTTCATCCTCGCGCTGACCCTGTCTGTCGATGATTTCGGCGTGACTTTCTTCACCAAGGGCAGCGGCGGCCTGGAGACGCTCTCCACTTTCATCTACTCGGACGCCCGCAAAGGCGGTCTAACTCCGGAGTTGCGACCGTTATTCACCCTTATCCTGCTGGTCATGCTGACCGTACTAATATATATCAATATCCGTAATTCCAAACAAAGAAAGAACTAGGAAACTAGTCGTCTAGCCAACTATGGAAAAAACAATAACAACAACCATATTAATTAACACTACAATGAAAAAATCATTCTTTGGTACTTTGTACCTTGTGGCTTTGTCCCTCATCATGGTATCCTGCGGCGGCGCCAACCGCGCACATCAACTCAAAGTGCTCAACTGGGCGGACTACATCGACGAGGACGTCAAGACGAACTTCGAGCAGTGGTATTACGACCAAACGGGCGAGAAGGTAGAACTGGTCTATGAGACCTTCGACATCAACGAGACCGCATTGACGAAGATCGAGGTAGGTCACGAGGACTACGACGTATTCTGTCCGTCGGAGTATATCATCGAGCGCATGCTGAAGAAAGACCTTCTCCTGCCGATCCGGAAGGAGCTGATCGCCGACAGCATCTGGTATTTCGACAATATATCCCCGTTCGTAACGGAGAAATTCCAGCAGATGGCACCGAGTAACGATGTCAAAGTAAGCGACTACACGGTAGGTTATATGTGGGGCACGACCGGCTTCATCTACAACCCGCAGTATGTGAAGAGCGAGGATCTGGAGAGCTGGAGCGCTATCCTGAACCCGGATTTCGAGAACCGCATCCTGATGAAAGACGCATTCCGCGATGTCTATTCGGTATTGGTACTGTACGCTTTCTCGGATGATATCGAGGCAGGCAGAATCAACCGCGACGAGCTTGTACGCAACATCACCCCGGAGCGCGTTGCCGCTGTCAAAGAGATCCTTCTCCAAGCCAAGAGACAGATATGCGGATGGGAGGTTGATTTCGGAAAAGAAGAGATGACGAAAGGCAAAGCATGGCTGAACCTAAGCTGGTCCGGCGACGCGCAGTTTGCCATCGAAGAGGCAGCCGAGATGGGTGTGATGCTGGATTATATCGTCCCGAAAGAGGGTTCCAACGTATGGTTCGACGGCTGGGTTATCCCGAAGTATGCCAAGAATGTGAAAGCCGCAACCTATTTCATCGACTATATGTGCCGTGCTGACAATGCGCTGGCTAACATGGACGAGATCGGTTATGTATCTTGCGCCGGCGGTCCTCTTGCCGCAGCGACAGTGCTGGAAGACCAGAACGACGAGGAGGAGTGGCCCGAGACCGTAGATGCTTCGTATTTCTTCGGCGAGGATCCTATCGAGGTTGACGGCGAAATGCTGGATCCGCACGCCCTGCACCTCAACCCCGTTTACTATGCAGACAAGAGCATCATCGACCGCTGCGCGCTCATGCATGACGCCGGCGATGCGCAAGAGATGCTGCTTGAGATGTGGAACGAAATCAAATTAGCACGATGATAGACCGCTTCGCTGACAGAATACAGACCACTGCGCTGACAGAACACAGACTAATTATGTCTGTACTCTGTATTCTGTTCTCTGTATTCTTTTTTGCCCCTCTCTCCGCCCAGACGACGGAGATGGAGACGCGCTATAACGCGTTAGCCGAGCGTTTCGACGGACGTGACAAGATGCTTCAGCGCGACCTCAAGAGCTATCTGCAGGCGTACCCGTACACCACGTTTCAGGACGAGGTGCATTTCATGCAGGGTGTGCTACAGGTAGAGAAAGGGCATTACAAACAAGGGTTGAAGATACTGGAGCCGGTAGATCCGAAGGCTTTGAGCCGCGATCATCAGACAGACTACGCTTTTTACCGCGGATATGCCTATCTGATGATGCAGGAGTACCAGCGTGCCTCTATCTATTTCAGCCAGTTGGGCAAGGGGAACAGCCGTTATACGACCCGCGGCACCTATTACTACGCCTACTGCATGTACAAGCTGGAGCGGTATGAGAAGGCGCTTCCTGCCCTGAAGTCTCTGGAGGACGACCCTCAGTACGCCAAGACCGTCCCTTATTACCTGACGCAGATATACTACGCGACGGGTGATTACGAAGAGGCGGAGTCGAGAGCCACCGCACTGCTTCGCGAACATCCGGAGAACCTGAATAACGGCGAGCTGCACCGCATACTGGGCGAGATGAGTTTTCTCAAGAAGGACTACAACAGCGCGGTGGAGCACCTGAACATCTACCAGAAATCGGCTGCGGAGAACAAAGAGGAGCCGTTGCGGAATGACATGTTCATGCTCGGAACGGCTCAGTACCGGTTGGGACAGTATGAAGCCGCCGTGGGATCGCTCAAGCAGGTCAAACAGGAGCGCGACTCCATCTCGGAGGCCGCCTGTCTGACGCTGGGCAACGCCTATGTGCAACTCGGCCAGCCGGAGCAGGCGAAGTTGTCGTACCAGGCCGCAGCGGGGTACAAGATCACTCCTGCCGTAGCGGAAGAGGCGGCGTACAACTACACGCTCTGCACCTACCAGAGTTCAAGCGCCCTGGGCGAGTCCGTACGGGCATTCAATGATTTTCTGTCTCAATACCCGGATTCCAAATACGAAGGACGGATATACCAGTTGCTCTCGGATGCGCTGATGCAGAGCAAGAACTACGCCGCCGCCATCCAGACGCTGGACTCGATCCCTTCGCCTACGCCGAAGATGCTGCAGACCAAGCAATATCTGCGCTACCAGTTAGGCGCTGACAATTTCCTGCAAGGCAAGATGCAGCAGTCTGTGGACTGGATGACGGAATTGATCAAGCATGACGCGGAGAGTTCGGAATACACGACGGAGGCTTATTATGTGCGTGCGGAGGCGAACTACCGTCTGCGCAACTACACCGCCTGCGAGTCGGACCTCAACACCTTCTTCAGCCGTCCCGGCGTCAAAGGATCGGCGAACTACTCCATTGCGCGATATCTGCAAGGTTATGCCTTCTTCTCGCAGAAGCAGTATAACAAGGCGCAGAACGCTTTCTCCATGTATATCGATGCGGCTCTGGCTACCGAGCCTACTTACGCGGACGCACTCAACCGCATAGGTGACTGCTATTTCAATGCCCGCCAGTTCCCGCAGGCTATCTCTTATTACTCGCAGGTAGCGAACCTGCAGGCTGCCGGAACGGACTATGCGCTATTCCAGAAAGGCTATGCCCTCGGCTTGCAGCATAAATACAGCGAGAAGATCAGTGTGCTGCGCGACCTGGTGAAACGCTATCCCAAATCCGACTATGCGGACGACGGCGTGTATGAGATCGCGCGTGCCCAGTTGCAGCAAGAGGACGAGCGGAGCGCTATCATCACCTACGAGCAGCTGCTGGGCGGTTATCCCCACTCCACGCTGGCCCGTAAGGCTTCATTGGAGCGCGCCATGCTCTTCCGTAACCTGGGGCAGAACGACCAGGCTATAGCCGCCTACCGCCAGACGATAGAGAAATATCCGGCTACGGAAGAGGCCTACACCGCTCTGGACGCCCTTCAGGCACTGTATATCGAGAGCGGCAATGTGGATGAATATCTGGCGTACTCGAAGAACCTGGCGAAGATGAACATGAACGTCACCACAGCAGAGGATTCGCTGCTGTATGCAGCCGCCGAGATGCAGTATATGCAAGCGGCGTACCAGAAGGCGACGGTGAGTCTGAGCAACTATATCACACAGTACTGCGCCGGCGGACGCTACTGCACTACCGCGCGCTATTATCTGGCGGATTCGTATTACCGTCTGGGCAAGACGACGGAGGCGCTGGGTCAGTATTCGGTGCTGGCGGAGATGAACGCCAACCCGTATCAGGAAGAGGCAGCCATGCGCGTAGCGGAGATATGCTATGACAAAGGCGACTGGAAAGGTGCGCTGGACGGATTCTACCGCATGCATGCCCTTGCTTCCACCCGCGAGAACACCACTATCGCCCGTCTGGGTATCCTGCGCTGCTCGCAGCAACTGGGCCGCCACCAGGCGGCTATCGACGTTGCAGAGCAACTGCTGAGCGACACGCCGGTAAGCGACGAGACCGAGGCTGAAGCGATGTACGGCAGAGCGAAAGCCTATATCGCTCTCCGCCAATGGAGCAAAGCCCAGCCGGACCTGCGGGCATTAGCCAAGGAAGTGCGTACGGCGCAAGGCGCGGAGTCCAAGTACCTGCTGGCGCAGAGTTATTACGAAGCCGGAGACATGGAGAACGCGGAAGCCCAGGTGATGGAGTTCACCCAGATGAACACCCAGCAGCAATACTGGCTGGCGCGCGCATTGGTGCTCCTGAGCGATATCAACCGCAGCCGCGGCGAGTATTTCCAGGCAAGGCAGTATCTGCTCGTCCTGCAACAGAACTATTTGGTGAAAGACGACGATATCCCTGCGCTCATCAGCGCACGACTCGCCGAACTGGACAAGATCGAACAACCCGTAGAAAAGGAGGAGGCAGAAGATGAAGAATAATTTATTAATCACGTCATTACGTCATTACGTCATTACGATATTTGCCCTTTCGCCATTCGCCCTTACCTTTGCCCAGAGCGACAGCGCGCTGAACAGGTCCGTGACGGTAGAGCGGGATTTCCAGCCGGTGATCCAGTCGGCAGGCAAAGTATCCACGAAGCCGGCGGTAGTGGAGGTGGAGATGGAACCTGCACCTATCGAGTATTCGGAATATACGGCGGAGGTCACTCCCGGCACCGGTTTCCATCCGCTGCTGTCGCAACCCACGCGCTTTGCGGAGGGACACAAGTACCATGGTTATATCCGCGGCGCGATCGGTCACCCGAACACCTTGTTTGATTTCGGCTATCGTCTGGACGACGGCAAGAAATCGATTCTGGATGTGTATGCGCACCATAAGGCGCAATGGGGTATCGATGCGTTGAGCCGCACCAAGTTGGGGCTTACGTTCACGCATACGTTCTCTTCCTGCAACCTCTATTTCGGCGTCAACGGCGGGAATATATACTATCATAAGTACGGCCATTGGTACGACTACGCGGGTTCAGCCGCAGCGCCCGGAGGCGGTTTCAGCATGTGGGAGAAGAACAAGACGGCGTATGCCAACCGCGCACCGCTGACGGACCGGGACAAGACATCGCTCTGGACCGCCGAGGCGTATGTGGGCGTGAAGGCGAACGCCAAGAACGACGTGCAGTACCGCGTGCAGACGGGGTATATGCTGTTCGCCAAACCTAATGCGGTGAGCGAGCACCAGCTCCGTACGCATGCCGATTTCGACTGGCATAGCGAGGCGCACCATGTGGGAGCGCAGGTGTATATGCAGAACAACTTCCTGCAACTGAGCGGAAACCTGGCAGCCACCATACCGGCCAATTTCTATAACGCCCGCCATAATTTCCGTATCGAGCCGTATTATGCGTATGAAGGCAAGCGGTTCCGGATCCATTTGGGCGTGAACCTGGATATGAATATCGGGCGCGGCAAGAACAGCCTGTCGGCTACGGACAATATCACTTTTGCTCCCTCGCCGCATATCAACATGGAGGCGCAGATCGCCAAACAGTGGCTCACACTCTATGCGGATATCATGGGCTACCATGCGACGGGTACTCTGCAAGGCTTCATGGAGTCGAACCGTTACCGCGTGATCCACGCCGGTATCATCTCCCAGCACCCGGCATCCCATACACCGGTGGACGGCGAGTTAGGATTTCATATCCGCCCGCACAGAGACCTGCTCTTTGAGCTCCATGGCGGCTATATGGTGCAACTGAACACCATGACGCTCATTGCCGTCTCCGACAATGCTATCTACCAGCCCGGTGTGCTCGACGTGCCCCTGGCGGCAGGTGATTTCAGCTACACCTACAGCGACTACAGCCGCGGCAAGGTAGGAGGTCAGATCAACTACCACTACCGCGACATCGTGCGTATCAACCTCAACGGCGACTATTTCTTCTGGTCCGCTATGCGCCATGAGGCGAACGGATACCAGTACAACGCGCCGTGTACGGAACTGACCGACCTGCTGGGCAACACCTCCAAGGCTGTCTATGACCGCGCGGCATGGAAGATTGACCTGCGTATCGACGGCAAGATAGACAAGCACTGGTCCGTTTATTCGGACAACCATTTTACCGGCAGCCGTCTGGCGCTGGCTACGGATGGCGTGCATGTCCTGAAGCCGACGGTGGACCTCAACCTCGGTGCGGCATATAACATGTGGGTAGGAGGAAAGGTGAAAGGTGAAAGGACGAAGGATGGAAGTAAACTTTCCCCGGAACCGAAGCCGAACCTTGTGATCTTCTTCCAACTCAACAACTGGTTGCACCGGAAGAACGAGATTTACTACGGCTACCGCTCGCAGGGCATCAACTGCCTCATGGGAGTAACCTTTAGGTTCTAGGATCCTAGGGACTCTAGTATCCTAGGACCCTAGTATCCAATAAATAGACAAATGAAAACAACTCATATCATAGTGATGGCGGCAGCGGGGATTCTCCTCGCTGCTTGCACCAAGCCGCAGCCCGTCCGCTATTCGGAGCAGATGATCAACGCGCGCATGAGCGCGTGGTACAACAAGGACAACTGTGTCGGTTTCCCGAACGCCAACTCCACCAACGGCGTGACCGTTCCCGAGACCGCCGCTACATGGGACTACGTCCCCGGCGTGGTGGCGAAAGGTATCCTCGATGTATGGCAGTACTATCAGGACTCCGCCTGGGCGGACGCGTGGTACATAGGTCTCGCCCAATGGGCGGACAGTCTGGACCAAGCCGAGCTGGACCGTCTTGTGAGAGGCGGTATCCTCGACGACCTCAACTGCGCCAAGGTGTTCCTTGGGCTCTACGAAGGAGCCAAGCCGGGCGGACGGTTCGAGAACCCCGAGAAGGCGGCTTACTATATGGAGCAGATGCACCGCGCCGCTGAAGGGCTGGCGGAGCATAAAGCCAAGTACTCGCTGCCGAACGGCGGATGGATGCACAAGGCTACGGACAACCCCGAGAAATCCTATTGGGGTCAGATGTGGTGCGACGGGGCGTACATGGGTCCCGCGCTGCTGGCGCAACTGCTGGAGGTGGGTGCATGCGAGGGAACGGGACTCGGATGGAACGATGTCTATACCCAGTTCGAGGTCTCATGGCCCTATCTATGGGACGAAGAGAAGCAGCTTCTGTATCATGTCCTCTTCACCGATGTGACGACCAATAAGAACGGCAAGGCAATATACGAAGCCGGACATGCGTATAAATCTCAATTCTCACTTCTCAATTCTCAATTACCACCGGTTTATCATTCCGAAGAGTCTTGGGGACGCGCGGCTGGATGGTATATCCTCGCGTTGGTGGATGTATTGGAAGCCTATATGAAAGGACTAAGTGACGACGGACAATGTACGAAGGAGCTGCCGCAGGCGGCAAACTTCGACCAGATGCGGGAGTATCTGCAAGCCTTAGCTGACGGTCTTGTAGCCCGTCAGGATCCCGAAACAGGATGTTGGTACCAGCTCTTAGCCTATGGTCCGGAGAAATGTGCTACGCAGGGCGTGGACGATACCGGTTCGGCTAAGTACACCAATGTGGAAGCCGGCGGTACCCGGTGCAACTACCTGGAGTCCTCCGCCTCGTGTCTCATCACCGCGGCTCTGCTCAAAGGCTCGCGCCTCGGCTTGATCGACCACGCCGAAGCAGGCAAGCGAGGCTTCGAGGGCATCCAACGCACCTTCGTGCGCCAAGTACCAAGTGACGAAATACCAAGTACCAAGGAGATACTGACAATCACGGGTTCTTGCCAGTCAGCGGGGCTGAGCCACGACCGCAACGGCACGGCAGCGTATTACCTGATCGGCAAGGATGTGCCGATCCAGGACAATACGGAAGGCAAAGTCCTCGGCGCCTATCTCATGGCAGCCGTAGAATACGAAAGAGCCTGTCAACGCTGACAGGCTCTTTCATTAACTAGGATACTAGTATACTAGGGTCCTAGGATCCTAGGATTCTAGTAACCCCTTTGTTTTTTGCGCGCGGAGGACATCTTCTCGCGTATGCCGCCCTCTTCCAAGAACTGCGCCTCCTTCTTCTTGATCCATGTCCACATGCCTCTGTCTGCTTGGTGGATAAGCGTAAGAGCGACATTGCAGAACTCCTCTATGCTCCATTGCTCATAGTATTTCTGATAGTCAGCGAGCTCATGATGGCGATAGCAATAATTGACCATGGCATTGTAGCGAGGATGGGTTTGGTTCCATTGCTTGAGGCGATGCACCATGAGTTGGTCTTCATAATCTTCGCGCAACTCTATCAAACTACCACGCGCCACGTTAACCAGTTTCAGTTGCATCTCCATGCTCGTCAAGCCGTCTTCGGAACCTTCGGCGATATTCTGTTTTCCGCTACGAGCGGCTTGCTGCATCTGGTCTTGTGTCCTGTCTCCTCGCTCCAGATAGCGGTCCTTGTACCAATAGGTCATATCAAAGAGAATCTTGGTCTTTTTGTAAAAGATCAGATCTCTATAATCCCCATTGGCTTCCAAGAAGCCGCCATCATTAAGTTTTGCCATAGTTGGTATTATTTGTCTAGGATACTAGGGTTCTAGGATCCTAGCTCACGCCTCTTTGCGGCGGCGCGAGACCTTATATATCGCGTACGCGC
This sequence comes from Paludibacteraceae bacterium, assembly GCA_017471285.1. Taxonomy (GTDB): domain Bacteria; phylum Bacteroidota; class Bacteroidia; order Bacteroidales; family Paludibacteraceae; genus Colicola. Next base: position 124,818 of record JAFUUZ010000054.1, on the reverse strand, counting down.
ACATGCAAAGCATCAGCGGGATCAGAGTATCGCCGAGGGGCTGCTGGTTCTCGTCTTCCGGATTACCCGGGGTACCCGGCTGAGTGCTACCACCTGGAGTGGGAGCAGTGGGTCCATCTCCTAAGCGGCGAGGTCCGCTTATGTAATGGCGTTCGTTGACCGTTCCGTCGCTGTTGAGGGTGGATTCCTCCGTCCATTCTGGCGCGGCATAGGCGCTGGTGGATTGGAAAGTAGCAGCCGGGGCGGCAGCACCATAGGAAGCGGTACTTTGTACATTGTACATCGTCCCTTTGTACTTCGTTTGGTAGTTCACCGCCGAAGCCTGCGCTACGCCAAGCGTCCAAAGCAACCCGATAACCAATAAGCAATAAGCAATTACCAATATCTTTGTGTCTTTCATAATAGTTTCTCCTTTCTCTAAACTCTAAACATTCAACTCTAAACTATTATTCAACCACCTTGCCTGTTGCGTCATACAATACGCCGTTGAGCAGGATATACAGTTTGTTATCCTTGATGAACTTCATTGCCTTCGGTCCTCCTCCGCCGTCTATCGGTTCACATCCGGTAGGTATTCCCGGAGCCTTGCGCGTGAGCAGGAAGCGGTTATGTTCGCCCTTGTCTGCGCAGGTGAAGGTATAAGTAACATCGTTCAGAATACGTACATACATCCGTTCGTCCATATCCAGCAAGAACAGCGGCTCAGCCATATCGTCGTACTCGAAATGGAATGTATATTCGTTGTCCTCACCGGCCCGGAATCCGATGATCGTACCTTCCATATCCGGTGTAGCCGTTACGGACTCCACACCGCCTTCGTCGTTCTGGCTCCAGATCGTCGGGGAGATGGTACTACCATCCCATTTTGCACCGTCCCATCCGTCGTCATGACCCTTCGTGAAGTCCTCGCGCTCCGCCACAATCAGCCTGTCGTCGTAACGGCTGCCGCGGACGATCATCTTCAGCATAACCGGATCATTGGATCCTTTGGCTATTCTTCTCGGAGCGTGCATCTGACCTTGGATATAATTGGATACGCCGTGCTGACGAACCAGTTTATCGTAATCCAGATGGAGCGTCCCGGCAGAACCGGTGTTGGCTACATAGAATCCTTGCATAGAAGGTATGATCTTATCCTCGCCGGTATATTCCGCCATGTGAATAGGTACAGCCACATAGGTGCCTGCAGCCCAGCGCGTTTCACCGGTGGCGTTCCCGGAGACCGCTCCGCTACCGCCAGTATCGCTACCGGTGTTGAAGAAGTACACCGTCTTAGGTATATCACCGAAGTCTTCGTCTTCAAAGTTAGCAATCTGGATCGGCGCTACCCAACTGTTACCGATAATCTGGTAAGAGTTAGCCGGTACGTCTATATCTACATCAGCCGTAGCCACCAGTGTACCTGTCATCTCATATTTATGTCCGAATGTCGGATAGGTGATGCAATAGCCTGTCCAAGGCGTTACGGCAGCACCACGCAGCACTACTTCCCATCCATTAGATGGATTCCAACTGTATAGCCAGCTGTCGTAATAATTATCCATCGCATTACCCACATCGCTATGCGGGATACCGATGTACTGCCATGTCGTCGGGCTACCTTTCACCGCCTTGCTGTACATCTGGACGTAAGCTTTGTTCTCGCCGGAAGCATCATCCATGATCAGCGTACCGTTACCGCCGGTACCGGAGAGGATAGCCACATCACTTACCTCGGTCGGCATCAGGTCGTTGACGCCGTAGTAAGGTGCGTGTACGCGGCTTACTTTACCGCTTACAACCAGTGCACCCAGTTGAGAGATCGTCAGCGATCCTGTACATTCTGCGCCGCTCAGTTTCTTACTCGGTCCATCGGATGCAATATCCACGCGGGCTACGCGGGCGGAATAGTCATTCGGCACTACTACCGGACGCAGTATGCGTGCGCGCGTCTCAAAATCAGGCACCTCGTTACGAGACCAGTTAGAGGCTACGTTCCATTGGTTATTGGTAGTACCGAGGAAGTAGTTTGCGCAGTCGTTCACGTCCTCCATATCCGTCTTCAACAGATAATCGAGCGCGTTCTTCACTACCATCTTGCCTTCAGTGGTCAGAGCCGCCATAGCGTTATTCTGAATACCGAGAATCATCATACGTGCCGCCGGTTCTTCCTGGCGTTCCACGCCTGCCTGCAACTCATCATTCTTGATAGTACCTACTCCGAGCATGTTGCTGAACTTGGTCTTGTCGAAACCTTGCAGAGCCGGCAGCGCCTCGTAGTCATCTTTGGTGTTATGGTATGGAGACTGGGTTGTATCCACCATCGTTACGAACCAATATTCATCGCCATTGATGGTCTCCGTACGGACATTATCCATCGTGGAAGGATTCAGACCGACGAAGATATCATGGTTCTTGCACTCCAGTTTCATCTCCACTTGGCGTGGGTTCGGCGAACTCGGCGTAGCATTATAGACATGCCATCCGCCGTCTTTGAATTTACCTACGTATGCCTCCATGGTCAGCACAGGACGCACATCCACCATCGTACCGAATGCTTTAACATACGACACACCGCCTGTTCCTTCAGTAGAGGTATTCGGGTCGTCCGTGATAAGGATAGCATCGAACTGCGAGTAGTACTGCCGCAACTCCTTGCTATTGACAGACCAATAAGCATTACAGCCGGTCAATGAATAGTATGTGCTCAGGAACGTCCATATAGGTCTTTCACTTGTCTTGGAGGCAAGAACGGATGTGGCTGTACCGCCATCCTTGCGCAACGTACCATCTACCACGAAGGCTATCTCCGGCTTTCCATCTCCGCGTTGTTCTTGTTTATGAATGACTATATCCAACCCAGAAGCAGCCTCACATGCCGAAGCGGTGATTGTGATTGTCTCTTCTCCTGCCGTCAGACCGCTAGGCTCGGTGCCGTCATCTTGCTGACCCTTCAGGTAGATGATACCGTCCGTACCGAGATAGAACTTACACCCACCGATATTGTCTATAGGCGAACCTCCGCTGGTGACGGTAAACGATGTAGCATTCTCCGTTTGTACCAGCGCTATATCCGGCGTACGGCGACCGTTCTTCACGTACCACTCATCGACTATCTTCGTTGCCGTAGCGGTACCGAAGGAGATTTTGATCTCGTTGGATACGGCATCGCATTCTCCATGCGTTACTACGTAGTATGTACCGCCTTCGGTGGCATTGTAGGTGGTCGCGTTTGTTGCGCTCGGTATCACCTCACCGTCTTTGTACCACTGTATCGCAGCACCCGCTTCGTAGCCGCTAACCGCCAATACCTTTCCGGAACAACCGTTGTCGGTCTGGATACTAACCGTACCTACGGCTTCCGTACATACGTACTTGTTGACTTGCAGCACATACGTCAGGACGCACCGCTTGTAGCATCCGCTGGCAGCCAGCGTGGCGGTGATGGTCGTCGTCTTGTAATCCGTACTGCCGAAATCGATGTTATCAGCTATCGTCACTTGTCCTGTAGCCGCATTGACGGTAGCTACCGAGGTATTGCTACTGCTGTAACTGATAGTACCCAGAGAGGCGTTCGCGTTGTCCGAATATGTTCCGCCGCGGTTGGCAGTGATCGTAAAGTCCACAGCATCCTCACGTTTCTCCAGAGTCGCACCATTATCCTGGCTATTGCTCCATACCAGAGAGGTCTCCAACGAACCGCCCGAACGACCCTCTGTCAATACGGCACCTAATGTACGAACCTTCGCGTCATTAAACTTCACAAGCACTATATCGTTGGCATTCATCGGTTCTTCTAACGTAATATCTACATATCCTTGCGCTGCATCGCCGAGATTAGCAGCATCTGAATCATCGTTATAAACCGCCGTGTAACCAACGATATATTTGCTTGCCTCGGAGAAATAGTCGGTATGTTTATATACGTTGCTGACCGTCATGTCGTTGGCACGGAAATCCGCATATATACGTACCTTATTTATGTTCGCATGGTACGTGCGCACCCATACGTATTGTGCGTTAGTGTTATAGATGGAATCGAACTGTTCTGATTCGCCCATCTTGGTGGAAGCTTTCTCACTACTGAAAGAACTGGCTATTTTCTGTGATATCCAACCATCCGTATTTGCCCAATGGTAATAATTACCGTCTTTGGTTGTTGTCTTCCGTACACGGATGTCATATGAATCGCCGCTTCCGCCTACGCACTCAGTGAACGATTGGTCATGATCCAGACGAGCGGCGGCTTGCGAAGCCGTGGCGGGCAGCAGCAGATAGAAGGTCACCGGGCTGGTAGCCGAACCTTTCACGCCGTAAGTACCTCTGATGGTCTTGGTCGTATTATCAACCGTCACGGTGCCTAATACCGCCTCGCTGGAAACGCTCAGCATGTCTGCGGTCAGCGTTCCATCCCAGTTAGAGTCGTCGTTCTTATTCACCTCTACGGAGAACGAGAAGCCCTTACCTCCATGGGTCGGCACAGCTACATCCCACACAGCTTTCGGATTCGGACGAGCATCCGTGATGGTGATTCCCGCGGTGTTGGAGAACACATTACCGCAGTCATTGGAAACTACACAGTAGTAATAACTCGTTCCTAAAAGCTCCGTGCTCGGCGTGAAGCTTGTGCCGGTCTCGCCCGGAATAGCCGAACCGGTCTCTTCGTCCAAATCGTTCTCTTTCACCCACCATTGATAATGCAACTCACCGCCGCCGTTGTCGTTCGCTGCTACAGTTAAAGCAGTGGCAGTAGCGTTCTGGGCATATGATGCCGCTACAGGCTGAGTCGTTACCGTCGGAGCACAATTCGTCCACTTGGCATAGAGGGTCTTATCAGCAGTAATAGTGGTGTTAGCGAAATCAAAGGCGCTGGTGCATCCTGCTTCGTTATGCCATCCGCCAAATTCCCAATCTACTGCCGTAGGATCTGGGATAGGCTCGCCTATCATGCTGCCGGACGGCACATTGGCAATGGCATCTATCGCACTGCCGTGACCGTTCATATTGAAGGAAACGGTGAAATTAGATGCAGCACCGGTAGAAATGGTTATTACCAATATGCCATAGAAATCGCCATTTTGTGTAATGGCTACATTGCCGGTAAAGTTTCCGGATTTTGTGAATTCATGAGAGAAGAACGTTTCTTTTGTAGAAGGCGATTCATACTCTTGGTCTCCTACTGTCATGGTTTTACTTTTGCTTCCACACTTACCATAAAACATGATGGATGTGGCGACTTTCGATCCTAACGCTAAAGTGTATGTAGTTCCACTCGCAAACTTAAAAGCACGTATTGTTCTCTTCGCCGTAGATGAGGCATTCCAATTAGAGGATTTATTCAACTCTGTGTGAGTTAAAGTGCTGGACTCGTAATAGTACTTTGTTTCAGAGGGTGTATTACTCAATGAGATGGCATTACTTGAGGCTATTACACCACTATTACTTGTAAAGAACCCTTTATGTCCTCCTGTAGATCCGGGAGTAAGCGCACTTGCAGTAATTGATATACTACCATAATAGTACTTTTCCTCCGCTGCACTTCCCCAAACGGCATAGAGCGTTACGTTGCTTGCGGGCATTTCGAACTTGTACCCTGCGGGGTAGAACGTACCGCTGCTGGCTGTTGCGCTTGTGCTCCAGCCGAGGAAAGTCTGACCGGTCTTAACAAGACTGCCGGTATTGCCCTTCACGGTAACAATATCACCGGCACTGTACGAAGTAGCATCCGTCGGAACAGAACCGCCTGTATTGTCGTTACCATTATACGTCACGCTGTACGAAGAAGCAGCCGCCGTCCATATAGCATTCAGGGTAACGTTGCCGGTTGCATCGTCTGCGATGGCAGTAATGGTAGAGTTGTTATAAGCCAGTTCCCAATGATCAAAGGTATAACCGGATTTGCTAATCTTGGCTTCTGTAGGTAAAGTCAATCCCTGACCGTAAATATAATACGTCGGTGCGGTGTAGTCCACCCAATCGCCATCATTTAGATTCCATGTTATGGTATATCCCCAAACGGCATACAGAGTAACATCGCTGGACGGCATAGTGAATGTCTCTCCGGCATTATAATGCGTACCTCCATACATATTGCTGTTCGTGTTCCATCCGTAGAAAGTTGCTGCATCATCGGATATAGTGCGAGTCAACGAACCTGTATTGCCCAATACAGTTACCGTCGAACCGCTGGTGTAAGGACTGCTTGCATCTACCGGCACAGTACCACCACCTGCACTACTACCATTATATGTCACGGTGTAGGTAGCGGCAGGAATAAACTTGATACCATATAAGCCACGTTTGGTGTCACTACCATTGATGAAGTAGTGTGTATTTGCTTCTACATTTATTTTCTTGTAGTTGCCCCCGGAGAGAGAGGTAGATGAACTTGCTCCTTTTTTCTTGATCGACAATTTGCTATCATTTTGTTCAAGATATATATACAATGTACCTGCCGTGGAAGGAGTAATAAACTCTATCGCACCCTTCGTCGGGTCAGAACTGCTTGACGTATTGTCAGCCTCCATTATATAGAGTTTAGAAGTAAAGCTTTCTGAACCTATATCGTCAGAAATACTGGTCGAACTGATGCTCGTTCCTTTCGCAGAAGTTGAGGTGCCATCTCCGTATGTCTTGAACTTGTTATTGGTTGAAAGCCCTGCGAACCAAGTATTTGTGGTAAATGTTACATTCGCCATGTCTTGGGCTTGATACAGCGTATTCGCTTCGATAGCTGTCAGAGTTGCCGCTGCGAAATTAGCAGTAATCTCACAAGCACCTATAGCATTGGTAATCGTAGTTGTTGCAGAGGATGCGTCTGCCAGCGTTGCGTTGCTGTTACTTAATGTCCAGTTAACGAAGCGATAACCGGTATTCGGCGTTGCAGTTATTTCCGGCTTGATATGGCTTCCGTTGGCTTGAACGACTCCACTGGGACTAACCGTTCCGTTTGCTCCGGCTGTAATAGTCACAGGATACGTTGTCTCGCCGGTCACTGTGATTGTATTGGAGGTCGCTTGTTTTGTACCTGTTCCGTCGTACAACTCCACTACATAAGTATTTGCACCCGCACCTATAGTGGAAGTCATCGTCCAGGTGGTTGTGGTATAGGCCGTGTTATCCGGACCCTCATAACCATCGGAGCCATTCTTTACTCTATATTTCCACCCCGTGCTGGCGCCTGTTATCTCTACGCCAATCTGCACACCCGATGCTCCTGTCGGCATGTATGCCGGTGTCAACAATGTCGCTGTGACACTTGCTGCAACCGGCGCACGTGTCACGATAATACGGTTGACATATGTTGCTGACCCTGCACGGAAGAGTTTTATCGAACCATCTGTTTCAATATCAGCAGCAACAAGTGTATAAGTACTACTTGTTTCTACTTCTTTCGCTGTTGCAGAAGGTTCATTTCCATTTCCTTCTGTTGATTTCAATTTTAATCCTGTTTTGGTACCATTATTCGCATTGAAATATGCAGTTACCACATCACCAGCCTGGAAACTACCGGACTTAAGCTTCAGTTGTATATAACCGCTATTACCAGTCAGTTTTCCATAAATAAGTCCAGATGTCTCATTTCTATACCAATTAGTACCGCTTCCACCGAAGTCGTTTGTAGTAAATGTATTGTCTTCGGTTGAAGCATCTTGAGTTACTTCCCACGCAGATGGATCTCCACTTGTTGCATTACTCAATCCGCACGGTACGAAGAAACGTGCAATCTCGTTTGTCACTTCCGCCGGCTCGGAACATGGGTCAACCGGCTCCGTCAATGTCAAAGCACCGGTTGGTATACCCTCCACTGTTGTTGAGCATCCTTCTTCGCTAACTACGCAGAAATAGTGACGAGCGGTACATGTTGAGCTACTTGGAATCTGGTATGTCGCCTGATTATTTGTCCCAGGCGCAGCAGTATAATCATTGGGATCTACCGGCTTGCCGGGGCTATCATCATAATAATACCATTTATAACTCAATGTCCCTCCGTTTCCAGCGGTAGCTGTTACAGAAGCTGTTCCCAATTCATCTCCTACCTCATGCGCTCCATCTACAATGCCGGTTCGATCATTAGCGCTGATTGTTGGTCCGCTACATGCCTCCCATACAGCATAGAGCGTCACATCGCCGGTCATAGTATGTGTATCGCCCGGATCCCAAGCACCATCTATGGTACCTGCATCTGCTGTCGCTTTCGTCGGATTCCATCCTTGGAAAACATAATCCGTTCTTGTCGGCTCTGTCGAAGAAACGGTCAATTGACAAGGACTTGCATCTGCAGCAACCGATTGATCTGCCGGTTCTCCAGTGCCACCGTTGGCATCATAATGAAGAACGTGGTACGGATAGAAACGTACGTACCAGTTCTTGTCCGTCCAGTCTGCATTCATGCGGAACTTACCTTTCTTCTCGTATGCAGACCAAGAACCATCGGACCAACTACTGATAGTAAACAAGTTGTTATCGGCAAGTAAACTTAAATCCCCTGTTTTATTATGTACATTACTATTACCATCTCCCCAAGCAAGTGTAGAGCTCTTTAAGCGCACAAAGATTACCTTTGTGCAATTTTCCGGCACCCATCCTTCATACAAATAGTCCTCTCCCGGAACTTTGGTCATCAGGCAAGCAAAACGACTATTAGTTATATCATACAATCCGAAATTATTTACGCCGTCTTTGCTCCAATAGGTCGTACCGCCTGTATTTAAGAAGATATGCTGCATTCCCTCCGAGTTAGCCGTACCTACATAATTACCAGAATTATTCGTTATACCAACACTAACAAGGTCACGGGCATTAGAACTACTCATCTCCACAATATCCGAACGGTACTCGTTGCCACCATGAACTGCCATTGCATATTCCGTACTGCCTACTTTCAGTTTGTACCCATCAGGAATGAATGCGGCCTGTTTGTTATTCCACGTAGAGTTATCGTAAATACGAATTGTTCCGGTAGCACCTGTTGCTTGACCTACCATAGGACGAGTACCTGTTCCATCACCGATTGATGTAGCGAAATACATAGCAGACCAGAGTGATGTTACAGAGTTGGCATCAGATGCATTGCCGGACGTGCCACTAAATGAGCCGTTCTTGCCTACATAGAAATGAGTCTTTGAAGGTATCGTAAAATCCTCTATCTGCATCTCATGATCATCACCTTTCGCAACGAAGCACTCCGTTGTCCACTCTGCCGCCGGTGCTCCATCATTGCCATAATGGAAAGAATATGACGAACAGCCGGAAGCTGCACCTGCTTCTACATATATTCCCCAAAGACGCGCATCATTACCTCCATAAGTAATAGTATATGTGTAATAAGTATCTGCGTCATATCCCGTCAAAGCAGTTAAGTCTCCTGTTGACCATTCTTTAATAGTTGCTGTATTCGTTGTCGTGATATTGGAGACTGTCATTGGAGAACCATCCCCAGACACTTTAGTTACTGTGATATAAAAAGTTCTACCTCCCCCTTTTCCGTCTCCGTACAAACGAATAGATTTAACATTCGCTAACATACCAAGGAATATATTTTGAGTAACGGCATTAGGAGTTATGTAATAGTAGGTGGTTGCTGTACTAATATTAGATTTGAAATCATGAGGAGTCTCTACCGTACTAGAATGAGAATTTGAATTTCCAACGGCATCAATATTCAATACTATATTCGCAGGAAATCCAGCTGCCGATTTTAACTGAGCAGCTGTCTTACTTGTGTTTGCGTACAAAGGATAGAAACTGGATGTTGTAACTTTCGTCTTAGAACAAAGGGTATACTGCACTTTGCTTGCTTTGAAGTCATTTGTAGTATAAAAAACAAGATAATATTTGCCGCCAGTAGTATAGATATCGCTCGGAGAAAAATATACAGGCGGCGCATATACAGTTTTAACCATTTTTATCCCTCGTCCTGTATCCTTTACCGTTCCATTAGAGCCATATATGTAATAGTACCTATCCGCATTATTATCACCATAAATGCTTATGAATCCTTCTGCAGAGGCAGATGGTACCTCAACCCATAATCCTTTATCGGATCCAGCAATAGACAGTCCTGTAGCTTCATATGTTGCGCCAGACACCAATGTTGGAGTAACTGTAAAATTCGCAGCAGGAGGATCTACCGCCCATATCTGTCCAACACTCAGCACTAAAACGCACAAGATAAGCGCAATGCGACGGAGTTGTAAGGGGCAAGTAAGGCGCAACGAGGAGGCAAGTAAGAGGCAAGTAAGGGGCAATACGTGGTTATTGACCCTTTTTGCATCGTTCCGTGCCGCTCGATTGCCGGCCATCGTTTGGATAAACGCGCTGCATCCCTGCAGCATTCGATTTAAGTTAAAGTGTGTCATGATATTTTGTGTTTTTATGTTATTCTATTGTTGGTGTCGGATGGGATCCGACGTAATGGACGATGTTTTTTGGGTGTCGGATGGGATCCGACGGTAATGTTACTAAACCCTTACAAAAGTCTTATTTGGGTATTAACAAAAAGTATTGACAATCATGTACCTCCATACACAAATAGGAGCGACGGAAAACCGTTGCTCCTACTGAGAAAATGATGTCATGCAAGTGCTACAAAGCTACGCGACCTAATGCACGCGGAGAAAACAATTCCCAGTACCAGGACAAGTCAGGCTTCGACTTGATAATCTTCAAGAACGACTTCTGCACTTTCGCACATATCTTTTTGTATTCCTCTTCACTGAATTGGTTCTTGGCATCCCCAATATACTCCATAAACACTGCCGGTGTCTGGATAGAACGTAGCATCTTACCAATAGACTCACTCGGCATCTCACCTTGCTCATACTTGGAATACTGATTCACTCCCAATCCAAGAATCTGCGCCATCTTAATTGCCGACAACCCATATCGCTCTCGCATTTGCGTCAACTCTGCAGGTGAAGGGATATTATATTTCGCGCGATACTGCACATAAACCCGCTCAAGGTTATCAAAATCCATATCGTCGGTGGTGAATTCCAACCCTGTTTCATCACATCGATAATTGACATGCTCATAGGTGTACATTTCACCGCGATACTCCATGGTTTTCATCTGACGTTGCAGGTGCGCTTTCCCCTCGCTAAAAGGACTATCTATTACTTGTTTCATCATGATTTACCTCCTTTCTTATACGGATAATTCATTGGATATTCAGCCAAATGGAATGAGATACAGATGGCTCGACGGTTAGGCATACCGTAACTGATTTTGATATACACTTCCTTGCCTTCCACATCTTTCCCGAATACCCATAAGTCGCCCCAAGCATTGAGAATGTTCTTAATGGGTCCTTCGGAATAATCATCCACAGTAAGTGATTTAATTACCTCCTTACGCACACCACGGATAATGCCCAAATCGTCAATGGCACTTAAGTTCTTCTCTCGGTCATCCATAAAGAAGATGTCGAACACCTCTACTTTCTGGTGAAAATCGTTTAAGAACTTCTGTATTTCAGCTAATGTGGCTATCATAAACTTGCTTTCTTTTGAAATCTGCTGCAAAATTACAACAAATTTTTCACATACGCAAGCTTTTCTCCACTTTTTCGTTGAAAAAAATGCATTTTCTCAATAGAAGTACAATATGTCAAAGATCGTTTGCCTCGGTTTTTGAGCCCTGAGACAAGGGCTATATATTGTGTATTTCCTAATAATAAATGGACTTGTGGGCTTTTCTATTTATATAAATATAAAACTGGGTGCAAAATTACAACATTTCTACGACACGTGTGTGTAAAAATCAACACTTTTTGACGAATTTTCGCCATTTCTGCTATATTCAGTTTGCAAAACAGCCATAATTATGTTATTCAGCAGATATTATGCCGGCGTGGGGCAGACGTGAGGCCGACGTCGTCCTAGGGTGATCCCGTGATGGTCGCGTTGCCGAGTCGGTGGTGAGTGGTTATCGACCGGACAAATCATGCTTGCGTGCAAAATAATTTGCGTATTTGCGAAAAAAGTAGTAATTTTGCACTCGCGTTCGGCAAGGAGATTGCGGCGGTCAATACCGCTCCGCTAAATTGACAAGGCAACTCCTGCCTCCGCTCTCCCCATAGCAAACAGCCCAGAGGGCTTGGTTTACTCCGGGGGCCCCAAATAGATAAACTAGACTAACTAGAGAATCCGGACAAACATGAAACGGTTATACTTCATAGTAGCATTACTGGCGGCGGTAAGCGTTTGGGCGTTAGGGAATAACCTCACCCCGACCCTCTCCTCAGGAGAGGGGGAACAGCTTGCCCCGGCTACACCGGACATACCGGATACACTTGGACAGCCGGCTAAGCCGGATACACCGGCAAAACAGGAAACACCGGGCGAACCAGATACACTATACACACTAGGTAAACTAGATACACTAGGTAAACTAGAAACGGACAAGCCTGCCAAGCCGGAGAAGAAGCCGAACAAGGCGCTGCTGTTCTTCTACCGCACCGGCAACTGGGTGGACCGGTATCTCCAGCGGGGGATAGACACTTCGTATATCGGTCTGCCGGAACACAGCTGGCGGATAGCCTACACCAACGGCATGATTGGCGTCAACTCCAACCTGACATCCTTCTCCGAGGCGCTGGACAATAGCGTTCAGACCGTTACGCTGCTGAACAAGACGACTCCTTCCGTCGATCTGGGTTTCTACGCCGGCTACCGCGGGTTCGGTTTCGGCTACAGTTGGGACGCTATCCATGCCTACGCACAACGTCTCTCTTTCTCGTTCGGGAGCAAGTTCATCGGCATCGATTTCGGTATCCATACCAGCACCAATATCCACACGAACTTGCAATTTGGCGACCAGCAGAGTTGGGATTTCGGCAAAGATAAGGTTACCATCACCAATGCGAGCCTGAACATATGGTATGCGCTGAACGCGCGTCATTACTCCCACCAGGCAGCCGTCAAACAATCGTATATACAGAAACAGACAGCGGGTTCGTTTCTGCTTCATCTGGCATATACATCCAGTCAGGTGCAGTTGAAAGACACACTGCGATACACAGACAACAACGTGCCTCTGCTACCGCTGCTGATGTCCAACCTGACCGCCATCCGTACGCGTCAGATAGCAGTAGGTATAGGCTACGGCATCAACTATACCCCCAACAAAGGCAAAGTAGTCTTGCACGCCTCCGCAGCCGCTATGTTAGTGACCTACACGGTCAATTTAGCGTCTTTCTATCTGCCGGACAGCATAGCGGAAGGTCTGCCGGACGACCCGATGTACAATCTCAATCCGTCTTATCCGGTGCATGTGACGGGTAACATGCGCGCAGCAGTGAGCTGGGAGATCAACAAATGGGTGCATCTGAATGCCTGGGCAACAGCGGAGAACATACGCTTCCGCTCCGGCTGGACTGCTAACGACAACTATATCAAACTCAGCAACTGGAACTGGAAAGTACAGGCAGCAGTAGGTGTCCGTTTCGGCGCGGGCAAAGACCGGCTGCAGAGGGCGCTATATGGGAATGATGCAAGCAAGCTTGCCAATGATGCTGCTACGCAGCTTAATGATGCGACTGCGTCGCCTAATGATGGACCGAAAAAAAGCCGGCTGCCGAGATGGCTAACCGACTTCTTCTGGAGTCCGAAGGACTAAGCCTCACCCGACCTCCCCATGGAGGGGAGGAGACTATTTCACTAATATTCTATGCGCGGCACGCGCGTCCTCCTCATTCAGTATCAAGAGATAGCATCCCTGGGCAGCAGGCGTGCGGATCTCCGAGTTGTCATACGTCTGTGCGCCATGACGGTTGCCGAGCATGTCGTACCAGTACGCCGTACCCTTACCCCTCATCTGCAGAGGAGCGGACGGCGGCACGAGCGAAGGCATATCCTTCACTTCGGCTGCTACAGCCGCCGGAATAAACGGACAGGTGAACTGCTTGACACCGTCGTCCCGCCTCATCAGCAGCGCCTGGTACTCCTCGCCGAAGCGCAGTTGTACGCCGTTGCCGCCGGTGTAATAGACGAAGTCAGTAGCTCCCTCGATAGGCATGCCGTTGATATACCATTGTACGGAATCAAACTGATAGCCTCCGTTATAATCGGCATTGCGGATCGCCAGGACATCATTCCACCGCTGGGTGATCACATCCGACGCATAGCGGAGCGACACCGTGAACGGAATCGTCACGTTGAACTCCGGCATCGAATCCACGAGCAGCAACGAACCGGTATAGACATCCGGCCGCAGCGATGCATCGACAGGTATATCTATCTGATACTGTCCCTTCGGCTGCTGGCCATGAACAGGACCTTCGGACGGGAGAGCCGGGTTATCAAAAGTATAGCTGTAACGCAGGCTTCGTCCGCGGGCTATATCATAGACGAGCGTGAGCGTAGGATCCCCCTCGCAGAGCTGGTAAGCGGCATTAGGCATCGAAGCAATCAGCGACTCGTAGATCTCCAGATTCAGGACATAGGTAATAGCGCAGTTGGTCTGCATCGGGATGGTATCCACCATCGTCTTGGTGTCCTTGCCGTAGGTGCGTCCCATATAGGTGAACGGCAGGCTCTCCGGCAGCAGCATCGTGTCGTGGTAGTTACGCACCGGCTCTTTCAGCTCCAGATAGATGATACTGTCGCAGGTGGTCACCTCACTATAGAGGGTAACCGAATCCACAAGACCATAGGTGCGGTACGTGGTGTCTCTTCCGACTTTTGTATTCTCCGCCCATACATATCCCGCCTTGCGGTCCTCGTCGCAGAGGACGATAGACTGCGTCTCATGGGTAGGTCCGAGAGGTTCGAGGCGCAGGGTGTCGTAAACAATCGACTCGCATGTACCGCATGTGGTACGCAGCGAGATGGGGAAGACGCCTCCTGCTGCCGGCAGATCGAACGTAGGAGTCGCCTCATCCGACCATCCGTAAGGCAGACCCTCGATATTCCATTCGTATGACTCGATATGATAATTCTTGTTCCTCAGCGTATCATGGGTGACGTGGTCTATCTCCTGCACCCATGAATCCGAGGCATCCAGTTTGACCTTATAGACCCCGCCGGTGCAATGACGAAGGACTTGCGGCTTCTTGATCACCGAGACCGGGTTTGTAGCCAGCGTAGATGCATATAGCGAGAAGAAACAGGTACTGTCCTGAACGAACATACAATCCACGACGTAGAGGCTGTCATCCTGGTAACCGGCGTTGAAATTCTGGCCGCGTCCCAAGACATACTGCTCGGGCAGAGAGCCGTTCGCACGGCGGTATTTCTCGTTATACGCATACGCCCATCGGTACTCGAATCCGTCCGGCGCCGTGAACTCCGGGTTGATCTCGCCGCACTTCATGCCTTTCAGCTTTCCGTCGGAGCAGCCGAGGGTGAAATAAGCATATCCTCCGTGGTAATGGTACGGACAGTCATACGTCGTCAGGCGCGCCGTAAGCATCTTACCGGCATATTCCGGTTTCTTGAGGTTCACACCTACGGTGGTCCATTCCTTCCAGATGACGTCGTCATGGGTCTGCGCTACCTTGCTGGAGGTTTTATGCCATCCTTGGGCAATAGCCGCCTGGGTAAGAACAAAATCATCATAGGTGGATGCAGCCTCATCTTTCACATTATTGGCATTGAAATCCGCCATACCGCACCTGCCGATAGATGTACCTCCGATCAGAATATCCAGTATGAAACGCGGGTTCTCGTAGTCAGGATGAGTCGGCGCCTCCAGAACAGGCATATACTTGAGCAGCAGCACCGGATATTTGATCGTATCCACGGGGAAGGAGAACTCAATCCGCGCACCGCCGTCATCTACGCCCCAGTTACCCAGCCGGACGGAAGCCAGTTCGCCGTCGGGGATGGTCTTCGCCAGCCCTCCTGTACGAGGCTCCGTCTCCGTGCGGTCGAAATGCACCACATGGCGGCTGTCTATGCTTGACGCTCCGCGGTCAACGGCAGGCACCCGGATAAAATCATTATAGGTATCCGTGTTGGAAGGGAAATTATCCGGATTAGAGATATAGCAAACGGCGTTGTCGAGATTCAGATAGTCCACGCAAAGCTGGTCGGGGTAATAGATCAGTTTGGATTCTATCGTCTTGAGACTATAGGAATACTCATCGCATACAGCGCGTACGATAAAATCCGTCTGCCCTATCGCCAGGTTCGAGAAATTCGTCTGGTTGCCCGTTACGATCTTCGGTCCTGCCCATGCCAGCCCGTCGTATGAATATGCGCTGACCTCATATGTATCCGCCGTACCAGTCCACTCGACCGAGACGGTGGTGCCGTTCGGAGTAATGACTACGCTAGTAGGCGCGTCGCAAGGAGGCACATCCGTAATGACGATATTATCCACCTTGGCGCCCGGCTGTTGCGTCAGGAAGGAACCGTTCGTCCAAACGAAGACCAAACGGTGGGGGGTACCGTCGCATTGGGAACCCGGTATGCGGGCTACACATTGCTTCCATGTAGCAGTACCATTGAGGTAATTCATGTTCGCATTGGGTTGCAACGGAATAACATAAGGCTTGCACTCATCCGGGATATTACCGTCAGAGGTGGGTATAGACATGAGCGAGACGGACTCCGGAACCCAGAGCAGATACAGTCCGTCGAACTTGCTCGCCACATTCGCCATCACGCAATAGTCGAAATAAATGGTATAGTTTCCCGCCAATGGATCCAGAGAAACCGTGTCATAAGCATAGACCCAGCATCCGGCATTGGTGTAATGCGCCGAGGCGCCGTTATCGTCGGATACAAACAGACCGTAGCTACCATTGCGGTCGTTATTCCCCGGCTCACCGATATACCATTTGTTCTTCAGGTTATTGAGCGTGTAGTTTGTTCCGGGGTTCAGCACCCACCGGTCACGCGAAGCCTGCGACTCAAAATCACAGGTGTACTTCGTTACTGCTTGTACAGGAGCAGCCATTGCCAGCGCTGCCACCAGTATTATTTGAACCAATCTCTTCATACGCATTAGGATTGAATTTATTGTACTATCATTACTTGGGCCTGTGTCTCGCCCTCGGAGTTTACGGATTTGATAACAAAGGCGCCCGGCTGTCCCGGTGTGGGGAGGGAGGTATAGCCTTGCGGCAGGGCGAACGTGGAATAGAGCTGTCCGGAGATGGTATAATACCATATCGTAACCGGATGATCCATATACATCGGCATGTGCTGCCCCGCCTGGACGATCGTTGGATAAGGCGTCTGCTGCTCGTGGTAAACAGGCCGGATCGGACAGGTAGTCATTATCACGCTGTCCCGACGCATGAGTTCCACGTAATACTCCGCGTCGAAATCAAGCTGCTGGTAGAGATACGAATGGTTCTCTCCGAAGATCGGCATGCCGTTCTTATACCATTGGAAGGAGAGGAAATCGTATCCTCCGTTGTATTTGGGGCTGAGCAGCGTCAGTACGTCGTTCCATTTCTGCTCCACGATAGCGCTCGGGTAACGTATATCGAAGCCTCTCGTCTGGGTATAGATACCGCAGCAGAACTGGTGGAAGGTCAGGGTAGCGGCATAATGGCCCGGCAGGACATCCTCCGAAAAAGGAATCGCGATGCCCGTCACCTGCTCATAGATCACGGTATCCCGCAGGAGCGGCGTATTGAAACGGATGACCAGACTGTCATATACACCGGCGGTAATATCCATCCATATATACATCTGTCCCTCGTCCAGACAGGAGTACGGTACAGAGTCGATCGTCGCCTTGAGACGCTCGTTGACCGTCAGCGTCAGATAGACAGCGCTGTCGCAGCCGTTCTCGTTCTTGAGCATGATCTGGTAGTTATCGAGCGGCCGGGTGTATTTGACTCCGGCTATCGTCAGCGACTGGTCGGAACAGATCGAGTCATGCCGGTACTGGTCCTGAGGCTTCGGATAGACCTTGAGGAAGAGTGTAGAAACCGAGTCGCAGCCCGCGTATGTGGTAAAATGGCCGACATACATCGTATCCTGATCAAACCACTGGTCATTGAACCGGACAGGTTCCTCCGAGCAACTCGTATAATGGAACTCCGTAGGCTCAGGGATGATATTCGGCGTAATGATCGTATCGACGCGCGTGCTGTCGCAGGTGTTTTCCGCTCCGATATACGAGGTTGCGGTTACCTCTACTGTGTCTCCGTTATTCCGGCAGGTATATTCCGGCGACCATTTGGTAGTGACCGTCGAACGTCCCGTTACCAGACTGCGGAAAGTCCACCGGGTCTCGTTGCATTTCTCGGACGAATGCTTCTCCGTACCGTCGGGATTCACCGTCATCACATGGGATGTATTATTGAACTGCAGCTTGCTCCTGCATTCGCCGAAGACCGGCTCATAGGTATATTCCGGTATGGGGAACCGCGGGTCCGAGACCGTACTGATTTCGATGAAGCAATCCGGCTGTTCTTTGAAACTAGCGCGGCAGGTATATGTACCGCCGGTAGCCTCCACGATAAAGGTCCTGTCCGTACCTACCGTATCCAGATAATTGCCGTCTTTATACCACATATAATCAAATCCTTCCGGAGCCACACAGGAGACATACGCATCGCTACCGCAGTTCTCCGTCTCGATATGCGCGTTCGCGCAATCCACCGTGAAATAGGCATATCCGAAGTGTCCACCCCAACCGCAGTCCATCGTCGTGAAGCGTACCTTGATATCCTGGCCGTGATAAGCCATGATTGGCACCCCGACGGTAGTCCAGTCTTTCCACGCCACATTGCCATTCCGCGTAATATGCCAGTGGTCGGGGTCATTCTCCGCATCGCTGTATGTGAACGATTCCTGGCCGCATTTATCCTCGAAAGGCGTACCGTCCGGTTTCAGTATCTCCAGATTGAAGGTAGGTTCGTCCTCATGGTCGGGGTCCTCGAATACAACGGCATACTGTACGAGGAGGATACCCTGGCTGAAGGAATCGACATGGATGGTATAGGTAACCGACTCCGCTTCTCCTCCCCAGTTCCAGTTACCGAGGCGGACCGAAGCCAGCGCGCCGTTCGGGACGGTATGGAGAAGGCTGTCGGTTCGCGGATCCACCTCTGCCGGATCGATATGCAGCGTATGGCGGCTCTCCACGGCATCGGGACCGTAATCCACCTTGCCGACAGTCATATACGGATTGTCGCCCGGTGAATTGTACCCCGGGAAGTAACCGGTAGTGCAGACCACGCCCGGCGCATCCAGATTGATATAGTTGACGCAGTGGTTTTCCGGACAATAGACAAGAATCATGGATTGATAGACATAGCCGGTATGCATTGTCGTATTCTCCACCTCGTCGTAGTAGGCACTCCTGATACGGATGTCATAACTGCCTTCCAGAATCGGTTTGAGCGAATAGGTGTAACGGCTGCCGTCCTGCGAGAATCCCTCCGAGCCGTCCGTGAGACCCGTACGTCCGTGTCCCCACTCTGTCTCTCCTACTTTGCGGTACTGCAGATCGAACTCCGTCGCTCCGGTAGCCTCCCATGTAAGCAGAAGCGAGGAATCTTCGCATTGCGGGTACACCTGCAGGTTTGCCGGTTTGCTGATAGAAGCCGTATTGATCTGGAAATTATCAATAGCGATAGATGTGCGTCCGAGTGAATCCTGCGTGTTCTCATTCACCCAGATAAAGACGAAAACGAAGTTCTCCGAAGACAGATCGCTACGGACACTCACTTTACGGGAGAACGATATATTCTGCCATGCCTCGCTGCCGCAAATAAATTTCTCGCCAGAATCGCCCAGCCCTTCACACACATTAATTGTTGCGCCGGAAAGACGCCCATTGGAGGAATTGGACAAAACAGTATCAATATGGTAGGGGTTATTTATAGGACTAGTCAGGAATCGACTCTCAGGACAATACGTCACATACAGTTTGGAGGTAGCGGAGTCGCCCACTCCCTTCCAGTCAAAGCTGACTTCATAACTCTGGGTTTTAGCGGCAGTAGGGAAT
This sequence comes from Paludibacteraceae bacterium, assembly GCA_017471285.1. GTDB lineage: Bacteria > Bacteroidota > Bacteroidia > Bacteroidales > Paludibacteraceae > Colicola. The sequence continues at coordinate 104,922 of JAFUUZ010000054.1, read as the reverse complement.
TTATACCGCAGATAAGAAACCGAAACATTCTTACTGCCGCCGTAATTGCAGTCATTCCCATAAGCGGATATATACATCGACCGCTTTCCCTCGCTATGCACGGCAGTGCCGAATATCCACTTATCTTTCGCAGTGGGTGTATTCGGATTCAGGTTCCACGCCGAGAGGTCCTCGTTTTCCTCGAATCCGCACTCGTACGGGAAATCGGTAGCCACCGATGTACCGTTCTGCGCCCAAGCCAGAACGCAAAGCAGCAAGGAGATATATGTCAAGAGGAGTTTCCTCATAATTTTCGTTATTTCGTTATTACGACATTGCGTTATTACGACATTCCGTTCGTCAGAACACCTGTTGGATGTCTTCGTCACCCACATCGGTGATAGTGAACTCTACGCGGCGGTTGAGCTGGCGTCCCTCATCGGTATCGTTGTCAGCCACCGGTTCTTTCTCGCCCTTGCCTTCGGCGGTCATACGCTCAGCCTCCACCCCGCGTTTGATCAGGTCGTTGCGGACGGCGTTGGCACGGCCTTCGGAGAGGATCTGGTTCGCTTCATCCGTACCTACTGCATCGGTATGACCTACGATATGGATATGTACGGTCCGGTTCTCCAGCAGGAAGTTCGCCAGGTCAGCCATCGCCTGCTCTGATTGCGGAAGGATGACGGTCTTGTTGGTAGCGAAGAAGAGGTTCTCTATCTTCACCTTTATGCCCTCTTTGATATGCTGCATATATAGATCGAAGGTATCGCGTACGAAATGGAGCGTATCATCCTTCGGCATATATCCCTGCGCGCTGAGGCGTGCTATATAGCCGCCCTCTGTGAGCGGTGTCTCGATAAAGCCGTCATCCGACGACTGGGCGGTATAAAGGGCTACCGTGTCGTTCATCGAAGTGAGACGGACGGAAGCCTCTATCGGCTCCTTGGTCTCCGCGTCGTAGATATTCATACAGAGCGTATAGACGATCGGTGCGGGGATACGCTCCATCCGCAGTTTGACGGTGTCATACGTGAATTCCTCCACCGTATAGACGACTGTGTCGGAGGGGAAATAGCCGTTCTTGGTAGCCGACACGCGGTATTCGCCCTCGGCTACACGGCCGACCTTGACAACGCCCTGCCTGTTGGAGTTCTTATGCTTCGTCTTGTCCGACGCCAGTTCGGTCACCTCCACGGAAGCGCCTCCCAGGGGAGCGCCCGCCTCATCATATGCATAGACACCCAGACGCGGCAGCGGCTTCGGCGGCATCGGTCCAACCACCAGTTGCTTGCGCGGCAGTTCGAACCATACCGCCAGTTTGACTCCCACGAGGAACGGATTCACGCTCGCCCCCGCCGCCGAGGAAGTAGCGAGAGCCGAGTTAGTCGGGAAGTCCAGCGGATTGGCGGTCGTCAGCATCTGAGCAGGTATATCCTGCGCGCCGTCCGCGGGCTTATAACTCAGCGAATTGAGGAAGCCGTAGTCGGCAAAGAGAGATACTCTCAGTTTGGGCAGCGCATTCACCCATTGGTCGAGGTTGACACCCACCTCCGCGGAAGCCGCCAGATTCAGGCCGAAGTTCACCTTCGTAGCCGGCCGTTTGAGCGCCTCGTCCGTCACCAGCGTATGGTTGAACATGTCGGTCAGTCCTCCGATCAACTCTTTATCCTCAATCGCAGTAGTGAGGATTCCTCCGACAGTCGATTGTCCCAGCACGCCGATGCCGGCTTTCAGACCCGCCTGCCAGAAAAGCGGCAGTTGCTTCAGTTCCATACCGAAGAGCAGAGGTATCTGGACGAAGCCGCCGATCAGTTTGTCATTCAGATTCCGGAAATCATAATGATAAATCATCGTAGAGGCATAGGGCTGCATACCGTATTGGAGCGCAAACTCGCCGTTCTCCCAGTTGGAGAGGCTCATGACCGAGTTATAGAAATTGAACTCTGCGCCTACGGTCATAAGGAACTGTTTGTAACGGAGTTGGTAGCCCAGACCGAGTCCTCCTCCCACAAAGCCGTTGTCTTTGTTCCGGAATCCCACGGGGTTCAATCCCTCCGCCGCCGGAGCAGCATAGTTGATACCGGACGTAAAGAGGTTGCTGTATCCTACCTGGCCCCAGAAACCGAGACGGTGAGAGATATCCCGGTTGAGATAAGCGAGCACTCGTTTGTTCTTCTTCTCTATCGCCGCCACCTGTGCCAGATACTGCTCTTTCTCCTCCGCCGCGCTCAATTCGGGCTGTCGTTGTGAAGCAGGTTTGGATGCTTTGGCTGTCGTTGCTTTTCTGGAAGAAGCGGCTTTCGCCTGCTGTGCTTTGGCTTTCTCGCGTGCTTTCTGTTTCTGCGCAGCCGCCTTAGCCTGCTCTTTCTTCTTCTGCGCCGCTGCTTTCTCGCGTTCCTTGGCGGCTTTCGCCTTCGCCTTCTCACGCTCTTTGAGACGCTTTGCTTTCTCTTTCTCCCGCTGCGCCTGAGCCTTAGCCCGTGCGTCCGCGGCATAAGCCGCAGCTACAGTGTTATCCACTATGGATGCCATCGGAGCGACAGCAGCCAGACCCATTGCCATTAACAGTATGCAGATGATTCGTTTCATACGCTTAGAATTTTATACCTTGGTTACCTCCCCGTCTGATACGCGGGCGGTCGTATTTCTTATAATCGTAAATATATGATTTTCCTTTCTTGGGCAGTTCGAACGCCGCCGTAAACTTCAATCCCACATTCAGGTTGCGGAAGACAGCTCCGTCCGCAAGGCTGCTGAGCATCAGCGGCTGGCTGTAGAACTGAACGCCCTTTTCCGTCTCGCGGTATTCGAAGATCGGCGCGCCGCCGTTATTGACATGGATATCGAGGATTCCGAAATCGGCGTATGCCGCCAGATACATGCGTACCTTGTCGGGGTTGAGGCGGAACTGCTTGTATTTGAACATATGCCCCACCCGTCCGCCTATCTCCAGATGCGCCATGATATTGAAATTCCACTTCATCGGTTTGGTAGCGGACCCCATATACCGGCCGGAGACAAACTGATGGTTCGGCATGTCGTAGAAATCATCGTAGTATTTCTCATATTCGCCGTAGGTGGTGATCTGCGCCTGGGAGGAGGTAGCGCCGTAGAGATTGACCGAAATCTTCGGGCCTACCATGAAATAGAACCGGTTCCATTCGCCGCCGAAGAGCAAAGGAATATTGAGGTTCACCATATGCGCCAGATCGCGGGACTCGTCCACATGGACGTGCATGTCGAAGAGCTGGCTCTCGGTATCACGCATCGGGATAACAAAATCGAGTTCGTCCATCCTATTGACATTGAGGTCATACATGCCCTCTATGCCGACGGAGAAAATAAAGTTGTTATGGAAGAGGCGGTAGTCCACGCCGAGGTTGGCATTCATACCTGCAGAAGGCTGCTGACCCGCCATATTATGCAGCAAGGCGGAATAGCCTGCGTCGCCATGAAGCGAGATAAAATGGCAGGTCTCAGGAGACAGCGCCGTATAAGCGTTTATCCCCAGGCTCCATGCCAATGCACATACTATAAATCCGACCTTTTTTGACACTTTTGTTACAAATAAACAATTTTGGGCGGCAAAATTACAAAAAAAATCTCAAATACGCAAGTTTTTGTTACTTTTTTACGATTTTTTCTACTTTTTGTAATATAATCGTTGCAAAAGAGGGACCAGGAGGACCAGGGGAACCAGGGGAACTAGGAGGACTAGGAGGACTAGGAGGACTAGGAAGAACCAGGGGAACCAGAAACAAAGAGAGCTACCCGGGGGCAGCTCTCTTTGAATGTACGACGTACGGAAGTACGATGTACGAGAGGGTTGTTTACTTCAGCTCCATTTTCTGACCGGTGATGTTATATACATTACCGTTGAGGAGGATATAAACATGGTTGTCACGGATGAACTTAACCGCTTGGTTCTCTATACCTGCACCGTTTTGTATATCGGTCGGGTATGAGGTGTGAACGACTGCGATATTGTCGATAGCCGCAGGCGTGTCGTCTCCGTATGCATCATCGTTGAACCAAGCGAATACCAGTTTGTAAACACCTGCACTGACATTCTCCAGCTCCGCGCTGAAGTTACGCCATCCTTCTGCTCCGTAGAGCTGCTCGCCGCCGTCAAGCGCGATAGCGCCTGCAGGCAGGTCGGCATCACCCGCCTCGAAGGATACAGAAGCAGGAACAAGAACCACACGCAGGAAGTCATAGATCTCGCCTACCTCCAGATCATAGTCTCCGTTCGCCTTCCACTCGTAGGAAATACGATAGTTTCCGCCCTTGTCGAAGTCAAGCAGGATATATGCGAAGGCAGAGGATTGCGCCTCCTTGTTGTAGGTATTCTCACTTCCGTCGGAGGAGATATAGAGTGCGTTCTCACCGGTAGAAGCAGCACCGTCACCGATCATCCAAGCGTTCGGTTGGTCACCGTTAACGAGTTTCCAGCCGGTGTTCGGAGTCTCGAAGTCCTCATAGAACGGAATTGCCGCTTTCTGGATATCCGTAGCGAAGGCGATCGAAACGACAGCACCGTTACCATCCTCACCGCATGCCTGACGCAGGTAGAATACGTATTCGGTATTCTCGGAGAGTTGGTCAAGCACTACAGAGCGGGCGGACGTACTGAGTTCGAAGGACTCCGGAGCCGGATCGGCAGCCGGCAGTACCGCGTACTCCCATTCAGCACCTTCTATCTCGTCCCATGCTACGATAGCGGAGAAGGCAGCGATGTCAGAAACAACCAGACCGGTCGGTTTCTTGCATGCCGGCTCAACGCCCGGAACATAGGTGATCAGCATCTTCGGCAGGAAGTTACGCTGCGCGATAGTGAGAGCACCTGTATTCTTGTTCTTGTAACCGCCTACGGAAGCACCGGAAGCCGATACACCGTACCAGTTCACATTTGAATAACTACCATAAACAGTCTCCTTGATACCGATCATGAGGTTACCGCCTTCGTACTGGTAAGGCTCATCGAAGGTCACAACCATCTTGCCGTCCGCCACAGAGAGACTTGCAGCCGCTTTGACGAGAATCATCTCCTCCCAGTCATTCAGCGTAGCGGAAGCGAAGGCGGTCTCTTCCACCTCAGCCACGTATGCCTCAAACTGAGCATCGCCCCAGCTAACATTTGCGTTAGAAGCGTAGAAGGTCAGTGCCTGAATGCTATCCCAGAGGATGGCTTCGAGTTGAGCCGCCGGAACGATGAACTGACCCAAAGAGTAATTCTCTGCATAGTTGCCATATACCGGAACATAGGAATTAGTCGTGCTTCCGTCGTTGAGCATGAGCTCGTAGCGGTCGGTCGGGGTGAAGGAGATCGAAGCGCTCCAGAGGCTCTCGCCGTCGAGTTCGCCGCAATCGGCTTTCACGCGGGCGTAGTAGGTAGTCTCAGCCGTCAGGGCGGTCAGATCGAGCGCAGGATCACCTGCCACCGGAACGCTGACAGCATCCGAGAAGTCGGCGTTGACACTATACTCTACGATCCAGTCGGTCTCCACTGCGCCTGCCGTCCAGTTGAGGGTAGCGACAGCGCCGTTGCCCGGCGTGAGGGCAGCTACCAGAGCCGTCGGAGCAGGACAAGCGATGGTCGTGCGGAAGGAGTTGACATCCGTCCAGCGGCTTACGCCGTCTTCCACGCCGCAGTTCGCGCGTACATATACATAATAGGTGTGCTGCGGCAGGAGACCGCTCAGTACAAACGGATTCTCCGTTACATCAATGAGCGAGCTGAGCGTATCGGGGTTGAAGCCCGCGATCGTGTCGAGGGCGATCTGCCATGCATCCTGCTCCTCTGCGCCTGCCGTCCAAGCGAGCTTAGCCGTATGGGCGGAAACTTCGGAGATCGTCAGACCCGTCTGCTTCGGACAAGTCGGGATCTTGTCGATCAGTACATTGTCAATATGGAGATCATTGTCACCGCCTGTATCCGCAGAAACAGTGGATTCGCCATAGAAGGCAACGATCACAGACTGACCGGTATAAGCGCTGAGGTTGATAATAACCTCCTGGCCTGCAGCGTTGTTCGTGATCTCGTCGTAAACGAACCCGGAGCCTGCGTTATCCCATTGACGGAGCACCGTCCAGGTAGCGCCGTTGTCGGTAGAGATGAGAACCACGAACTTGTCATCATCTTGCTGACCTGCCGTTACAGCCGTAGAAGAATTATACTTGGTCAATGCCAGGTCGAAGGAAAGCTGTGCGGCTTCGGTCAAGGTGATCGCCGGAGTAGCCAGCCACTTATTGCTGGACGAACCATAAATATTGACATATGCATGGTTGCCATTGAAGATACCGTTGCGGCTACCGAAGCTCCAAGCAGTACCGGATGTGAGTGCCGTACCGGCTTGTACTTCGCTCAGCAGACCGCTATAGCGGTTCCAGTCTTCAGGAGCAGAAGAAGTAGCGAACTTCTCCTCGAACGGAATGCCGTACGCGGTCTTGAATGTGAATGCCGCAGACCAGCTGTCCGCATCCTCGCAAGCGGCCTGTACCTGTACCTGGTAACTTGTGCTCGGGGTGAGACCGTCGATTGCCTGCGGAACAGCCGCATTGTCCACCGTAGTCCAGTCAGCAGCGCCGACCTCTTTATAGCGGAGGTTGAAGCCGGTCTGGCCATAGGTATTCCAGCTGATCTCAGCGGAAGTCAGCCCGATGTTAGCAGCAGCGAGGGCATCCGGTGTCTGGCAGAGGCTTGCCGTACGGAATGTACCGTTCGCCCATGCGCTATTGACATCCTCGTCGCAGTTCGCGCGTACATATACATAATAGGTATGCTCGGGCTCCAGCAGACTGAGCGTATGCGGGTTGTCCGCTATGTTAGCCAGCGACAGGAGTGTATCCGGCTGGTTTGTAGCGATCGTGTCATAAGCGATCTGCCAAGCCGTCTGCTCCGGATCAGCTATCCACGAGATAGCAGCCGTAGTAGCGGTCAGCTCGCCCGCCGTTACAGCCGTCGGAGCAGCACAAGCCACCTTGGCAATGCTGAAGTTATCTACAGCCGCAGGATCGGATCCTGAGTAATTGGAAGTAGCATTTCTCCAAGCGAATACCACTTTGTATGTACCGGCAGGGATAGCCAACTCTTCGGTTGCCTGGCTTTGCCATGCGGCAGATCCGTTGAGGGCTGCGCCGCCATCAAGGGCGATCCAGCCGGCAGGCAGGGTATTATACGTGAATCCTGTAGGAGCATACGAATAGGAAGCGGAAGAAGCTGCCAATTCTACTGAAACAGGAACGAGTGCCACGCGCAGGAAATCGTACGGCGTACCATAGTTGATATAGCCCTGGCATTTCCAATCATAGCTGAAGATATAGTTGCCTTCATCGAAGGTAAACGCTTTCTCTGCATAAACCATCGAATAAGCACTTGAAGCATATCCTTCGTAAGAATAGGATGCGCCTCCGTCTTCGGAGATATAGAGAGCGTGTCCGCTCTCACCGGCATGTGCAGCTTCACCTAAAGCCCATCCGTTCGTGCAAACGCCGTTGATGAGAACCCACTTGTTCCCGTCCTCAAAGTCGTCCGCGAACGGAACAGCCACCGGCATTTGCAGCGTATGGAATTTCGCCGAAACTGCCTTACTTACACCGTCCTCCCCACCGCAGTTCTTGCGTAGATAGAAGATGTAGTCGGTATTATCGTTTGCCAAGCCGCTTATGACTACAGCGTTTGTATCCATATCGGTGAAGCTCTCGGGAGCAGGATCGGAAGCGAGTGCTACGGCATATTGCCATAGTGCACCATCCTCGCTGTTCCAAACGGCTTTCACACCATCGGAGGTGATATTGGAGAGCACAAGGCCGGCAGGCGTATAGCACGTAGGTTCTTCTCCCGGTACATAACTGATGGTAAGCTCCGGCAGGAAGTTCTGCTGAGAAGGATAACCATCCGCACCTGCAGAGGAACTATATCCACCCATGGAAGCACCGGTAGCGGTAACACCATACCAAGTACTGGTACCATACGCACCCTTAACAGTCTGGTAAATACCGATTAAGAGGTTACCTCCTTCATAGAGGTAAGGTTCATCCAATGCGATTACCAGTTGGTTGTCAGCCACTTCGAGATGCGCCTCCGCCATGACTTTGGTCATCGAACTCCAGTCTGCAAAGGCAGAGATGGTGGTTGCGGCAGCAGGAGCCATATAAACCTCAAACTTGGCATTATTCCAAGTCAGACTACTTTGGGTAGCGCGGAAGGTCAGTTTGTTGATCGTAGCCCATTGGATACTTGCCAGCGAGTCCGCCGGAATGATGAACTGACTGCGTGAGAAATTATATACGTAGTAGCCATAAACCGGAACATATTGATTTGTAGCCGAACCACGGTTGATCGTGAAGGAGACAGCGCTGGTCGGTTTGAAGGAGACAGCATTGCTCCAATCGCTCTCGATACCCTCGCCGCATACCGCTTTCACGCGAGCGTAGTAGGTCGCCTCCGCGGTCAGGTTGGTCAGGTTGAGCGCCGGGGTCTCGCTTACGCTCTCGGAGAGTGCATCGGAGAAGTCCGCGTTACGGCTGTATTCTACCACCCATGCGGTCTCGTCCGCACCGGCTGTCCAGCTCAATGCGGCTACTGTGCCGTCACCATCGGTGAGCGCTGCTGCCAAAGCCGTCGGCTTGAGACATGCGGGTGCTTCGCCCGGCTTATATTCAATCAGCATCTTCGGCAGGAAGGAGGACTGGTAAGCAGACTCATAAGAATCATCCATATTATAGTAATGATAATACGAGTTGCCATATGTAGCCGTTTTTCCTATCCAGGAGAACGATGTTGTATAAGTCGATCCGGAGGTCTGCTTGAAGCCGACGAGGAGATTGCCGTCCTCATAGCGGAAGGGAGCATCCAGCGTGATAACCATCTGGTTGTTGCTGATAGTTACCGTAGCGGCGTTTCTAACCTTGGTCAGCGAAGTCCAATCCAAACCGGACAGCGTAGTAGCCTCCGTCTCAGCCATATATACCTCAAACCGGTCATCGCCGCAATCCACGCTCTCCGTATTGGTATAGAATGTCAGCTGCGTGATGGTATCCCATTGGAGAGCCACCAGATCCGAAGCCGGAATGATGAACTGGCTATGGGATTCTTCTCCGTCAGCATAGTATCCATAGAATGGAACGTAAGAGCCGGTGGAAGTACCGTCGTTAACCAGCAACAAGAATTTATCCGTCGGTTTGAAGGAGACAGCATCGCTCCAAACGCTCTCGTCACCTTCGCCGCATACCGCTTTGACGCGTGCGTAATAAACGGTTTCGGGCGTGAGACCGGAGAGGTTGAGCGAGGGGTTCTCGCTTACGTTCTGAGAAACAGCATCGGAGAAGTCCGCATTGACGCTGTACTCAACCGTCCAAGCGGTTTCGTCCGCACCGGCGGTCCAGGAGAGGGATGCGACAGAGCCATTGCCTTGAGTCAGTTCAGCAACCAAGCCGCTTGGCTCCAGACAAGACGGGAGGTCCTCAACGATGATATCATCGATATAGAGACTACGGTAGAAATAGGAACCCGTAGACGAGTAAGCCGCCGCCATCTTGATCGCGATGAACTTGCCCTCGCCGGTATAGCTGTTGAGAGACGCCACGAAGGGCTCATAGCTCGTTGTTGCCGGGGTGAACGTAGCCACCGGAACGAACGTAGATGCATTAGCCGGATCAGTCATCACGCCGACAATGAAGGTAGCGTCATAGTAAGAGCCGGTAGAATAAGCACGCGCGTTGAGTTTGATACGCTTGTCGCTTACGCTGGTGAACTCAGGCAGGATCGCATACTGGTCACGGGGGTCATAATCCGTAGAAGAACTATAATAGGAATAGAACTGCAGACAGTTCGAACCGGAGTTCGCGGAATACCCATATACCTTCGGATAGTAGTTATAGGACGAGTTGGTGGAGGTATTGATATAGCTCCAGCAGAGCGGCAATACATTACCGGAACCAGTCGTCACTGCATCGAAGTTCTCGTTGAGCGAAGCGACCACGCCGCATGCCGTAGCGAAGTTAATCGAAGCGGAGTAATCGCTTGCGCTCTCGGGATCGCTCGGATCGCAGAGTGCCGCCACTTGTGCCTCGTAGGTAGAGGACGGGTCGAGGGACTCTATCTTGAGCGAGTCGAAGGCGTTACCTGCTATATGGGCAACCGCGATCGGATCGCTCCATTCGGCAGTGCCGCTTTTGCGGTAGCGTACGAGCCAGTTCTCTTCCGTTCCGTTCGGCGTCCATGTGAGGAGCGCGGAGGATACAGTAGTACTATCCGCTACGGCTCTCAATGCACCCGGCATCTGGCAGACAACCTTCGTAATAGAGAAGTTATCCACAGCGGCAGGCGGATTCGTTCCACTATAGCTGTCGCAGTAGAACATCATAACAACCTTGTAGTCGCCCGGTTCTTCGATAGCCAACTCAATGGACGAATGCTGCCAATCCGTAACATTATTCATTTTTCCGCCATCCAACGCTTTCCATCCGACAGGAACCGCAGAAATATCAGCGCCGAGACCTGTGAAACGGGATGTACCCGCTACCAGATCAACAGCGGCAGGAGCCAAAACTACCCGGAGATAATCGTAATCGCCGCTCTCGCCTTTGTTTCTCCAATCGAAGGAGAAGGTATATACACCTGTTTCGGCGAAAGTGAAGGTTTTGGTAGCATAAACAACGGTAGAAGAGGACGTGTTATAAGCGTTGCTTACGCCCGCGTCGTTCGATATATACAGCGCGTGCGAGCCGCCGTTGTTAACCGCAGAACCAAGAACCCATTGGTTGGTAAGGTTGCCATTGATGAGAATCCACTTGAGTCCGTCCTCGAAGTCATCGGTGAAGCCGTTTCCTACCACAACGGGGAGTTGGTCAGTTGTGAAGTTGACGGATACAACGACGCTCTTGTCCGTTGCGCCGCAAGACTTACGGAGATAGAACTTGTAATCGGTGAGTTCGGCCAGCCCTTCGATCGCTACGGAAGTCTCCGTAACCGGGGTGAACTCCTCGGGTTGCTCCTCGGAAGCCAATGCATACGCATATTCGAAGGTACCGTCCGTAGCGTCATCCCACGAGAACGTAGCGGTCTCAGCGGTCACCTCCGTTACGCGCAGGTTCTCGGGCCGCGGACAGGAGAGACGGCTGATAGAGAAGTTATCCACCGCAGCAGGCGGGTCGTAGTTGGAAGACCCATAATAGGAATAATAATTATACCAATGGAGGATCACCTTGTAGGTTCCAGCCTCCTCGATACGGTATTCGAAGGACTCTTGCTGCCAGTCGGATTGTCCGTAGAGATCAGACGCGGAATGCAGTTTCGTCCATCCCGTATACGGGGCAGAGGATCCGGCAGCAGGCTCAGCATCCAACGGAGCCAGATATACACGCAGGTAATACGAAGATCCGCCATTGTTCTTCCAGTCATAGGAGAAGGTATATACACCGGTCTCCGCAAACGTGAAGGTCTTGGAAGCATATACATAAGATGTGTTCGCATAGGCAGCATATGTCATAGCGTTGCTTACGCCCGCGTCATTAGATATATATAACGCGTGCGAGCCTCCGTTGGAGACAGCAGTGCCGAGCGCCCATTGGTTGGTCTGGGTACCGTTGATGAGCACCCACTTGTTACCGGACTCGAAATTATCGCTGAAAGAGTTCTCGCTATCCAGCACGACCGGTGTCTGGATCGTCTTGAAGGACCGTGAGATCATTTCGCTGAAGTCCGCCTCTCCGCATTTGCGACGGAGGAAGAATCCATAGTTGGTATTCTCTGCCAGGGTATCTGGCGAAACGGAATAAACACCGGCCGCGAGGGTAACGAAGTCGTCGTCTGCAGGCACGAAGTCCGCAGCGGGATTAGCCCGGAGGCAAACCTGCCATACGGCATCCTCTTCATTATTCCAAACGGCAGTAGCGAAAGTGCCGCCGATGCCGGTGATATTGAGCTCGGAAGCGGGCTCGCAAGCCGGCGGAAGAGCGATCTTGAAGTTGGATATATGGAGATTATTGTCTCCGCCGTCCTGCGTTGACTCGCCATAGAGCGCGAGTTGGATGCTCTTTCCGGCATAGGCGGCGAGATCAATCTTCACAACCTGTCCGTTCGCAGTAGCGTTGATCTCGTCGTAAACGAGTCCTGCACCGCCATTGGTCCATTGACGGAGGGCCCCCCAACCTTCACCTTCGTTGACAGCGACAACGAACTTGTCGTCCTGCTGCGCGCCGGCGGTAGGAGCCTGTAATGTACCTGAGCTCTTGGTGAGCGCGAGATCGAAGGAGAGCTGATAGCCGGCTTCCATCTCAATGATCGGCGAAACGATCCAGTGCTTGGTGTTCGCTCCTGCGATATTGAGGATGAGGTGGCTTGCCGAATCCGGGAAGACTCCGTTCTTCGACGAAGAAGAGCCGGCGATGGTCCATCCTTCGGAAACAGCCTCCAACTCTTCACCGTTCTCTACATCCTCCAACAGTCCCGTATAGCGTTTCCACTCAGACGGGATAGAGGGGATATTGAATCCCTGCGCGAAAGGCACGCCGGCAGCGGTCTTGACCGTAATGACCTTGCTATAGTCGGAGACATCTCCGCCGCCGCAGTCGGCTGCCACTTGTATGTTATACTCCGTAAAGGTCTCCAGGCCGGAGAGCGTAAAGGGTTTGGACGCTACGTCCACCTTATTCCATTCGGAATCGGAGACTTTCTTGTATTGCAGTTTCCATGCGGACTCTTCGGTGTTCGGCGTCCAGTCGAGCTGCACGGAACTCTTGGTAGGCTTGCCCTCCACCTCATGGAGATCCGTCGGCTTGAAGCAGGTAGGCACAGCCGCGATCTTGACATTGTCAATATGGAGGTTGTTGTCTCCTCCGTCCTGCGTTGACTCGCCATAGAAAGCGATCAGTACCGTTTGTCCGGCATAATCATCCGGGATGATAATCTCAACCGGTTCTCCTTCTGCGGTATAAGCAATCGCATTATACACGTATTCCGAACCGGAGTTGTTCCATTCTCTGAGCGTGATCCAGTTGGAGCCGCCGTCATTGGAGATCAGTACCACGAAACGGTCGTCTGACTGTTTGGACGGATCTACCTGAGTGTTTGTTCCGCCATACGTAGTCAGCGCCAGATCAAAAGAGAGCTGCTGGCCTTCCTCCATCGGAATAGCCGGCGTCACGAGCCAGTATTTGCAAGAAGAACCATAGATATTTACCCTTGCATGGTTGTTGAAAACACCATTACCCGTATTGAATTGCCAACCGGAAGTAGTAGAGGAAAGAGTTGCCGAACCGTCTTGATTCAAAAGCCCCGAATATCTGCTCCATCCGGACGGGAGGGACGAAGTAGCGAACTGCTCCGTAAAGGGCAGACCGATGATGGTTGTGAAAGACGCGGATTTAGGGGAGCTGACGAGCTCCGGTCCGCAGACGTTAGTCACTCTGACGGAATAGGCAGAGTTGGGCGCCAGATCCGTGAGGGTGTAGGACGAACCTGTCAGGTTCGATACTTCCGTGAATTTATCCGCGGAGGATAATTTATACTCCAGCAGATACGTACCGTTTCCGCCGGTCCAGTTGACCGTAGCCCGGTTCGCCGCGATGTCGGTAATCTCCACCGCTTCCACGCGTTCGCAGGCGGAAGTGATATCCAGGATATCCAGCGTGATGACATTTCGTGAATACGAGGTAGAGCTGGACGTCAAAGACGAGAGAGCGGTTACATCGTATGCCCCCGGGGTATCCCGGTTGGCATAGATAGAAGTGGAGGAACTCTGTGTCTCCACCAATCCGTTGAAACCGGATGCATAGGAACCGGTAATATTATTGATACAGATCAATAAATTTCCGGTACCCTCATAGGCGAACGGATTGTCCAACACAAACTCGTACTCCTGCACCGGTGATGAGTTCGTCACGCTCAACTGGTCAGACGAATACACCAAGTCGTCCTCGGTAAGATCCACCCAGTCATAGCCGGAATAGTAATCTCCCGTGAACGAAGCTTTGTCAACCTCTTTCATGTAAATGTTTACATTGAAAGTCGGCAGAGAGGCCGAACCATACAAATACAACTTAAGCGAAGTAATTGTACCAGCACCCCCACCGGCTTCCTCTATCTCGGCAGCCGTATAGATCTGCTGGGAGACCGAGTAGTTGTAGTAGGAGTACAGCGGAATAGTCGTACTGGTTGACGTACCAGCAGGATTTCCGATGGTCACCTCTGTAGCTTGAATCGGCAGACCTGCACACCACAAGAGTGTCAATAGCAGAAATGCCAACTTTTGAGTAAATGTTCTCATAAGCTTTTCTTTTAAATTAAACAATAAAATTATCTGTACATTATACAAATGTTGTATTTTTTCTCCACAAAATAAACATTTTGGGCGACAAAATTACAAAAAGTTTTCCAAATGTGCAAATATTTTTTCAAAAAAATGTCATTTTGTTTGTTTTTTGCTATTTTTAGTTTGCAAAGTGGCAAGAGAGGGGGATAGAAACCCAAAAGTAGAAAGACCAGGGGGCGTTGCGGGGGCGTTGCGGGAGCGACGTGGGGGCGAGAAGAACCTAGGTATAACCTAGGTATCACCTAGGTATCACCTAGGGTTAACAGCAAGGAAGAAGGGAGAAGGGAGGGAGGAGGAAGGAGAGGCGGAAGGGACGGGGAGGGAGGAGGCGACGGGCTCGCGCAAATATGCGCGAGAAGGGAAAGATGAGAGAGAGAGGGAGGAAAGGGGAGAGGCGCAAGGACGGGAGGAAGGAGGCTCGCGCAAATATGCGCGAGAAGGGAAAAATGAAAAAGAACCGGCATGGCATGCCGGATAATAAACAACGGAATGAAACAACAAAACAAAACAACGCAACAAAAACAACATAACAAAACAACGCAACAAAAACAACATAACAAAACAACGCAACAAAAACAACATAACAAAAACGCTCCTCCGTTGCCGGAGAAGCGTTTTTGCTTGAATTACTATAGCTGATTAGCGGGGATCCGCCACTTTCTGACCGGTCGGTGTGTACCATTCATCATTGAGGATGATGTACATTTGGTCACGGATGATGACCTTCCGGGCGCCATGGGTGTCCAGAGCATCGAGCAGGTCTATATCTTCATGCCGCACGATCGTGAGGGTATGTATGAGCACCGTCGTACAAGCCTCGCCACTGACGAGCACCGTATCCACATAGACTCCCGGCGCGGTACCTCTCGGATAGTAAACAGCGTTCTGTCCGGGCAGGTACATATGGTTGAAGTCGAGATACGAGAAGGGCAGTTCCTCTTCCGTAGCTGTCGATGATACACGGATGGTATCCTTATCGGCATTACGGTTCAGGATAACCAGCGTCTCGATACTGTCGCATCCGTACGAGGAGACGAGTGTGTCACGGTACAATCCTGCGCGGGTGTATTCGCGGTTTTGCCACCAATAGGTTTCACCCGGACAGATCTCCACAACCGTTTCTTCTCCTGCGAGTTTGGGTTGGACAGTCAGGTTGAGCGCCACCACGGAGTCACATCCGTTGACGAGCGAAGAGAGTTTGCGTCGGTAGAGTCCGGTTTCGCTCTTGCCCTCAAATCCGTAAGCGGTATATGTTTCTCCTTCGCAGATCGTATCGGAATAGAGTGTTTCCACCGCCGGGAAGACCTCGATCTCGAGCTGGAAGACGCTGTCGCGCACGCCTGTCCGTGCTTCTGCATCGGAGACATAGAAGCATGTCGGGTAAGCGTAAATACCCGGTTGGGTATCATCCCCGGAGAGCGTAACATCGCCTACCGTTACGTCCTCATACTGGCATGCGGAGGTATAATCGATACCCTTGTTGAAGTACGCCAGGCGGAAATTATCCACATGAACGGCGAAACCGGTATTGGAAGCAGATTTGGCTTCGCGGTAGAGACCGATACGTATATTCTTTCCGGCATAGTGAGCAAGGCTGTAGCGCACTTTCATGCCCGTAGCAGGAATATCGCGGAGCTGCATTCCGGCAGGGTTGGTATTCTGCCATTTCGCCAGTATATTTTCGGTCTTCCACGATTGACCGCCGTCCTCGGAGATAATGATCATGAAATAATAGTCATCTTTCATATCATTCTCGGTCACTGCGTTTCCGGTAGGCGCATGCGCGGTGTTACAAGCCGTGAGGGCGATGTCCATCGAGAAATGGCAGCTGTCCTCTTCGGGCAGGTAGAAGTTCGGCGAGATGAGCCAGTGGTAATCGCCGGAGTAACCGGAAGCCACATAGTGGGGTCCAGTCAGACCATAGTTGTTGGTGGTCCGGACAAAGCTCCAGTTATCCGTAGCCCGTGCCAGAACGGCAACCGTATCCAGTACATTCTCGGCATGCGCCTTGCTGGCGAGCCATTCGTTCGCACCGAGCGCCGTAGTGAACTCCTCGAGGAAGTAGGGGCTGCGGGAGGTGGTGAAGGTAGCCTTCGCCGAGAAGTTGCTCTCGCCCCATACGTCATCGCATACAGACTGAACGCGCCATACATAGGTAGTGAGCGGTTGCAGGTCTCTTACGCGGAAGGTATTCGAGTCCACGATCCCGTCAAAGACGGATTTCTTATCGTCCTCGAAATAGGGATCGGTAGAAACCTGCAGTCTGTAACTGCCTGCGGCAGCAGGTCCGTTCCAGTTGAGGTCCGCATGATAAGTACCCACCTGAAGGGCTACGAGGTTCTTGGGCTCTTTGCACTCATTGCGGCGTCCGACAGCTATATCGTCGATCCAGATATAGTCACCCGTCTTCTGCGTCGTTCCTCCCTTCTCACAGAAGGATGTCATCAACGCGATATAGGGTCCAGCCGCCCCTTCGAGATCGACACTCATCTGCTGGAAGAGATAGTCGTTCGCCCCGGTAGCCTTGTTGGCGACAGAGAGTGTGCCGTCATAAGTAAGGGTATCCAACGGCACGAAGGTAGCCGGAGCGGCGGGGTCTGTCATCGTACCTACGATAACGGACTTGGAATAGGCGGCTCCGGTGTAGGACATGATAACCGAGTCGTTGACCGCAGATACATACGCCGGACGCATCCAGAAGGAGATCCGGAGAGTGTCGTATGCCGCTACATCCATCGCCGGCAGCGCCACATAGGGCTGGTAGGATGTACCGCGTGCGCTGTATGCGGCGCGCAGCACCAGAGCCGACGAACCCGAACGGCTATAGCTGACAGAAGATGTATTCTCCTGGTTATAGGGCGCATAGGTTCCCGCTTTCCACTCATTGAGGAGGGCATCGCTGTAGGTCCAGCACAGCATCTTCGGATAAGCTTTGTTTCCGTTGACGGCTTCCGTACCCTCCACCTTCTCAAATCCGCAAGCGTAGGAAGAAGAGAGCTGCACGCACTCCGTATTGAAGCTCATCGGTTTGGATGAAGGCGACACTTCGGAGCCGTTGATCTGGTATGCATACCATTGGTACGACATCGCCGGCGTGAGCCCCGTCAGCACGTAACCCGTACCGATGACCGTATCGCGGAAGAGCTCTTCTCCGACCGCATTAAGGAGCACAACCACCGTCTGCATATCCGGATGACGTGTCGTCCAGGAGAGCGTAGCGGAAGTAGCGGTTACATCCGAAGTGCGTGTAGAAGAGGGTGCAAAGATGGTATTTCCGATCGGTTTCACCGCCAGGTCATCCAGGTAGAAGAGTCCCGGCGCGGGCTGGAAGAGGACAATATACCTGCCCTGCGCGCCGGTAAGGGGCATACGCATCAGCTCCCAATAGCGGAGCCCTGCCGGATCATCCTCCACATTATCCATGGTGGTCAGATCCGTCTGCGAATAAACAAGCGTATCCAGTATCTGCAGCGTACTGAAGTCTTTCGGATTGGACAAGGTACCCACTACGAGAGCATGGCTGTAATCCGGGCCGAGGAACGCCGCATTATTGATCTTGCCCCGGCTGGACACGGTACCGTATGTCTTGTCGTAATTGGCGAAGCAACGGCCGTAGAACTCAATCATCATCGTATCGAAACCGCAGTTGAGTTCCGGCAGGACGAGATAGGAGTTGAAAGCAGCCTCCTCCGTATGGATACGGAGCGCATGACTGTCATTGCGTCCCACCTCAAGATGACCATAGGTAGAAGCATTGTATCCGGTCATCGTGCCTTGCGTCTCATAGCCCTTTCGCTGTACGAGCCACTGATAGCCGTTGATCGGCGTATCATACGTAATACCCACCGCGAAGCAGGAGGGCTTGATATAAAGCGAATCCGCTATGCCGGACAATACATCATTGGGCTCCCATTCGGCGGCATCATCGAAATTCCAGACGAACGACTGCTGGGCATCGGGTTCGAGAGGCAGACAGAGCGTACGGAAGGACAATTTATCCGTTGTGACATATCCGGACGCCGGATTCACCGCCTCGAGCACCGCCGTGTAACCGGTCTGGGGTTCCAGCCCGGTGACGAGCTGGGAGGTAGCAGTCAGGTTGGCAAACGAAGCCACGGTAGCTCCCGCTTCATTGAGGACAGAGAGGTTCCACGGTCCGCCGATATTATTCCACCGGACGTCAGCGCGGTCACCTTCCGCCATGACGTTATTGAGGGAAACGAGGCTGAATCCCTTCTCCGCATCCAGGCGCAGGTCATCAATAAGAAGCCATACGCTGTCCGCCGTCTGTTTGGGCAGACGGAGCACGAGCTGGCGCGAAGCCATCGTAGCCGCATCCAGATCCAGGGTATAATTGCTATAGAGCATGTTGTTTCTGGTGTTGGCGGCAGTGGCGGTATTGAGTTTATCCATATGGACAGTAGCCAGCGGCTGGTAAGTATCAAAGGATTTTCCTATCTCTATGGTACCTATCTCCAGTTGTGCATCAGAGGTGCATACCGGCAGTTTTCTCGATCCGCTAGCCACCAGGTATCCGGGACGCGCCTTGAACTCGAGGGAGCGGTCTTTGGGTTCGCCGATAGCCGGAAGGACCAGATAACCGCCATGGTAAGCGCCGTGCGAGCGCATGACGAGGGCTCCGGTACCGGTCCGCGCATAGGAATTGTCATTCGCGTCCTCGAGGCTGTAAGGATAATAGATATAGGCATCCGAAGCGGCACCGAGCGAATCCTTGCCCGCCTCCAGCGCCGGGTGGAGATAATAGTTATCCGAGCCGGAGTTGACGCTGCGCTGCCATAGTTCGCCGTCCTTCTCGAAACCGAAGAAATAGTTGTCGGCGAAATAGAAGCGTGTCGTGAACTTCATCGGCGTACGCGACCAAACGGAGCGGTCCTCATCGCCGCATAGCGTGCGTGCATAGACATAATAGGATGTAGCGGGCTCCAGCGCGGTGAGGATGGCATGTGTCGAATCGAGCGTCATCGCTTGCGCCGTCTCCAGATATTCTGCCAGCGCGGATGCTCCCAGCGTGGAGTGCAGCGATTCCGGGATGACTACCATCTGCCAGAGCGCATCGGAGCGGTCGGCAGGCATGAGAGCCAGTTCGGCTCCGTTATAAGTAGTACCCAGAAGCCCAACCCGCGGCGGGTTGCAGGTAGCGCCCAGCTCCAGCCCCACATTGTCGATCCAGATATCATATACGCTCGGCGTGACGCCGTTGATTCCCGCAGTGATCACCAGGTTATCGTACGGCAACTCATAATTGCCCAGGACCATCTGGAAATCAGTAAAGGAAGTGGAAGCCGGTATATTGAAGGTCTCCAGCAGGACAAAGGTCGAGGGGTCAACCGGATCCGCCATCACGCCGACATAAGCTTTTGTATTGGGGATGGAAGAGGAATAGTAGCTGCTGACATACGGACTGGCAGAGAAGGACAGGATGAGATTCTCCGGATTGGCATCCACCTTAGGCAGCACCATATATCCGCCGGAATATACATTCACCGCCTTGGAGCCGTTGTTCGTCTGGGTACTGAGGGTAGCCGAGGGCTTGAAATACCAGCATCCGGGCGATCCGGCGCCTGTATTATAGCTCTCGAAATCATCGAAGAAAGGCAGAGGCACACCCGTCTCGACAGGACAGGTGGTGCGGACGGAGGCATAGCTCAGCGATATGTCGGAGCGTTCGCCGCCGTCGCATATACCCTGGGCATATATATAATAATTGGTAATCGGCCGCAGCCCCTCGATGCGCACACGGTCGGAATGGCCGACAACCGTATCGAGGAGGTAATGGTAACTCTCCTTCTCGGAATCCCGCAGCACTTTGTCGGCAATCATCAAGCGGTACGAATCCTGATAGCCTTTCCATGAGACGACTGCCACTGCCTCGCCGACGCTGTCCACCGTGAAGGCAGAAACAGGACGGCAACGGGGAATCAGTTCCATAGATATCTCCGAGATGAAGACCTCGTTGGAGGCGCCGAAATCAGAGAGGAAGACAATATGGCTACCCATATTACCCATATAATCGCCTTCGTAATTCTCAAACCCGACGGTATAAGGATTCCATGCATCCGGAGCGAAATTGACGGTATCCACCGCAATAAAGGTATTGAGGTTGTTGGGGTTGGAAGCCACACCCACTATCAGGCGGCTGACGCCGGAGGTATAACCGCATCCCCAGAAATTGATCTGGTATTTATTGATCGAATCCACATCCAGTTCGGGCATAACGGCATAGGAGCCCACATAATAAGTGGAAGATATATCCGAGCCATATACCTCGTCCTGGAAACGGAGATAGTTATAGCCGTCGTGGCGGGTATCTTCGCGGTCGCCCACATAGGGGATATAGTTACCGTACGCGCCGGCGGTCTTGCTTCCTACCGTCCAGCAGGGTTTCTCTCCGGCGGAACCGGTTGAGAAGCCTTCCTCGGCAGAGAAAGTGATGGTACCGAGCGCCTCCGGTTTAACCGCCACACAGGGCGTCATGAAGGAGATGGAGCTCCATTGGGACATCACATCATCCTCGCACAGCGTAGCTGCATAGGCATAGTATTTGGTTTGTCCCTGAAGTCCCGAGACAGTGGCGAAATTCCAGTCCAAGGTATCGCGGGAAACGATCCATTCCGCCGGAACGACATATTTTTCGTCATACAGATTCGATTCCACCACCTGATGATCCGTAAGCATGAGAATCCATGTATCCCCCGTGCGGAAAGCATCATTGCTGATCCTCACATCGGAGGTAGTAACATTCGATACGGAAGGTTTGGCGAGCGGACAAGCCACCGAGACAAACGATATATCATCCAGATAGACATAATCATAGCGTCCGAACCTGCCACGCCAAGCGCAGTATTTCGCGGAGGCGGGTATAATGCCTTTGTATTCGCTCAGATCGTATGAATAGGTTCTGAGATCACTCTGCCCCGTTCCGGACATGGAATCAAGGGGCACAAAGGTACTGATATCCTCCGGATTGCTCATCACGCCGAAGACGCCCCAGTCGCCTTTATTGGTACTAAGAGAGAAGGTAACGAGGACGGAAGTAAGCGTGTCACACTTGATCTTCGGCGAGGCAAGCCATATGACAGATCCGTTGGAACTGGACTGCTGGATAGAAAGGATATGATTGGAGGAGGAAGTAGTAACAGAGGGATAGGAATCGCCTGCAAGTCCTTTGCCTACCGACCAGCAATCAGGTATATATCCGGATTCGAAATCCACCTTGTTCGGTTTGGAGGGATCCAGCAGACTGCATGCTGTCTTGACGGTCGTCATCGCCCAGACGCTGTCGCCGCATAGGGTACGGACATAGACATAGTAGTTGCGCCGCGCCTCCAGCCCGCCTACTTGCAGCGTCTTTCCGGTAATAACCGAATCTCCGATGACCTCGCTGGAGACATTATAATTATTCGTCCGGATAGAAGAGAGCGAGACATTGGAGGTAAGCACCTTGATCTCCCATTGGTCATTGGGGGAGACGCCTTCCCATGTCAGTTCAAAGGCATCGGGATCGGAATTGGTCTGATAGAAGTCATACGCCTCTATACAGGACGGATCCTTCAGTTCCACATTATCAATGATAATATCGCTGTTCATCATCAGCGAAGCGCCCAGACCGGACGTGATGGCTATATTGTCATGCGCCAGGTCATAGTCCGCCAGGATGAAACGTACTTTCCGGTAAGCGTCGCCGCTGACTACGACCGTATCAAAGGGCACGAACGTACCTTCATCCGCGATGTCCCCCATCGTACCTACCACCACTACTCCCGTAGAGGAAGAGTAATAGCCGGAAATCAAAGGGCGCACATCGAAGGAGAGGAGCATATCGGACAGATTTCCATCCACGGCAGGCAAAACGGCTACCGAGCGGTGGGTAGTACCAGACGAATAGAGGTTCAGCGCCTTGTTGCTTGCGGACGTGCTCCCCGCCTGATAGACAACCGGATAGCCTACGCCCATATAGTCAGCCAACTGCCAGCATCCGACATTGGAACTACCTATATTATAGCCCTCAAAAGTCTCTTTGTAGGGGAATTCCTCGTCGCGGCAAGGGGTAGAGAACGCCATCTCCGTCCACCATTCCGTGTCACAAGTAGCCCGCATATAGAGGTAATACTTGGAGTGTGGAGAGAGACCGCCGAATCCGAAAACGGGATTTCCCGCCCCCGTCCAGGCAAGTGTTTCCGCAACCGATACACCGGCTATCGCAGCCATCTCGCCAAGCGACTTATGGACGCGCTGGGACTCAGGTATAGCGGTACGCGAGAGGAAAAACTCCCATTCATCCGAGAGGGCTGACTCCCAGCTGACGGTGATCGAATCCGGCTCCAAAGCCAACTGCAAATCGGTAGGAGGCACACATTCCGAGAGTTCTTCCACAATGATCTCGTCTATATAGTTGATGGTATTCTGGGTCATGTTCATCACATCATCCCAGAGGATGGCAATCACGCCTTCCGGACCGCTGTAGTTCTCGAAATGAGCATAACAACGGGTGTAGCCCGACGCATTGAGCGTGAAATGGGACACCGGAACAAAGGTATTGATATCCATCGGGTTGGACATCACGCCGACAGTAGCATGTGACTGGTTGAAAGTAGCGTTTCCGCTGAGATAGAACTTGATCTGCACGTCATTCAGGTTCTCCACCATCGGCAGCGTGATCCAAGCATCCGTACCGCCCCGCTTTCTCATAAACAGATATCCGGAACCGGTATAACTGTTATCCGAATTGATAACCATCGCCGGATAACTGCCGCTGTTGCCGAAGATACCGATACCTGCCGGATACTGGGCATCCCCCACCTTGTAGGCAGAAGTTGTCTGCGGCTCAAAATCAAAGGTATATGGAATCTCGCGCTGCGGAGCGACGGTAACGAACGGGTATCGGTACGACCACTCGGTGCCAGCCGCCTGCACATAGACATAGTACGGACGGTTCCAGCTGTGATCCGCCTCCAGCACTTCGCAACGATAACTATTGGCCGTTACTGAAGCCTGGTCCACAACAGCATCCGCAGCCGGGTTGGAAGGATCCACCTCCGCGTTGGTAACCAGCACGTTATAAGAAGGTGCGTTCCCCTCCCAGGTGATATCGGCATAGGTGTCACGCGGGTTGACAGAGACAGCGGTAACCTTGTTTACGGCAGGTCTGTACTCTATCGTGACATCATCGATATAGAAGAGGTTCTGACGGTCAAAATCACTTACAAAAGCCACAAAGGAACCGCTCCCGCGATAAGAAGAGAGGTCCACTATATTCTCCTGGAAGGTCTTGTTTCCCCATACACTGACCGTGTCAACAGGCACAAAGGTGGTGATGTCATCCGGATCATCCATCACGCCGACGATGATACTACGTCCGTACTGACGACCCGTATAAGTATAAACCGTGCTCCAGAAACGAACCTGGCATTGGTTGACACGGAAATTATCGCTCAGCGTATCAGAAAGAGCCGGTGTAGCCAAATAGACATAGCGGTCCGCCGGAATGAAAGTAGAAGGAGAAGTAGTCGTACCACCCGAGAAAATCAGAGCATATGTATTATCATGCGAATAATAGCCGCGGGTGGCAGCATTCGTGGTTTTGGAGTTCACATACGGGTTGGTATTGCCGGTATTGCTCTTCCAAGTCCAGTCCGGATCGCGTAATACACCGGAGGCGTAATTGAAATTCTCCGTGAAAGGAACCTGTTTCGCCGTTCTGACCTCAAAGCCGAACGGTCCGTCCTTGGAACCTTCGCTGCTCCATGCGCTGTTCTCGTTTTCACATATCGAACGGACATAAGCCAGATAGAACTCACCCGACTCCAGCGCGACATCACAATACTGATAAAGTCCGTCAATAGAATCATGGTAGGCAATCATCTCGGGATGAGTCGCCTCTATCTCCCCGATCAAATCCGGATCAATGGTGTCGCGGCTTAATATGACTTCGAAATAATAGGCATCCCAACTAGCCCTCCAGAAAAGAGTCACTCTGCCGGCTCCTTTGTTGGTGACCGAAAGATTGGTTGGAACGGTACATTCCGGAGCCGACTGCAGTTTGATACTGTCAAGGACAATACCCCGCCCCAGGTTATCGGATCCTTCAAAAGCGATCTGGTAACTCTGGCTTACGTTCGGCAGATCCAGCCTGACTTTCTGCCAGTCAGCGCTACCGTCGCTGTATTCGCCCATTACCCGCCAAGTATCGCCGGCTCCCGTACGGTAAAGCACACGCAGTGTGTCCTTGTCACCGCTCCATTTCGGGTTGGCGTACCAGAATGTCAATTCCGGCATGGTCACCTTGGCAGGACGGAGATCCATTACCTTACTTACCAGACGAGTCTTGTAGCCTTGGGTCTCTCCTGTTGTATTGCGCAGATAAGCGCGGTGGGAACCTTGGATAACCGTTGAAGGCCAAGACAATCCGTCATCCACACTCTCAATCCCCCAAGGGGTCTCTCCGGCGACATATTCCTGCGTCCAGACATCCTCTTGGATTCCGTTCTCAAAGCCTTCGTCGATAAGCACTGTACGGGCATTGAGACTCATCGCTGCTGCCACAGAGGCAATAAACAAACTAAGTAGATGTTTCTTCATAACTGATATTTATTCTTTATTATTTATTATTCCAAAATAATCTAATGTCCCTAAAAATACAAAATAGTGCGCAAAATTACACAAAATAATTTATATTCGCAACAATTTTACAGATAAAAATAAAAAAAAAGCGCATTTTGCCAAATGTAGTTTACACAAGAAGAGCGGCCCATATCGGGTCGCTCCTCTTATTTACACCTTATATATTACGCGTGCGCGTTAGATAGAAGCTTTGTAAGCTGCAGCGTCCATCAGGTTATTCAGTTCCGATGCATCCTTGACGCTGATTTTGATAATCCAGCCTTTACCATAGGGATCGTTGTTGACCAATTCCGGAGCTGCATCCAGTTCTTCATTAATCTCAAGCACCTCACCCGTCACAGGCATATTCAGGTCACTCACGGTCTTGACAGCCTCGATAGAACCGAAGACCTCTCCCTGACCAACCGTCTCGCCCATAGTAGGAACATCAACAAACACGATCTCGCCTAATTCAGACTGAGCATAGTCGGTAATACCCACATATGCCTCATCGCCCTCTACGCGAATCCATTCATGCTCGCTTGTATACTTGATATTTTCAGGAAAATTCATATCTAAAAAACTTTAAATTTTACACTTTATTTCACCGGTACTCCGGGGATTTGGTCACCCAGCGTACTCATTGCGCAGCGGAAACCGATTTTTGACGAAGCCTTGTCCTGGTCAAGGTAACGACGCGTACTCGGGTTCAGCCAATAGATACGATCTGCCCACGAACCACCTTTGTAAACGCGGCTTTTCTTGGTAATACGCGGAGCCAGGATATCGGTCGGGTCGGTTTTAACCTCCTGAAGGTTAGCAACACCCACTGTATCCAGAGGATAATCGGTCTCAAACAAGCTGGCGAAATCGCCATCCAGCACGTCGCGCTTATCATCCTCTTTACCCCAGGTGATCTTCACGCAGCCGACAGAATCAATCTCATACTTACCGTTGTCATCCAGCACGGCATGGCTGTAGATATTACCACGATAAGAGTTATACTCGCTGGTCTCCTGATAGGTCGTCTCGCGATAGACATCCATTACCCACTCGTTCACATTGCCGGCCATATTATACAGACCGAAATCATTCGGCGCAAATTCATCAACCGGGTTGGTGATGACACGACGGTCATTCAACGCACCGCTGACACCCATCATATCGCCACGACCGCGAACGAAGTTAGCTTGCATCTGGCCCAGGTTCTTCTTCGACATATCACGGGGGTGATAACCGCTCCACGGATAAACCTTACCCTCGATAGTCAAACCGTCTTCGCCTGCAACAGGAGCGTAAGCGGCAAACTCCCACTCCGCCTCCGTCGGCAAACGATAACCCGTCACGAAAATACCATCGGCAATATTCACTTTGCGCTCATTGCCGTAACTGTCATATTTCGGACGACGGCCGTAATCCGGAAGATAAGTCTCGTCCATCAAGTATTTCTCCGTATTGAATACAAACTTATCGCGGATCCACTCGTAGCTCGGACGGTACATGGTTACGGTCTGCTCCGGATCCTCCGGACTTACCTCCTCGTATGCATACATCTCGTAGCCCGTCTCCTGCTCCCACTCATCCTTATAAGCCTCATCGTCTGTAGGCTGGAGGTCAGCAAACGGAGGAACAACGATAGCGCCCGCATTGATCAACGCCATCTCGTTCACACGGTCGGTACGCCATTGGCAATAAGCCATAGCCTGCTCCCATGTCACACCTACGATAGGATAGAACGAGAAAGCCGGGTGCTCGAAATAATTGTTCTCATAGGGATCGTTGTAAGCCAGATCCTCACGCCATACCTTATGGTCAGGACGAGCTTGGTCCACCAGTTCCGGAGCAACCGCACCGAAGACGTACTCCAACCAATGGAGGTACTCGTTCCAGTTCAAGTTCGTCACCTCGTACTTGTCCATGTAGAACGAACTGACAGTCAGCGTACGGGTCTCGTTGTTACGCGGAGCTGTCAGGAACTCATCCTTCTCCCCTACCGTAAACGAACCACCCTGGATAGGCACCATACCTACCGGATTGACATTACCAACACCCTCGTTGGCTTCAAAATTCGTGGTACGCTCGTCGAAATAATTCCAACCGGTGGTGTTACTGATACGTGTGTTCAACTCACGCTGGTTGCATGCTACCGCAACCATAGCCACCAAGACGATTAAAAGATACTTTTTCATACTTTTTATATTAGTTTTTCTTTAAACTTTGCACTTCTACACGCACGCATCCAGTACGCGCATACATAAATCAGCCTGCAAATGTACTGCTTTTTTCGCACATACGCAAATTTTTGGTTATTTTTTTTGCATATTTGCAACTTTTTTACTAATTTTGCAGCGTGAAAGTGCAAATTATGGCAATCGGCAACGTGACGCCTGACAGTTTTTATGCTTCGTCACGGTTGGGAGACACGCCCCAAATAGTAGCATGGGCGCGTGCCGCGCTGGCTGACGGTGCGGACATTCTCGATATAGGAGGATGCTCCACCAGACCGGGAAGCACACCTGCTTCGGAAGAAGAGGAATGGAAACGGGTCGCGCCGGCAATCGAAGCATTGAGAGAGACGGTTCCGCAGGCGCAGTTGTCGCTTGATACCTTTCGGCCGGAGATAGCCCGTCGGGCACTCGAGGCATTCGGACCAATGATCATAAATGACATCTCCGGGGGAAATGAGACCATGTATGATCTGGTCCGGCTTCATAACGTACCGTATGTCTTTACCTTCCGGGGAGACTATAGCAAGCTGAATATCCTAGACAATGCCCGGGATATACAGTGGATACTGGACCCCGGATTCGGATTTACAGGAAGTACCGAAGCCGATTATGAATGTATGCGTAACATGGACCAATTGCGAGCCTATAACCTCCCGATACTGGTAGGCGTAAGCCGCAAATCCATGGTCTGGCGTCCGCTTGGACTAACACCGGAAACATGTCTCTCCGCCACGCAGGCGCTGCAGATGTACGCCCTCGGACACGGCGCCACCATCATCCGGACGCATGACGTGCGCGAGACCGCGCAAACCATTAAATTATACGAACTATGCAACTCTTAGCTTTTTCTTTTGGATGGAAAGATCTCATTGACATCCTATTGGTAGCAGGAATCTTATATTACACCTACCGGCTTCTCCGCCGCACCGGTGCTTCCAACCTGTTCTGGGGTATTCTGGCGTTCATCCTCGTTTGGTTCCTTGTCAGTTTTGTCTTCCAACTGGATCTGACCGGAGCGCTCTTCGATCGCATTATTTCCGTCGGAGCCATTGCGCTTATTGTCATTTTCCAGGAGGAGCTACGTATGTTCTTCTACCGTGTAGGCTCACGTTTTTCTTCATGGAAGATTTTTCGTCCCCGGATTGCTACAGACGACCCGAAAGCGCGTCAACAGATTTTGGAAATCACACAGGCATGCCGCCATATGGCATCAACGAAAACAGGCGCACTCATCGTTCTTGCAGGAGCGGGAAACCTCAAAGAAATCGTTGATACGGGAGAAAGACTGGATGCGCAGGTATCCGCGCGGCTAATAGAGAATATCTTCTTCAAAAACACTCCGCTTCATGACGGGGCTCTGGTTATCCGCGACGCCAAGATGCTCGCTGCCGCATGTATCCTTCCGGTCAGCAAAGACCAGACCATACCGCAACACTATGGTTTACGCCATCGAGCAGCGCTGGGTTTGGCAGAAAAATCCGACGCCACGTGCATCGTGGTGTCGGAAGAGTCAGGCCTTATCTCTATAGCCAAAGACGGACAAATCAGGGAAGTGAAAGAAGATGAATTATTCCTCGTACTTCAATCGGCCATGACGTCGAACAGCTGAGCTGCGATACGCATCGCGGCAAATCACGCACTGGCCGGGTTCCGGCATTTGGAATAATATCGTAAATTTCAGTCCTATCGTAAGATCATTCACCCTGCTGGCAAAATTCGTGGTGGACATAATGTCATTCACCTGAAGATTTTCCACCATGGTCCGTGTGTTGTAAGCCTCGCGGGCATTATAGCTTGCCGGAGAGGTAAATCCTTCGTTCGTTCCCGACGTATGGATATCCAACACACCATAATCCACAAATGCCGCCATACGGTATTCGATCTTCCGTTTCGGGACATCGTATCCCACTGCATCATTCACCACGCCGATCCGGCCTCCGATTTCGAAACTGACATCCAAATCCAGCTTGAGTTTCGCATTCGCACTTCCTTTTAACGGATAATCAGAGAAGAACTGGTAATCCGGCATATTGCGGAATTCGTCAAAAATCCGGACACCGTCCGCACTAATATAGCGGCCAAAAGTATTGACAGTGGCTGTTGTATGGGCTTTTGTCAGCGCATGATACCCGATCTTGACACCGGCGAGCATGTAGAATTTACGATGCTGCACACCTATCATAAGAGGCACGCGGAGCGCCAGATCATTATATGTGTCATGACGGTTCTGCACTTCGTACACATAATCGAATTTGTCTTCGTCCAGATCCGTCTGTTCTTTCAACTCCACCAGCATATCGCTTCCCTGAAGGAAAGCCGTCATTCCTCCCTGGAGGCCGACACCCACGTCAAACAAAAAGCGAGTCTGGCCATAGGTGGAACCTGCCTGCAGCTCATACAGGAAACCCGCTCCGCCGGCTACGCCGAAACTGGGACCGAACATGCTTTCGGATGGCAGGAACGTCCATTCCCCCAACTCCCCGTAAGCGCCGACATAGTTGTTTACCTTCGCGCTCACCGGGATGCAAAGCACCAATGCGAATAGTAAAACCCAATATGATGGATGCTTTTTCACTAACTTTTTCACCAAATTATTTGTATTTTTCATTTTTTTGTAGTATCTTTGCACCCGATTTTGGAATCGTATAAAGATATCCTACGATCTTTTGCGGTTGCAAAAGTACAGTTTTTTTTTGATATACGCAAAATTTTTATCGTTTTTTTTACATTTAGTACAAATTTTACACAAAATATGGCATTTAATCGCACTTTAATTACTGCTGCACTCCCGTATGCGAACGGTCCAGTGCATATCGGGCACCTCGCCGGAGTGTATATTCCTGCGGATATTTATGCCCGCTACCTACGTCTGAAGGGCAAAGAAGTAATGTTCGTTTGTGGCAGTGACGAACACGGTGTGCCCGTAACCATCCGCGCACGGAAAGAGGGCATCACTACCCAACAGGTCGTTGACCGCTACCACGAACTGATCAAGCGTTCTTTCGCTGAATTCGGTGTGTCGTTCGATATCTATTCGCGCACTACTTCCCCCACTCATCATCAGTTTGCCGCCGATTATTTCCGCAAGATGTATGAGGACGGCCAGTTTGTAGAAGAGACTTCGGAACAATTTTATGATCCGGAAACGGGGCATTTCCTCACAGACCGTAATATCCGGGGTGAATGTCCGCGGTGTCACTCGCTCGGTGCGTACGGAGACCAATGTGAGAAATGCGGCGCGACACTCTCTCCCGATGAACTGATCAACCCTTATAACGCCGAGACCGGTAACCCGTTGGCGAAAAAAGCCACCAAACACTGGTACTTGCCGCTCGATCAATATCAGGCATGGCTCGAAGATTGGATCCTCAACAACCATAAAGAATGGCGTCCGAATGTTTACGGCCAATGCAAGTCATGGCTGGACGGAGGCCTCAAACCGCGTGCCGTTACACGCGACCTTGACTGGGGTATACCGGTTCCCGTGGAAGGAGCAGAGGGCAAAGTGCTCTACGTATGGTTCGATGCGCCTATCGGGTATATATCCAACACCATCGAATTATGCCGGCAACAGCCCGGGAAATACGGCGACTGGCAGAAATGGTGGAAAGACAAGGACACACGGATGATTCATTTCATCGGGAAAGACAATATCGTTTTCCATTGTATCGTCTTCCCTGCCATGCTGAAAGCGCAGGGGTACAACCTCCCGGACAACGTGCCGTCCAACGAGTTCCTCAACCTGGAGGGAGACAAGATTTCCACATCTCGCAACTGGGCGGTATGGCTTAATGAATATCTGGATGATTTTCCAGGCAAACAGGATGTATTGCGTTATGTGCTGACAGCCAACGCACCGGAGACCAAGGACAATGACTTCACCTGGGCGGATTTCCAGGCGCGCAATAACAACGAACTCGTCGCTATATACGGCAATTTCATCAATCGCGCGCTCGTGCTCACGGGAAAATATTTTGAAGGACGCGTGCCCGCATGCGGGGAAATGACCGATTATGACAAAGAGGTCATCGCACAAATCACCAGTTACAAATCACAAATAGAGAGCTTGCTCGATGCCTTCCGGTTCCGCGATGCGCAGAAGGAAGCAATGAACCTTGCCCGGATCGGAAACAAGTATCTGGCAGACACCGAGCCTTGGAAACTGGCTAAAACCGATATGAACCGCACATCTACGGTCCTTCATATCGCTCTGCAGATTGCGGCAAACCTCGCTATTGCTTTTGAACCGTTCCTGCCGTTCTCGTCCGAGAAACTGAAGAACATGCTGCAACTTGATGCCACTATCGGATGGAGCGAATTGGGACGTATGGATATTCTGCCGGAGGGACAGCAGTTAGGCGAAGTATCGCTGCTGTTTGAGAAAATCGAGGACTCCGCTATCAAGCACCAGCTGGACCGTCTCGAACGGATCAAAACGGAGAACGAAGCGGCAGCCAAAGCGGAAGCGCTCAAAAACTGGCGGCCGGAACCGGTCAAGGAACCAACAACCATCGATGACTTCGACAAAATGGACATCCGGGTAGCTACCGTTCTTGAATGTACCAATGTTAAAAAATCAGATCGTTTGCTGCAGTTCAAACTCGATGACGGTATGGGAGGACGCACTATCCTTTCCGGTATTGCGCAATCCTATCCCGATCCTTCTGTTCTGATAGGGAAACAGGTATTGTTCATCGCTAATTTCCCTCCGCGTAAAATGATGGGTATAGAAAGCCAGGGAATGATTCTTTCGGCGGTAGATGCAGACGGACGTCTTATCGTAGTCACCCCTTCCTCTCCGGCTCATCCGGGAGCTGCTGTAGGATAATCGGCCCGTACTTTTCCTAAAGAATGGCATTCACGCGAATGCCATTCTTTTTTTCTTTTCGAAATTGAATCGAATGGTTTTCGAAATGTTTTGAAATGTAAAATACGACCAAAACGAAATATGCAATATATTATTTTTCAACACATTATGTATTGTATGTTTCGAAAATATGCTATAAAGCATAATACGCATGTGCGATTATTCAAAATAAATGTTGTAATTTTGCGCCGCTAATGGTTGAAAACAACATTTAAAATTCTTCAAATATGGCAAATTACACGTTTAATGAGATTCACCAACAGCCGGAAATGTGGCGCAAGGAGTTGGCAGCGTTGATGGCGGTAAAGGATGAGGTAAGTGCGTTCATGCACAAGTATTTAACCCACGACACGGATATCGTGCTGACGGGAGCCGGCACATCGGCTTTCATCGGAGACGCAATAGAGCCGGTGATGCGTGGGATGTGGCGTAATGTGCGCGCTGTTCCCACTACGGATCTGATCACTCATGCGGAGTATCTGCTGGATGCCGAGCGGCCGTTACTGCTGATCAGCTTTGCCCGGTCCGGTAACAGTCCCGAGAGTGTGGGGGCGGTAAACATTGCTAACAAGCTGTGCAAGAATGTGGCGCATATCTACATCACTTGCAACAAGAACGGCAAACTGGCTTTGCAAGCCCAAGACAAAGAGAACATCCTTCTGCTGTTACTGCCGGAAGAAACGGACGACAAGAGTCTGGCAATGACAAGTAGTTTCTCCACTATGTTGCTGACCTGCCTGATGCTGGGTCACATAGATACATTGGAGAAGGACGTGGAGAAAATCGAGAAGGCTGTAAAAAATGCAGAGGTGGTAATCGAGCAATACGAGCCCGAACTGAAAGCCATCGGAGAACGTCCTTTTGAACGCGGCGTATTCTTGGGTTCCGGTGCGCTGAAAGGTATTGCGGAAGAATGTCATCTGAAACTGCAGGAACTGACTGACGGCGCCGTGGTGTGCAAGTTTGATAGTTTCCTCGGGTTCCGCCACGGTCCGAAAGCTGTGGTGAACGACAAATCTATCGTGGTGTACCTGATGACGGACGAAGAGAATATCATGCGCTATGAGCGTGACTTGGTACGCCAGGTGGACAGCAACAACAAACCCGTGGCGCAGGTTATCGTTATCTCCGGACGGGATTCGGAGATGGAGGAAGTGCATGCAGACCTGGTGGTTAAAATGCCGTACTGCAAGGCGGAGACGGATTTCTACGGCATCATACCGTACGTTCTTGTCGGACAATTATTGGGCTTCTATGCTTCGAAAGCGCACGGCCTGAATCCCGATGCGCCGTCGGTTAGCGGAAACATCCACCGCGTGGTTGAAGGTGTGACTATATACGAATAAATTCAAAATTTAAAATTCAAAATTATATATTATGGCAAAGACTGAAAATATCCTCCGTGTGATGGAGGAGCGTAAAAAAGCAACAGGAGTACCGATGACGTTATTTGCAGCGTGCCCTAATTCGCTGGCAGTCATCAAAGCATCGTTCCGCGCAGCGAAACGTAACAACTCGCCGATCTATTTCGCCACGACGCTGAACCAAGTGGACTGCGACGGCGGTTACACCGGCATGACGCAGGCTGAGTTCACCAAGATCCTTGCCCGTGAGGCAGCGGCTGTTCATTACACGGGTCCGTATGTAGTAGCTATCGACCACGGCGGTCCGTGGCTCAAAGACAAACAGTCGATCGAACGCTGGGACACCGAGCGCGCTATGGACGGCGTGAAGAAGAGTTATGAGGCGGCCATCCTCGCCGGTTACGACCTAATCCACGTGGATCCGACCGTAGATATCTTCCTGCCGAAAGGTCAGATCATCGACATTCATGTGGTGGTGAAACGTACGGTAGAGCTGATCAAGCACGCAGAGGATTTCCGCAAGGCGCATAACATCGCTCCTATCTCCTACGAGGTGGGCACGGAAGAGGTTCACGGCGGTCTGGCAGACGAGAAGACGTTTGACACCTTCCTGGAGGGTCTGAAAGCCGGTCTGCATGAGGTGGGTCTGGATGACATCTGGCCTTGCTTCATCGTAGGCAAAGTGGGCACCGACCTGCACACCACGTTCTTCGATGCCGAGGTGGCACGCAAGCTGACCGCCAAGGTGCGTCCGTACGGCAGCTATATCAAGGGACACTATTCCGACGACGTGGACAACCCCGAAGACTATCCGAAGGCGGGCATGGGTGCTGCGAACGTAGGTCCGGAGTTCACGATGAACGAATACGACGCGCTGGCGGAGTTGGAAGAAGAAGAGAAGAAACTGTACGCTGAGGGCAAGATTGCTCAGCTGAGCCACATGACCGAAGTGCTGTGGCAATGCGTCTATGAGTCCAACCGCTGGAAGAAATGGCTGCACGGCGAAGAAGTAGGCAAGGATCTCAAAGACTGTACGCCTGACCGCCAGTTATGGCTGGTGAAGACCGGTTGCCGCTACATCTGGCAGAAGCCGGAGGCGCTGGTTGCACGCCAGACGCTGTATGACAATCTGGAGCGGCTCGGTATCCATGCCGAAGAGGTGGTCCTGATGCGTATCGAGCATAACATGGACAAATACTACAACGCATTCAATATTGTCAACCTCAATGACTATCTGAAATGAAACGCAGATTCTACATCTTCGCGCTCGCGCTCGCGTCCTTATTGTTAATGGGCGCGTGCGGGTGCGAAAATACGAGCCGCCAGACAGAGCCTACTCCGGTGGAGGAAGCGGACCTGTCCCTCATTACCCAGTCTGTACCCGTGACGGACAACTGGGTCTGGAGCGGCAAGCCGCAGATCACCGTGCATATCGAGAACCCGAATGCCGCTGCCGTAAAAGTGGGTGTAAAAGTCCGCATCTCTACAGACAGCAAGCAACTGGTTACGGAACTGCTGGACAGCGTGGAGATAGCCGGAAAAGGCAAGGTGGATCATATCATGACCACTCCGAAAGATATGGAGCCGGGGTTCTATCGCGCCGTATGTTTCGTGAACGGCAAGAATGCACGCTCGTTCATCTTCGGTATCGATCCTTTCCAAATCGTCTCGGAGCCGGACATGCAGCCGGACTTTGACCAGTTCTGGCAAGCCGCGAAAGACCAGTTGGCGGAAGTCGATATGGGTGCCAAACTGATTGAGATCGAGGCGAAGAGCAGCGCGGCACGAAAGGTGTATCTCGTGGAGTTTTATTCCGTTCCGGATGGGTTGAGTGGCGAGCCGGTGAAGATACGCGGCTATTACTGCGAACCTCAGGACGGGCAGAAACATCCGGTGATCCTGCATTTCTATGGCTATGATACCGCAGGCAGCAAAGCCAAATGCGAATGTCCGTCCGGCGGATCGTCCCAGTATGCCGAGTTCTATCTCTCGCACCGCGGGCAATACTTGAACAACCGTCCCGCTTCCACCGGAAACCCGGGAGTGGAGGAGGATTGTATCAATATCTACGACTCCGACTGGTTCGCTTATCATTTCGGCGACAAGGATAGTTATTACTACCGCGGCGCCTTTATGGACGCAGTACAGGCTGTGCGGTTTATGGCTACCCGCGAGACGAGCGACATGACGAAACTCTATGCCGAAGGATCGAGCCAGGGCGGTGCGCTGACCTACGCCGCTGCGGCTTTGAGCGGCTATTCTTTCTCCGCTATCGCTGCCAATGTGGCTTTCATGGGAGACTATGCGGACGCCTGGGACATAGGCGGTCTGGCGATAGAGACAGCCAAGCGGTGCCAGGGATCGAGGACCAAGGAAGAGGTGCTGACATTCCTCTCTTATTTCGACACAAAGAATCTGGCGACAAAGATATCTTGCCCCGTAATGGCAAGCAGCGGATTGCAGGACGGCGTCTGCCCTCCGAGGACGAACGTAGTGCCGTTCAACAACCTCAAAACACCGGCTGCGCAAAAGGAATATATCTTCGGTCCGGAAATGGGACACGACTATCCGAAGGGATGGAGTCCGATTGCGTTCTTTAAAAAATACATGTAATTATGAAGACATTTGATATTATCGCCTTGGGCGAACTGAATGTGGATCTAATCCTCAATAACATAGAGGGTTTTCCCGAAGTGGGCAAAGAGAAATTCGCCAAACAAATGACGCTGACGCTGGGTAGTTCGACGGCTATTTTTGCTGCGAACGCTGCGGCACTTGGCGCCAGAGTGGCATTCTGCGGCATGATCGGAAACGACAGCTTCGGAGACCTGGTAGAGAGTTCTTTGCGGGCGAAAGGCGTGGACACGCGCTATCTGATCCGTCAGGACAAGTACGCTACGGGCGCTACGATATGCATGAGTTACGATGAAGACCGCGCGAACCTGACATATCAGGGAGCGATGGACTACATGGGACTGGAGGACATCAATCCGGAGATATTCAAAGAAACAAAACATATCCATATCTCCTCTATCTACATGCAGAGCGGCGTTAAACGGGATCTGATGAAGATACTGGAGCTATGCAAAGAGAACGGCGTCACCGTTTCGCTGGACAGCCAGTGGGATCCGATGGAGCAATGGGATCTGGATTACAGACAAGTCCTGCCGCTCCTGACGGTATTCATGCCTAATGAGACCGAGTTGAAGTTCCTGACCCGCAGCGAGACCATCGAAGAGGCTGTTGAGAAGATCCGTCCATACACCAACGCTGCCGTCATCAAATGCGGTAGTAAGGGCTCTATACTCATACGCAAAGGCCAACCGGACCGCAAACAGGCGGCACTGCTCAACGAGCACGTGGTGGACTGTATCGGCGCCGGGGACTCGTTCAACAGCGGATTCATCACACGTCTGGCTGCCGGGGATGCGCTGGATAAATGCCAGGAGTACGGCAACATGACCGGCGCAGTCAATACGACTGCTTCCGGAGGAACGACGGCGTTCACATGCCGCGAGGACGTGGAACGCATCGGGCGCAAACGCTTCGGATTTACCATGTAGTCATTTACCATTTGGTCATTTATTGTGTCCTTGAGACATTTTGCCATATTATCTTTCGCAGCGCTGGCGTTGAATGTGTCAGCGGCTGCGTGGTATGTGCGGACGGACGGCTTTGACGGCGATGACGGCAAGACGTGGGAGACGGCGCAGGGCACGATCCGGCTGGGGATAGACAACTGCAAACCGGGGGACACCTTGTTTGTGGAAGAAGGCGTTTATCATGAAGGAATCATTCTGAAAGACGGCGTAACAATACTTGGAGGCTGTACCGCCTATGAACCGTGGAGCCGGAATCGCGACCATAAAGCCAAAACCATTCTGGATGGAACAGGCCTCGGCACGCGCCTCGTCTCCTGTAACTCTGATTGTGTATTACCTACCTATATTGAGAACTTCGTGCTCCAGAACGCACGCCATAACCAACGCGGCGGAGGAGCATGGCTGCGGGGAAAAGTGCTGATGCGCTATTGTGTCGTCCGCGGATGCAGCGGACTCCAGTGCGGAGGAGTGCTGATCAAAGGTAACCTGCCGGAGGCGTCAGCGCTGGGTGCCCAACTCGAGGAATGTCTCATTCATAACTGCTCCGCTACGGGGCATGAATGGCCGGACGCTGGCGGGGTGGCTAATTTCGATGGCACACTCACGCATTGCACCATCGCCAATAACTACGGCGACCGCTACGGAGGTATTCATAGCGAGAGCTCCGTCTTTGCCTGCACGATGTGGGGCAACAAAAACGAATACGGCTTCGTCGATCCGGCAAACTATGTGTCGGACGAAAGCGAATCGGGCTTGAGCCGGGCGGACGAGGGATTCGAGAGTCATTTCTTCGAGCAGCCTTGGTTGAACACAAACAACGAAGCGGAAGACGGACCGCATTTCCGCGATCCCGCTACGTTCGCAGGAGTGCCTGTAACGGAAGCCGAAGAGGCAATCATGCAGGCGGCGGACTACTCCATCGGCGCGCCTGCACACAGGATTGCTACGATGAAACCGGCGTTGCCCAGAAACTACGAACCGCAGATAGAACCCGTTCCTTACCCCTGCGAATATACCATCCCTTCGTATATCGCCCACCGCATCAATCCTAACGCACCGCTGCAACCCAAAGAAGACCCGTACTGCATCGTCGCTACCCTCAACGGAGACCCCAAAACACGGATGGCATTCTGCTGGTTCACCAACGAGGGAGTGAATGAAGGAAAAGTAGAGGTAATCCCGACGGTCAACCGACGGTCAACCGACAGTCACACCCAACGTACATACAACGCTCACACAACTACCACCGTTCCGCTACACTATGCCATCTCCACTTCCGGCATTCTCACCAAGGCGAAGCTGGACAAGAACACAGCCTTCCGGTATGTGGTGCATAAAGCGATAGCTACAGACCTCCAACCGGGCACCGACTACCTCTATCGTGTGGGATACGAAGACCATTGGAGCGAGTACCGCCATTTCCGTACGGCGGACACGGACGAAGGCGAGTTCTCCTTCGTCTATATGACCGACAGCCATATCCAAAACCAGGAATATATTGACGAAGCGCGGCTGTGCGCCGAAGCGGTGGCGAAGAATGAGAAGAACGCGCGCTTCTGCGTCTTCCCCGGAGATTTTGTGGACACGGGAACGGAGAACAACAGCGAATGGGAATGGGAGCGATGGTTCGAAGAGGCGATGAAACCGGTCCTGATGCAGATGCCCCTTGTCCCTACTGACGGAAACCATGACGATAGTCCGCTGCTCAATTATTCGTACCATTTCAACACCGACTCCTCTTTCAATTCTGTGACTGGGGTCCGTCCGCAGTTTAGCGGCATCAACTATAGTTTCACTTACGGCAATATGCTGCTGATCGCTTTCTCGATGCAGGATTTCTGGCGGGGCGGATATGATTATGCCACGGAGACATCCGAATACCTCACCCGCGATCTGGGCGGTTGGTTCAGGCAACAGGTTCAATCCCACCCGGAGGCGGAATGGCATGTCGGACTGGTACATAAGAACCTTTTCTCCGGCTCGGACCACCAGCGGGACAAAGAGACACCGCTCATGCGCGCTACCATGCTGCCCGTGATGAAGGAATGCCGGATGGATCTGGTGTTGCAGGGGCATGACCATACATACGAAGTCATAGGGCCTGTAGATCCCGACACGCGCAAACCTATCCTGTCGGCAATCAGTGGAGACACATACAATGTCAAGGACGGTACCCTCTATTTCATCGGGGCTACATGCGGAGCCAAACGCTATACGCCGCTTACACGGGAGGAGATGGAGGCATCGAAACATATTCATAAAGTAGAGAACTATTACGACCTCTTCACGGGGCTTTTTACCCAACCCGGAGCACCCTCTTATACCCGTGTTACGGTAAAAAAAGACCACCTTCTCTTGGAATCCTTCAAAGTGCAGGAGAATGGAAAAATAGAATTGTTTAACACCCTTAAAATAACACACTGATATGAAGAAATTCTACTATTTGCTATTGGCAACTATCATGTCGTTGGGCATGTATGCCTCCACGCTGGATCTTGATCCGGCAGTTGTACTCGCGGACACGATGTATGAAGCAGCAGATTATACAGTGCCTTCGTACACGGAATTTATCATTGCGAAAATTGCCGCAAGGAATACTCCCACACAAGAGAATCTCCGGAACTTGGTAAAAAAAGTAACTGGCTTACAACCGAAGCAAATGCCATATAACATGGTGGCCACCATCAATGGGGATCCGCATACCCAAATGGGATTTGCATGGTTCACAAATGATAGTATTTTTGATGGCGAGTTGCAAATCATCGCCAAAGCGGATGCGGCAGCGTCGGATTTCGAGGGGGAGGATGTGATTACGGTTCCTGCTGCAGCGCAACGGACAAAGAAGGCATTGCGGTATGTTGGCCAGTGTTCGTATATCTATAAAAAAGCAGAACTGAAAGCCGGTACCAAATACTTTTATGTCAGCCATAAAGCTTTGGCGACCAACCTCACGCCGGGTACTATATATAGCTGGCGTGTAGGGCATGCCGGTTATTGGAGCGATATAGCGCAGTTCCGTACGGAAGAAGAGCAGCAGGGGGAGTACTCCTTCCTGCTGATGAGCGATAGCCATATCATGGACAAACAATATGTGGACGAGGCGCGCCGTTGTGCTCTGGCGGCTGTGAAAACTGTGCCGGAAGCGCGTTTCTGCTGTTTCCCCGGTGATTTTGTAGAAGATGGCACACTGGCTAATAGTGAGTGGGAGTGGGAGAGATGGTTCGAAGAGGCAATGGAGCCGGTGATCAAAAAGATGCCGATTGTACCGACTGACGGGAACCACGACGATAGTCCGTTAATCAACTATACATACCATTTCAATACCGATAATTATTTCAATATGGCGGTCACTGACAAACCGCAGTTTGAGGGTATAACCTATAGTTTTGTGTACGGAGATGTGTTGTTCCTGGTGTTCTCGATGCAGGATTTCTGGCGTGAGTCCTATGACGAGAAATACAAATCATGGTCGGTCTATCTGACGGATCATGTTAGTTATTGGTTCCGTACGCAGTGTCATGACAATCCTGACACCAAATACCGTGTTTCGCTGGCGCACTTCAATCTGTTCTCCGGTTCGGATCACTCTACGGATGTGGAGCCCCCGTTGTTCCGTAAATGTATGTTGCCTACGATGAAAGAGTGCGAGATCGACGTTGCTCTGCAGGGGCACGACCACACGTATGAAGTAATAGGTCCGGTGGATCCGGATAACATGACGCCTATTATGGAGGCTATCAGTGACCGGGAGCAGGTCGCCATTGACAACAGCAAGAATGTAACGGGCTATAAGAATGGTACGTATTGCACAGACGATGGCACTTTCTATTTCATTGGCGCCACCTGCGGACATAAACGCTATTCGCCGCATAACCGTGCACGAATGGAGCGCGAATACACAGATGACCTGGCTGTTCTGTTTGACGGCAAGCATCATAATGTGCCGAATTACTTCGACCTTTTTACTGGTATGTTCGGGCAGCCGAATGCGCCGACGTTCACCAAGATCACGGTGAAGGACGACTGCCTGGAGTTCAAATCCTATACGGCGGACGATGACGAGGGCAATGTGACGCTGATTAACACCATGCGTATCGTTCGTAATAGGGAACATACAGTGACAGATATCAGAGAAGGGATAGAGACTCCGAAAGCGCTGATGGACGGAGAGAAATTCATTCGCGACGGACAACTGTTCATCCTTCGCAATGGCCGCATCTTCAATGCTTTGGGACAAGCAGTAACCATACAATACTAACCTCAAATTATCATAGTTTATGAAGCGATTTCTACTATTTTTGGCGGTCTGCACAGCAGCGCTGTGCGCGTCAGCAGCCAATCATTATGTCAGCCAGACAGCCGGCAACGACAGCAATGACGGTCTGTCATGGGCTACTGCCATGCAAACGATTACCGCCGGTTTTAATGCATGCGGGAACGGCGACACCTTGTTTATTGCCGCGGGCACGTACAACGAGCGCGTGACGGTTACGGCGGGCAAGTATGTTTCCATGCTCGGTGGCTATGATGCTGCTTCCGGCATGCGGGACCCGGAGCTGTTCGAGACCATTATGGACGGTACGGAGTTGGGAAAGATCCTGATCAAGTCGGAGTCCGAACCGGCTGCTCCGGTCCTCTTCGAGGGCTTGATCCTGCAGAACGCAGAGTATAGCTCCTCCGGCAGCGCGCTCTATGTGCGCGGCAATATGACGGTCAACAACTGTATCATCCGTAATTGCCATTCGATGTCCTCAGGCGGCGCTATCTACGTCGATGATATTTCCCCGGAGAGGCCGGCTGTCATCAGCAACTGTCTGTTTGAACTCTGTCTCGCGGACGGCGGTGGCGGAGCCATCTACAACAAAGGCGCGCTCATTGAGAACTGTATCTTCCGCGGATGCGAGGGTGTCTATGCCACGATTTACAACAAATCGGGTATCATCCAAAACTGCGTGTTCTATAACAACGCAGCAGCGGAGGGAAGCTGGCCTAATTCCGGAGGTGTCTATAACCCTGCCGGAAAGATCATCAACTGTACCTTCGCCAACAACTGGGGTGCCCAGTACGCCGGTATTCACTCCGACAGCGAGGTCTATAACTCCGTCATGTGGGGCAACAAATCGGAGGACGGTTTTGCCGATCCGGCGAACTATATTGCCGGCAGCCCGTCGAGCCATAATATAGCCGACCAGGGATTCAATGCTTCGCCTTTCCTTAGCCTCTCGCTCAATGCCGATAATAGTGCAGCGGACGGTCCGCATTTCGTGGCACCCACTTCATTCGTTGGTCTGCCTAAGACACCGGCACAGATAGCAGAAATGCAGTCTGCCGACTGGTCGATTGAGGCGGGTTCGTTCCTTATCGACAAAGGCACGGCGGCGAAAGCGCCTGCCTATGACCTCGCCGGTGTGGCGCGTCCCCAGGGTGGAGGCGTGGATGTCGGTGCGTATGAGTATGACCCCAATGCGCCGGTCATTCCGCTCCAGGGAATAGATATCTTCCAGGACTCGCTCTTCATCTATGCCGAGAGTTCGGCTGCGGCTACGGTGATCTTCACCCCGCGCAAAGCGACCAACAAGAAACTGACCTGGACTTCCGACAATCCTGCCGTTGCTACGGTGGACATCCGCGGTGTCGTAACAGGTGTAGCGGAAGGAAAAACGGCTATCCGTGCCACCAGCGAGGACGGCGGATTCACCGATTTCGTGATTGCTGTGATCGCTCCCAAACCGCCTGTCCTCTACCCGCATGAGGTGCTGGAGGCAGATGCGCTCTACCCGATCGAGAACTACACTATTCCTTCATTCATACCCTTCTGGGTTGCTAAAGAGACCGCACGCGTGGACAGCTTCTGGGCTACGGAAGAGGAGATAGCAGCTATCGCCGATAAGATAGCGGCGATGAACGAAGCGGCTACCAAACTCGTTCCGAAGGAGGAACCGTACTGCATGGTAGCCAATATCAACGGCAACCCGCGCACGAACATGGCGTTTGCATGGTTCACCAACGAAGGTATCATGGACGGCAAAGTGCAGATTGTAGCGAAAGCCCGTGCCGTGGCGGCGGATTTCGAGGGAGCCGATGTCTTGACCTTGGAGGCTACCCCCACCATCACCCAGGATCTCCGTTACGCCGTTTCCACTTCCGGTCTGCTGAAGGCTACTAAGATGTCCAACAAGACCGCTTTCAAATACGTGAGCCATAAGGCGATTGCCACCAACCTCACGCCGGGTACTGCCTACTCTTGGCGTGTCGGATACGAAG
Source organism: Paludibacteraceae bacterium (assembly GCA_017471285.1). Lineage (GTDB taxonomy): Bacteria > Bacteroidota > Bacteroidia > Bacteroidales > Paludibacteraceae > Colicola. The sequence goes on along the minus strand of JAFUUZ010000054.1, from coordinate 61,683 downwards.
GACACTGGAGCCCGATAGCGCATTTCCGTACCCAGAGTGCGGCGCAAGGCGAATACTCCTTCCTCTATATGACCGACAGCCATATCCAGGATGCCGAGTATGTGGAGAATGCCAAATGGTGTGCTACCGCGGCGGCGAACACTGTCCCTGAAGCGCGCTTCTGCCTCTTCCCCGGGGACTTCGTGGAGACTGGTACTTCCGCTAACTCCGAGTGGGAGTGGGAGCGCTGGTTCGAGGAATCGATCAAACCGGTGATCATGCAGATGCCGATCGTGCCTACCGATGGTAACCACGACGACAGCCCCCTGCTCAACTATGACTACCATTTCAATACGCCTACTGATTTCGCAATGTCCGTGCCTGCTTCCTATCGGCCGCAGTTCCATGGCATCACATACTCCTTCGTCTATGGCGACGTCCTCTTCCTCGTTTACTCGCTTCAGGACTGGTGGCGTTCGTCGTCGGGAGAGGAATCCATGAAATCGACCTACCTCTCCAATGATGTGCGCCGCTGGTTCCGACAGGAGATAGAGAAACACCCGAACACCAAATACCGTGTCACCCTCTCGCATAAGAATATTTTCTCCGGCTCGGGACACTCGGTGGATTCCGAGACGCCGCTCTTCCGCGAACTCATGCTGCCGATCCTCAAGGAGTGTGAGATAGACCTCGCTATCCAGGGACACGACCACTGCTACGAAGTCATCGGACCGGTTAATCCGGACACCCGCACCGTTGTGGAAGGCTCTATCACCGATATTGAGACGGTGGACATCAACACCAATACCAATATGACCGGTAAGAAAGGCGGTACCTTCACTACCGATGACGGTACGCTCTATTTCATCGGAGCTACCTGCGGACGCAAGCGTTACTATCCGTATGACCGCGCAAAGATGGATGCGAACTACGACAAACACAAAGTGACCAACTATTTCGACCTCATGACCGGTATGTTCGGCCAACCGGGTGCGCCGTCGTTCACCAAGTTCACCGTCAAGAGTGACTGCATCGAGCTCAACTCTTATACCGCGAACCAGGATGGCACCGCAAAACTGATCAACACCATGCGCGTGCGTCGTACCAAACCCCATACCGTACCTTTCCAGGGTATCGAGAATGTGAATACGCCGATGAGCGAGGGAGAGAAATTCATCCGCAACGGACAGCTCTTCATCCTCAAGAACGGCCGTGTATTCAACGTCCTCGGACAGAAAGTAGAGCAATAAATAACCACTTAAAATTCTATTATTATGAAAAAGATATTTGCTTTTTTCGCTGTGGCGCTGGTGGCGCTGGCAGTGAATGCGGAAACACAATTGAGCCCGGGAACTAAAATTCTTTATAATGCAGTAGCAGCCGCATCAGCGGGTGATGTACTCGTGCTTGATGATGGTGTATATGTAGAGTCGGAGGTGGTGGAATTGAACAAGAATATCACCATTAAGGCGGCTCCGGGTGCGCATCCGATTGTAGCGCAGCAATATTACATGAAGCTCCTCAACTCCGCACAGGTGACTTTCATCGGCATTAAATTCGATGGCGGTCTCTACAATAATGGACAAGGTGCCAATGACCATTGTATCCGACCGTATGATGATACAGATAACAAAGCGCTGACCCTCATCGATTGCGAGTTCTGCAATTGGAAGAGTTACATCCTCTATCCGCAGCGTCCGAATCGTCGTATGCATTCTTTGACACTCGACGGCTGTTATTTCCATGACAACCAAAAAGGCGCTATTTATAGCGAGACAGCTCCTGCGGCTTCTGAACCACTTCCATTAGCCATTCTTACTGTTGCGAACACCACTTTCTCCGGTACGCCGAATTACAAACCGATTGACCTCAAGAACAGCGGTGCAGAGGTGGCGGACGCCAAGTTGCGTGTAGACCATTGTACGTTTTACAACTGCGGTACACTCCGTTCGGAGAAATCGACCGATGTTATCATCAGTAACTCTGTTTTCGCCGCTCCGGAAGGTGCAACCTATGCAGCTACAACGCTCTACGCAGGTGCAGCGATTAATAACTGCCTTTCTTTCAATGTAGCGTTCAATTCTGCTCCTACCCAGACCGCTTGCATCGTAGCGGATCCGCTCTTCCGCGATGGTGCAAATGGCGACATACGTATTAACGCTGGTTCGCCTGTCTTCGGTGCAGCTACCGATGGCTCCGACCTCGGAGACCCGCGCTAGGTGCCTGTGATGGAATACTACCTCGCCGGTTCGATGAACAACTGGACGGTTGATCCTGCATACAAAATGGCGGCTAACCCCGGGAACGAAGGAGAGTACCTGATTTCCAAACTGTTCCTTGCCGGAGACCAGTTCAAGGTCATTATGTCTGATGGAGCGGAGATTGCGGCATGGTATCCGGACGGTATGGATAACAACTACGCCATCGCCCGCTCCGGCGAATACACCGTCTATTTCCGTCCCGACGGACAAGGGGGTGACGACTGGCACTACGGCTTTATCTATGCCGCTCCGGCGGACCTCGGACCATGGTCCGCTTGGTTCGGAAATGCAGACCTGCAGGAAGAGTTTGACTCGTATCTCACCTATGATGAGGCTGCCGCTAAAGCTACCGTCCATATCGCTTCGGACAGAACAGGTCAGTGGAGAGCCCAGATTAAATACCAGGGACCGGCTGCCGAAGACGGCAAGTGCTACCATGTCGCGCTTAAGATGAAAGCAAACCATGACATCTCCGGTGTAACCCTCAAATGGCAGGACGACAACAACACCCCGAATGTCATCTATGAGAACCAGTCTATCAACCTCGGCGCTAACGAAGAGTTCGCCTATGACGAAGTGGTCAAAGGTATTCTGGGAGAAAAAGGAAGCAACGGTATTCTTGTTATTGATTTCGGCTTTGCACACGCAGGCGATGTCATCGATATCTACGGCGTGACCATCGAAGAGACCGAGTGTCCCGAACCGGAGAAATACTATCTCGTTGGTTCCTTCAACGAATGGGCGGCTACGGAAGACTATCTCTTTGCGGAGAATACCGCTGCGCCGGGAGAGTACATGCTTGATACCAAACTCACAGAAGGAGACCAGCTCAAAGTGGTGGGCATCTCTGGAGAAAACGAGAATTATTATCCTGCCGGCTTTGCTAACAACTACGTCGTGGATGCGGCGCACGCCGGATGGGTGACTGTCTATTTCCGCCCTGCCGGCAATCCCGAATGGGAGGCGTTCGGTGGTTATTTCTACATCAATGTCCGCCAGGGTATTGAGAATGTCGAAATACAGACCAAGACCGTCAAATACATTGAGAACGGTCAACTCATCATCCTCAAGAACGGCACGAAATACACTCCCCAAGGCCAGCAACTCTAACAACTCCCTCCCCCCTTCCCCCTTTAGGGGGCAGGGGGGGCCTCCTTTCGTCCTTCCCCGTGCATTTCTCGCGCATCTTTGCGCGAGTTACTCCCCTCTTATCCTGCTGTAATCTATTAGATAATCTTTGGTGATTCTTTAGTGATTCGTTGGTGATTGGTTAGTTAGTAAGCGCTTCACAGCGGTACCAAAAAAGAACCACGCCGGCTTCTCGGCGTGGTTCTATCACTCGTTTCAACGGGTAACGCTCTTATACAATCCGTACCTCTATACCCGCGGATTTCAGCTTGGAGATCATACCCGTCGGGATGGCCTGGTCGGTGATGATACAATCCAGCTCCGTGGCATTGGCGATATGGACGTAACTCCGTTTGTTGAATTTGGACGAATCGAAAACGGCTATCACTCTCTCTGCCTGCTGAATCATCATCTGGTTCAATAGCGCTTCCTCCATGTTCGGCGTCGAGACGCCGTTCTCGAACGAGAAAGAATCTACACCCAGAAACAGTTTGTACCGGTTGAAATTACGCAGAACGGAGAGTGCTAACGGTCCTACTACGGAATGGCTGTTCACACGCACGTTGCCGCCTAAAAGGACGATGTCGAAACGCTTGTAACCCAGTAGCTCCGTGGCGATATTCATGGAGTTGGTCAGAATCCGCAAGTGCTGAAACTTATCCAGATGCTTCGCTATCTCTAACGTGGTGGTGCCCGAATCCAGCATGATATAGTCGCCTTCCTTGATCATCTTCACCGCCTCCAGACCGATACGCTCTTTCTCCTTGAAATTGAACATCCGCTTCTTGGAGATAGCGGTATCCTCATTCGGGTTCTCCACGGGCTTGCGCATCGCTCCGCCGCGCGTGCGCAATAGCAGGTGACGCGACTGAAGAATCGTAAGATCCTTTCGTATCGTTACTTCCGATATACCGGTCTCGCGGCTCAGGGCTACGACAGACACCTCTTCCTGTTGCTCCAACATGCGTAAGATCAAAGCTCTACGCTCTTTAGCTGATGATGTATTCATAGTAGTATAGATTGTTAAGTCTCCTGACGAATGTGGCGCAAAATTAACACTTTTTCCTGACATATGCAAATCAAAATACTTTCGTTACTCTTTTCGAAACGTTACGAAATAACTATTTTGATTATTTTTAAAGCTTTAACTCATTGTATTTCAATGTTTCGGAACGTATTGTTTCGAAAAATATGTTATAGAGCATATTGCATTATTATATATTTTTAAAGAAAAAAAAGTAATTTTGCACCGCAAAATTGAAAAATGCCATATGAAAAAGTCATTGTATTTCTTAGCTATCGTTTCGGCCGCAATCGTTATGGCGGCATGTAATGGACCTAAAGCGGCGGAAGAAACCTCTGCCAATCCTGTTGACAAGATTCTGCTCAAGGATTTTGCTCCGGTGGTGGTCAACAACATCCCCGTAACGGCTGTTCAGCGCGCTAAGTTCGACATCATCGATATGCACGCCCATGACTACGCTTCCTCCGAGGAGGAGATTGCCCAGTGGTGCAAGACCATGGATGAAGTGGGTGTCCTCAACACCGCAGTGATGCATTGCTCGTGGATCGGTCGTCCGTTTGAGGAGTATGTAGCAGCTTACGATGCGCATAAGGACCATTTCCGTTTCTGGTGCTGCTTCGACTACACGGATATGAGCGAAGCCGGTATCCAAAAAGCCTGCGAGACCCTGGCGCGCTATCATGAGATGGGAGCTATCGGTGTAGGTGAGTTAGGCGACAAGGGTGAAGGCGACACGTATGCACGTCCCGGAGACGGAACAGGTATTCATATCGATGACCCGCGTATCCAACCGCTTATCCGCAAAGCCGGAGAACTCAAGATGCCGATCAGTATCCATATCGCCGAGCCGTACTGGATGTACCTCCCGATGGACGAGACCAACGACGGTCTGGTTAATGCCGTTACATGGCATGTGGATACCACCAACTGCCTGGGTTACAACGCTTTGGTGCAGACCTTTGAGAACGCCGTTCGCGAGAACCCGAACACGATCTTCATCGCTTGCCACTATCTGAATATGAGTCACGACTGGCCGCGTCTGGGTGCGCTGCTGGACAAATATCCGAACATGTATGTAGATATCGCAGCGCGCGTTGCCGAGTCCGCGCACACGCCGCGCGCTACGCGTGAGTTCCTTATTAAGTATCAGGACCGCGTGCTCTTCGGTACCGACAACGGTATGAGTCCTGAGATGTACCGCACGATTTTCCGTGTTCTGGAGACCAACGACGAGCATTTCTATTGCCCGGAGCTCGGTTACCACTGGGCGCTCTCCGGATTCAACCTCCCGGACGAAGTCCTGAAAAAGATCTATCACGACAACGCCGCCCGTATCCTCACGGAATATAAATAAACACACCATCCTATGAAGAAAGTCTTTTATCTTATATCTTTGAGCGCAGCGGTCTTTTGCCTGAATGCCTGCTCTCCGAAGCCGGACACTGAGCGTCTCATCTGCGCCGAAGCGGACATGCAGTCGTTCCCGTACAGCGAGAACGGTCTGCGCGTTGTGAAGCATCAGACGATCACGCCGGTACAAGGTGTAGAGGGTCTGGAAGTGGTGGAGACCTTCTTCGTCAACGAGGGCAAACCTGTTACCGTCAAGGCCTACGAACTATGTCGCACGGAAATGGAGCCCAAAGACACCGTCGTTTGGTCGCTCCAGCCGAGCAGCACGAGCGCCCGCATGGACTGGGTACTGCCTGTAACGGAAGGCTTCCAAAAGGACAACTACCTCGGTATGAACAACTCCGATTACGGAGGCGGTATTCCGGTGGTGGATCTCTGGCAGCGGGACGGCGGTATGGCTATCGGTCTCTTTGAGCCGGTTCTCCGCATGATCTCCATGCCGGTAGAATGGAAACGGTATGACAACAAAGTGACGATGGCGCTCCGCTATGATCTGCCGGACGCAATCGAGCTGGCTACGGGCGATACGCTGCATTGCTTCAAGGCGTTCCGCCTGGCGCACAAGGGCGATTACTTCAATGCCCTCCGTATCTTCTCGGATTATATGCAAGCTAACGAAGGCGTAACGATGAAACCCTCCGAACCGGAGGCGTTCGAACCGGTATGGTGCGCATGGGGTTACGGACGTCCGTTTAAGATGGATATGGTATTGGGCACGCTCGACAAGGTGGCGGAACTCGGATTCACATGGGTGGATATAGATGACGGCTACCAGATCGCGGAAGGCGACTGGAACACCAACTCTTATTTCCCCGGCGGCGATGCTGACATGCGCCATATCACGGACGAGGTACACAAACGGGGCATGAAAGCCAAACTGTGGTGGGCACCGCTCGCGGCTGACCCCGACACGAAGCTCGTCAAAGAGCATCCGGAGTACCTGCTGAAAACCGCAGAGTGGGCGCACGAATATATCACTTGGTGGGACAGCTGGTATCTCTCGCCGGTCAACCCGGGCGTGGATGCTTATACCACCGACCTGCTGCAGATGTTCCTCCAACGTTGGAACTTTGATGGTCTTAAGATCGACGGTCAGCACCTCAACTGCTGCATGCCCGACTACAATGAGACTTCGGGCCTCAACAGCGCCTATGACGCACCGGAGCAGATGCCTTCCTATTTCGGTAAGATATACGCTCAGGCACGTGCTATGAAACCGGATGCAGTCATTCAGGTATGCCCCTGCGGATGTGCGGTCAACTATTTCTTGATCCCTGAGATCAACCAGGCGGTCGCTTCCGACCCGATGTCCTCACGCCAGGTACGTATGAAACGCAAAGCTTATGCCGCCATGGCGCCGCAGCTCGCTTATTACGGAGACCATATCGAACTGACCGACGGTGGCGACGACTTCGCTTCGCAGATCGGTACCGGCTCGGTCATCGGTACGAAGTTCACGTGGCCCAAGGACAATCCCGACTGGAACGAAGGTCCGTTCCTTCTTACGCCGGAGAAAGAGCAACTGCTCCGCAAATGGATGAAGATATACAAGGAGAACAACCTCGCCCGCGGCGAGTATCTGAATCTCTATACGTGGGGCTTCGATTACCCGGAGGCACACGTCATCCGCCAGAACGGCGCAATGTACTACGCCTTCTACATAGACCCTGTCGCTCCGGAAGGCGCGATGGATCCTGCGCATGTGGACGCAGCTACCGTTCCTGTTCCTTCCTTTGACGGTACATTGGAGCTCCGCGGGCTCGATCCCGCAAAGACCTATACCGCGGTCGAATATACGGCGGACGAACCGCGCGAGTTCGAAATCAGCGGCAGCAACCCCAAGATACATGCCGCCTTCACCAGAAGTTATTTGCTTAAACTAATCGAGAACTAGAATACTAGAATACTAGTCTACTAGCCCCAAAAACAATCAACTAAATAATTAACAACCATGAAACGATTTCAGACAATCTTTCTCAGCCTCTTAGTTGGTGTTTCTGCTTTCGCGGACATCAACGTAAAAGGTAAGGTTATCGATGCTGACACATCGGAGCCGATGATTGGCGTGAGTATTCTGGTGATGGGTACATCAACCGGAACAGTAACCGATTTCGACGGAAACTTCTCACTCACAGTACCCGACAAAGCGACACTCCAATTGTCGTACATGGGCTACAAGACCATTGAGTTGCGGGCGGTATCGGACATGAACATTATCATGGAGACCGATGCTCAGCAGCTTCAAGAAGTAGTCTCCCTTGGTTATTCGGCTGTCAAGAAAGCCGAGTTGAGTTCAGCCGTAGTAACGGTAAGTGCAGATGCTTTGACGGATGTAACGACAAGCGACGTGGGAACGATGTTGCAAGGTAAGATTGCCGGTGTGCAGATCAGTAACTCGACCGGTCAACCGGGTGCTAACGCTCAGATTCGTATCCGAGGAACAGGTTCTATCACCGCTGCTTCCGACCCTGTATATGTGGTCGATGGTGTGATGGGTGGCCAGTTCAACCCAAACGATGTAGAGACGATTTCTGTATTGAAGGATGCCGGTGCTACGGGTATTTACGGTGCCGCTGCAGCAGGTGGTGTTATTGTTGTAACCACTAAATCCGGAAAACGTAACGAGAAGGCACACGTAACTGTTCGAGCAACAGCTGGCTCAACACAACCTCTGTTTGGTAACTTCAAACTCATGGAGTCCGAGGAGTTGTACTACCTGCATAAATCTATGTATTCTCCTTCGACCTTTAGAGACGAACGCCCTATCGAGTTGTTGGATCAAAATTACAATTGGCAAAATGCATTCTTCAAAAATGGTGTGACGCAAGACTACTATATCTCTGTAGCTGGTGGTGGTCAAAAGTTGGGCTACTATGCTTCGTTCAACTACTATAATCAAGAGGGTACATTTATTAATACCGGTTTTGAGAAATTCTCCGGTCGTGTCAACCTAAATGCAGAAGTGTTCAAATGGTTAGATATGAAGGTGAATGCATATTTTGATAAATCAACCACAAGAGGCGAATCTTCATGGCGTCAAATGAACGATGCATACTACAAGATGCCTTGGGATAACCCTTACGACGCAGAAGGAAATCCAGTGTATATCAATTCAGCTAAACGCCCGGATGGTGGGAAATGGTATTCCCAAGATAAATGGAATGCACTCCATAATACCCTATACGACTATTCAAAAGGTACAGGTCTTTCGATGGGTGCGGATTTACAACTTAATTTCCATATTACGGATTGGTTAACTCTCCAATCGAGCAACCGTTTCTCGCATAGTAACGGCAAATGGATTACTTATATGGATCCTCGCACGTTCCATCCGGAGTATCCCGACGCCTATCTGGAGAACTCCATGGATGTATCTAATTCTTTTGGAACCACTAATATTTTAAAAGCCCAATATCAATGGGGTGCTCACTCTGTGAACGGAATGGTAGGCCATGAATATGGCGTATGGAAGAGTGAATATACCGTAGCTGGAGGAAAAGGAATGCCGAATGGTGTAGATGCTCTTAATGCTACAGTTCCGCAAGAGGTGTCAGGTTATGTAGTACCCGGTGCCAGTTGGGCAGCATTTATCCAAGCCGGTTATGACTATGGCAAGCGTTATTTCATCAATGCTACTTTCCGAGCAGAGGCAAGTTCTATATTTGCTCCGAAGAATCGTGTAGGTTATTTCCCGTCCGTAGCGGCAAGCTGGTTGATTTCCAATGAAAAGTTTATGAAGGACCAGAAAGTTGTCTCCTTCTTGAAACTGCGTGCAAGTTATGGTGTAACGGGTAATAATAATATCCCGCCTTATAGTTATCTAGCTACTTATTCATTAGGAGCATCGTATAATAACGTAACATCAGCTGTTCCCACACGAATGAGCAATCCGTTACTACATTGGGAAACGGCGAATATGGCTGCTGTTGGGGTGGATTTGACCTTCATTGACCGTATCGATATGTCCCTTGACCTCTATAATACGGATAATACCGGTCTGTTGCTGAATGTGCCCGTGGAGCCATCATCTGGATTCCAGTATGTTACCAAGAATGCCGGTACGGTACGTAACCAAGGTATTGAGTATCGTCTGGATGCACAAGTACTAAAGATAAAGGATCTGCGTTGGGATATAGGTTTTAATATTGGCTTTAACAAAAACCGCGTAGTAAACATACCGGATCACATTCCATTTACCCAAGGTATCAATTCCTCACAGCAGGTAAAAGAGGGACAAGATGTCTATACATGGTATCTGCGTGAGTGGGCAGGTGTAGATCCTGCTAACGGTGACCCGCTTTGGTACGTCGTCGACGCTGATGGTGAGTATGTGCTTGATGCGGAGGGAAATAAGACAACCACGAATAACTATAGCGCTACCAACCCGAAGGCGGTAGGTAAAGCCACGCCGCTGTTCCAGGGGGGACTGAATACGCAAATCAGCTGGAAGGGACTGAGCCTTAGCATCAATACATGTTTCACTTATGGCAATAAGGTGTATAATTACACTCGCCAGTCATTGGATGCAGATGGTGCATATGCAGGCTTTAACCAATATTCACTACAAAACAATAAGTTTGGCTGGACTCGTTGGGAGTTCCCTGGAGATGAGGCAACTCACCCTAAGGCAGTGCTTTACGGCAACCAAGATTCCAATAGTCCTTCTTCACGTTATTTGGAGGATGGTAGTTTCTTCCGCCTGAAGAACATCACACTCAGTTACGACTTCTGCGCTACATTGATTCCGAAGAAATACATGAGCAAACTTCGTGTTTTCGTTTCGGCGGACAATATTGCAACGGCTACTAAATTCTCGGGTATGGATCCTGAGGTAAGTATTTCCACGAGTGGTGGCAGCACCGCAGGCATGTACACTGATCAATATCCGGTTGCACGTAATATCGTGGGCGGTATTGAGATTGAGTTCTAATGAATAATTAATAATTAAAAATTAATATTTGTTATGAAAACAAAAGCATTATATTTAACCGTAGCACTTGGAATGGTGTTCGGTTTGGCAAGTTGCAATCTCGACTACTTCCCTTCGGATGAGTTGAATGCCAGTGTACTTTTCGCAGATGAATCTGGAGCCGCATCCGTCATAGATGGTTGCTATACCATGTTCAAAGAAGAGTACGACTACGTAGATCCATATGCCTCCGGTAATACGTATGTAAGACATTTTTTCCAAATGGCAGAGTTCCCCGCAGACAATACTTGTCTTTCGGGACGTACTACGGATAACTTATATGAAGCCACCTGTTACAAGATGACTGCAAATCTCAAAAATAATAGTCATCTTTGGTGGATCGGATATAAGATCATATTTACTGCAAACAATGTGATTGAGGGGCTGAAAGAGGGACAATCCACCACGGCTGATCAACTGATAGGTGAAGCCTATTTCCTGCGCGCTATGGTGCATTTTAATCTGGTTAATCTCTTCGCCAAACCCTATGTCCTCGGTCCCGACAACATGGGGGTGATCCTGCGTACCAGCACAAGTTCCGAAAATCCTACACGCGCTACTGTAGGAGAGGTGTATAATCAGGTGGTTGCCGACCTTATCAAGGCCGCTGAACTGATGAAAGCTCCGAGACATCAAGGGAGTCCGGGTTATGCCACTAAGAATGCTGCACTCGGTTTGTTGAGCCGCGTATACCTCTATATGGGAGAAAATCAGAAAGTGCTGGATGTGATTGCTGAAATGGGCGATCCTATTACATATTTGGATGCTGATTATCCGACCTATTTTGCCAATGCATTAGATCGTAAGGAGACATTATTCGCAAGTGCCCATACTGCTCTTGAAACGCGTGGTTCTGGTAGTATTGGCAGTATGTATAATGGTGACGGAGGAGGCTGGGGAGAAGTATATGCCAGTAACCCGCTGCTTGATCTCTATGAGCGCTACCCGATGGATAAGCGACTGAGTTATATCCAGTTGCAAATAGAGACCGATACTCGCCTGCCTTTATGTGGCAAGGCGGTTGTCTCCTTCCCTATAAAATCCGATGGAGATGAGTTTAGAAGTAATATCTTTGCAGAACTGAAGACTGATGGAGAAGGAAAATATTGTGAAATAGATGGGAAGACATACCGTATCAACGAGGTGAAAGTAAACGGTATGAACCAACCGGATGCAAGCGGCGAATATACACTCTATTTCGTAACATACGGAGGAGAACAATGTGCGGCACGCCTATATGACAAATATCCGCTTTGCCGCTTCAATAATCCGAACTATTTTGTTACCAAGTTCAGTTATCAGGGTGGTGATCCGATGCTTTCTTCGCCGGTATTCTTGCGTTGGGCGGAGATAGTACTGAATCGGGCTGAAGCGAATGCCAAATTGGGCAATGCTGCTGCCGCATTGACGGATGTGAATGCCATCCGTGCGCGTGCCGGTATTCCGGATGAAGGCATGTTTGAAACCGGTAAAATGCACGGCTATGACAATGCATTGGATGTTGTTTTGGATGAGCGCCGTATGGAGCTGGCTTTCGAAGGACACAGATACTTCGACGTTTACCGTAATGAGCGGGATATGGACCGACGCTTCCCCGGTATCCATCCTTGGGAAGTTGTGCCATATACTGCCGACAAGGTGCAATATCCGATTCCTTATGTAGAGACATCGGTTAGCCATATACCCCAAAATCCCGGTTATTAATTGGCCGTGATTAATAAATCAAACGTTTTATTTATTAATTCTAAAATTTAAACAATCATGAAAAAAAGTTTAATTTTTGCAAGTATTCTTGCATTTGTAGCCATTTTTGCTGTATCTTGTAAGAACAACGAAAATGCAGGAGAAGCTCCGAAAGCACGTTTCACATATGATGTGGACGGCATGAAAGTTACTTTCCAGAACAAGTCTCTTAATGCCGAGACCTATGCTTGGGATTTCGGTGATGGTAGCGAAATTTCCGCAGAGGAGAATCCTGTTCACGAGTATGCAGAAGCAGGCACCTATGCTGTGAAACTGACCGCTAAAAACAAAGCTGGTGAGAACTCCATGACCGACAACGTAGTACTTGAAAAGAAAGCTTTCGAGATCAAGGTTGACGGTGATTTTGCTGACTGGGACAACCTGCCTGCAGACCTGTTAGCTATGGCTTCGGTAGATGACAATGCAACCATGGAGGATCTCCATGTGATTAAATTCATCTCCGATGCTGATTATCTGTATTTCTACCTCCAGTATAGTGGAGAAGCTGATGCCGTAGGCGTGCTGGATATCTTCATCAATACGGATGACGATGCTACTACGGGCCATGCAAGTTGGTTGTGGGCTGATGCTGGCGCAGACATCTTAATCGAGGGCGGTACCGATATTGATACCGAGACCGAACAAGAATTGTGGTGGCCAGACTTCTTCTCTTTTGTTGATGGCGGAGACCAAACTGCATGGAGTTGGGATGCATTGGATGCAGAAGGTGCATACACATTATCTGAGATCAAACGTCTTGCTAACGGTGACAAGGCAATTGAGGGTAAACTCATGCGCGCAAGTATTCCTAATTTCAATAAATGCAAAATTGGCGTCTTAGCACAAGCTCCCGGATGGAATGGAGAGGTTGGAAACCTGCCTGAGACTCACGTAACGGACGGTGCGGCTCCAATGCTTGAGGTGAAACTCAACTAATCATCTTTTATGCCAAAGCGACTGTTCTTCGGAGCAGCCGCTTTTGGCGCTTTTTTTTATCTCTATTTTTTCAATTATGAGAAACTTTCTTTCTCTTTTTACTTTGCTTGTCGTGCTGTTCTTCGCAGCATGTGACACCAATGAACCTAAACCGTCGGATGGTTTGCGTCATGAGTCGTTAATCGTCTTGGATACATTGATCAATAACCCCGAACGTGGTCTCCATAAGGCTTATGAATGCCATAGCGCGAACCCTTCGCCTATTTCTGCAGGATTAGTGAATGGGTATTACAAAGCAGGGTATACACTTGTTCATTGTGATTTTTATATGGAGGACTACCGCGAAACACTCATCCCGGAGTCGTATCTCGAAGTGGTTCGCCAATGCCTGCAAGCACTCCGTGACGGGGGCTGTAAAGGCGTCATTCGTTTTGCATATACCAATAATGAGAGCCAGACTCCGCATGAGGCGCCAAAGGAACTCATATTGCAACATATAGAGCAAATCAAACCCATTCTCCAGGAGTACGTAGATGTGATCTACACCATGGAAGCTGGATTTATCGGCGTATGGGGAGAATGGTATTATACTTCCTATTTCAAAGCTACTGATTTTGCGAGCCGTCGTGAAGTGCTTGATGCCTTGCTGGAGGCACTCCCGAAGGAGCGCATGCTCTGTATCCGTACTCCGCGCTTCAAGCAGAAATGTTACGGTTGGACGATAGCAGACACACTCACGCGCGCTGAGGCGTTTAGTGGTACGCCGAAAGCACGTCTGGCTGCCCATGATGATGCCATCATGGCGGATGCAAGCGATTTGGGTACTTTCAATAATTCTGAATTGCGTGCCTATTGGGAGGCGGAGACTAAATATACGATTTATGGTGGCGAGTCTTGTCCCGGCAGCGGGAACACTACGATTGCGTCCTGCGAGAAGACGCTCGACCAGTTCTTGAAAATGCATATCTCCTATCTCAATAAGGATTATTATCGCCCCACCCATAACAGATGGAAAAACGAAGGCTGTCAGGATTTGATTTACCGCAGCATCGGTTACCGCTTCGAGGGACGCGATATCGCTACTACACAAAATCCAAAGGTGGGTGAGGAATTGAAGGCGAAACTCTCGCTCGTGAACGTCGGCTGGGCTGCGCCCAAAAATCCGCGTGACATTGAGTTCATCCTTATCAATACTGAAGATTCCCAAGATCGCTATACCGTGGTGCCAAACTCTGACCCGCGGTTCTGGTTCACCGATGAGATGGTTTATGTGGAGGCTGCTTTTATGCCGAAGAAGGCCGGAGAGTACAAACTCTATCTTAACCTGCCGGACCCAAAACCGAGTCTGCGCAATAATCCCCGTTATTCTATTCGTTTAGCAAACCAGGATTGTTGGGATGAAGAAACGGGATACAACTACCTGACTACCGTCAATGTAGAATAATACATGTCCCAATGGTAAATAAATCGTACATCGTAAATCGTCCAATCGTCCTTGTCTTGTACTTGGTACTTTGTCCCTTAGTACTTTGGGGACAATCCTGGTGGGGTGCCTCTGTAGGCCTCGGCCACGAGCAGCCTTATACCGACCTCCCTGCGTTTGACCTCAATACCCAGGATGCCAATAACCAGCTTGTGCCTCTCTTCCTCTCTTCCGAGGGCGAATATATGTGGTCGGACGGCGCGTTTGTGTTTTCCGCCAAGGATGGCGGAATAGAGACCTCCGTGCCTATGGAGCGCGTCAAAGCCGGTACTACCCTACGCGATGCCTATATGGCGGCGCAGGCGAAGTATTTCCCCGCTAACGGACAACTGCCCGATACCCTCTTCTTCACCATGCCCCAGTATAACACATGGATCGAACTGATGTACAACCAGAACCAGGAGGATATACTGCGCTACGCCCACGCCATCATCGACAACGGCTTCCCTGCCGGCGTACTCATGATAGACGACAACTGGCAGCGCTATTACGGCAACTTCGATTTCAAGGCGGAGCGTTTCCCCGATCCCAAAGGGATGATGGACGAACTCCATGCCCTCGGCTTCAAGGTCATGGTATGGATATGTCCCTTCGTCAGCCCCGACTCGCCCGAGTTCCGCGATCTGGAATCCAAAGGCTATCTGCTCCGCAACGCCAACGGCGGTACGGCGGTCCTCAACTGGTGGAACGGCTATTCCGCTTGCTATGACCTCACCAACCCCGAGGCGGCGGACTATTTCGTCTCCGTTCTCCGTAAGGCGCAGGAGCGCTACGGCATCGACGGCTTTAAGTTCGATGCCGGCGATAACAACTGCTATGCCTCCGCGCCTCTCAAAGCCTATGACCCCTCAGCCACGAACGTAGATCATACTACCTCGTGGGCGAAGATCGGGCTCTCCTTCCCTTTCAATGAGTACCGCGCGTGCTGGAAGATGGGCGGGCAGCCCCTCGTACAGCGTCTGGGCGACAAGGACTACAGCTGGGATGCGGTCCGCCAGCTTATCCCGCAGATGTGCGTCGCAGGGCTTCTGGGCTACGCCTACGCCTGCCCCGATATGGTGGGTGGCGGACAATGGGCGGCGTTCCTCGATATCAGCGAAGATGCGTTTGATCAGGCTCTCATAGTGCGTTCGGCGCAAGTGCATGCACTCATGCCGATGATGCAGTTCTCCGTAGCGCCCTGGCGCATTCTCTCGCCGGAGAACCTCGCCGTCGTACGGCGCATGGCGAAACTCCATGCCGCTTTCGGACCCTATATCATGCGTTATGCACGCCAAGCCTCCCAAACAGGCGAACCCATCGTCCGCTGCATGGAGTACCAGTTCCCCCACCAGGGATTCGAGACCTGCAAGGACCAGTTCATGCTCGGCGACAAATACCTCGTCGCGCCCGTGGTGGACACCCGCCTCGAACGCGAAGTGCGCCTGCCGAAAGGCACGTGGCGTGACGACCAAGGCAAACGCTACCGCGGCGGCAAGACCTATCGCATTGATGTACCGCTGGAGAGATTACCGTATTTCGAGAAAATAAAATAACCAAGTAGTCAAATAAATGACAAAATGGTAAATGATTAAATCGTAAATAGCTTTATGAAAGACAAACTTTGGCTTCTTTTTATCCTCATCACCGTAGTCACATGGGGTGTATGGGGAGCGTTCTCCGGCTATCAGATCCAGAATGGTATTCCTGATACCGTAGTGTATATCCTCTGGGCGCTATCGATGATCCCTTGCGCTATCGTTGCGCTCGTTATCAACAAAGGCAAGTTCATGCACGACGCCAAATCGGCGCTGCTGGGCTGCACGGTAGGTCTGCTCGGAGCGGGAGGCCAGCTGGTGCTCTTCAAGGCGCTCACACTCGGACCCTCCTATATCATCTATCCATTTATCTCCATGTCGCCGGTCATCGTCATCACCCTCGCCGCTGTCTTCCTCAAGGAGAAAGCCTCACGGTGGCAGATAGCCGGTATCGTCGTGGCGCTCATCGCTATCCTGCTCCTCTCGCTGGAGACGGGCCAGGAAGGCAGCCCCGTATCCGGATGGCTGTGGATAGTGCTCGCCGTGCTTGTTCTCTTTGCCTGGGGTATTCAGGGATTCTTCATGAAGTTTGCTAACAACTCCATGGACGCCGAGTCTATCTTCGTCTGGATGGCGCTCACGGCACTCATCCTCATCCCCGTGGCGTATTATATGAACGGCGATGCAGCGGCTTTCTTCGCCGGCGAAGAAGCCCTCACCAAATCCTGCGGCTGCTTCGGTATCCAGATCCTCAACTCGATAGGTGCCCTGACGCTCGTCTATGCCTATCGGTACGGCAAAGCCGTTATCGTCTCCCCGATGGAAGGACTATCCCCGATGGTCACGGTGCTCCTCTCCCTTATCATCCTCTCGGTGATCCCTAACCCCCTCCAGATAGCCGGTATCTGCTGCGCCGCCTTCGCCATGTACGCCCTCTCCAAATGAGAAAATGAAATAATGAGAAAATAAGAAAATGAAAAAGTTCCCTTGTCTTTTATCTTGGAGCGTAGCGGTCTTGGCTCTTTTAGCCATAGGCGGTCTATCCTCGTGCGAGGCAGCTCCCCAACTCGTCTATAACGGCGACACACTGGCTTGGAACACCGACTGGACCCGCAGACAATGCGGCACGCTGGATATCGCCAAAAACATCATCGAGGTCTCCGGCATCGCCTGCTCCCGCGTCACGCCGGGATATATATGGATGCAGAGCGACGAGCGCTCCAATTATATCATCGCTACCGATGAGAAAGGTGCGGAGCGCGCCTGCAAAGTGAAATTCCCTAAATCCATCCGCTGGGATTGGGAGGACCTCTCCGGAGGCGTGTATGAGGGCACGGACTACCTCTTCATAGGCGCTTTCGGCGATAATGAGGAGACGGACGGCAACTATTCCGTCATCTATTTCGAAGAACCGGCTATCGATCCCGTCAACACGCCGGAGATAACCCTCACGCCCGGTAATATCAAGTTCGCCTATCCCGACGGCAAGAAGCATAACTGCGAAGCGCTGATGTATGATAACTTGACCCAAACGATCTTTATCATCACCAAGGTCTATTATAATGTCTGCCAGGTCTTCTCTATGCCTTTCCGCCTCGACTACGGAGACGAGCCCCAGACCCTGACCTATATCTGCGATCTCGGCGTACGCTCCGACCTCGGCTATAGCGAGAAGAACCAGCCCTACAAAGGCTTCCACCTCGTCACCGGAGCGGATATATCACCCGACGGCAGGCATATCCTTATCAAGAACCATAATAATATCGTCGCTACCTATTCGTGGATCCTCTATTGGGAGCGTCAGGAAGGCGAGACCGTACCGGAGGCGCTGGCGCGCCAACCACAACCCCTCAAATGCTATTCCTACGAATGGCAGGGAGAAGCTATCTGCTGGCTCGACAACAATACCTTCTATACCACCTCCGACGCCGATGACGGCAACCCGCCTATCTATAAATACACCCGCAAATGGCCCGAAGGGATCAATGACCCGATAGTAAATGACCAAATGGTAAATCGCCTCATTATGCTTGGCACTACCCTCTACGTCCGCTCTGCCGAAGGTCTTTATACACTCGATGGCAGAAAGGTCGAATGAGAGAAATAACATACTTTTCTATAAGAAGACTCACGCTCCCGTGGGTCTTTTTTTTGCTGAAAAAATACACTTTGCTATTGCCTATATCAAAAAAAATGTGTAATTTTGCAGTCGAAAAACAACAATGACGCTAATGGAAGCATCAAGCAATGACTGTAAATGCAAGAAAATCAGCGAATTACCAGACGGGGGGGGGGTAAAAACCCCCTTCGCGAATTTTATTACGACTATAAGGACGAAATAATCTTCGGACTTGTCTTGTCGGTGGTGGTGATTGTCAGCAATATGCTCACGCCGCTTATTCCCGTGAATATGTTCCATTCTATCATCTTGCCTACCCCCTATACGATGATCATTACCCTCTGCGGCGGTAGCGCTTATCTCCTCTGGCGCCACCATGAGGGCAAACGCATGCGTAAGATTATGGCGGGGATCATGCTGGCATGGACGCTGATCACGGTTGGCGGACTCATAGCAAGATACAGGAGCGATGCGCCGGAGATAGCGGACGGCATTTTCAGCCTCCAGGGATGGGAGTTTGTCCTCGGAGATATCCTCGCATGGATGCTGATGGTCTATCCCGCCGAGTTCCTCCGGCCCGGGTGGCTCACGTGGAAAAAAGCCTTCGCGCAGCTTGCTCCTGTTGTTCTCGTCGGAGCGTTGGACTGGTGGCTGGATATAGACCTCAGATGGCTCTTGGCAATCTATCCGCTCTATATCCTGTTTATGCTCTTCCGCCATGTGCATGTCTATCGCGAGTGGTGCGAGGCGAACTTCGCCTCCATGGATGATATAGATTTCCAGTGGGTGGTGCGCTATCTGATCATGGTCTTTATCGTCGGGTGCTCGTTTGCCTATATGTGCTTCTCCAATGTTCCTACCTACGCTTTCACCCAGATGTGGCTCCTCTTCTTCCTCCTTTTCTATAGCACGGAGAAGATCTTCTTCCGTCCGGACCCATGGGAGAAGATAAAAGAAGAGGAACGGGAGCTGTCCAAAGCCTCCATCGCTGCCTCTACGTCTGATGCCGAGACGCAACTGCCGGCTCCGGACAGTTCTTCCAACCGCGCACGCCTGGATGAATGGATGGAGAAGGAGAAACCTTATCTCAACAAGGACTTCCGGCTCACCGACCTCATGCAGGTATTGCCGATGAACAGGACCTATCTCTCCCAGTTCATTATGACGGAGTACGGATGCAATTTCTACCAGTTCGTGGCTAACTACCGCATCGAAGAAGCAAAGCGCCTGATGCGCGAGTATCCCGATATGAAAATCCAGGATATTGCGGAGCAATCCGGCTTCTCTTCACCCGTGGTCTTCTCTCGTACTTTCGTCAGAGAAACGGGAATCACACCATCAGAATGGGAGTCTGATATTGATAATTCGTAAAAAATAGTGCTTTTTTCTTAACTTTAAAGCAATAATTGCTCTTTACTATTGCACGAGTGTAAAATTTTTAATAATTTTGCGCTCGCTTTTAATGCCGCGTAGGCATTCACAACATGTAAGGTGCAAAAAAGATAAATATAATGATTCATTTACGCTACATATTGTTCGGTTTGCTCACTTTAGGAATGTCGCTCATCCCTACGCGCGCGCTGTGCGCAATGGCGAGCGCGACCGACTCGACAGAGGTGAAACGGGAGGCGAAGGATGAAGTTGTGGCGATCAAGAACAACTTGCTCTATGACGCTGCCGCTACGCCGAACCTCCAGCTTGAGGTGAAGATGGCGCCGAAATGGAGTATGGAGTTCGGCGTGGGATTCAATCCCTTCCCGCTGGATGATACCAAGTTCCCCAAATGGCGCCACCTCATGGTCAGCGTCGCTCCCCGATATTGGTTCTGCAATGTGTTCAACCGCGGCTTTGTTTCTATCAACGCCGCCTATGCGATGTTCAACGTGGCGGGCGATGCCTACCCCGTGAGCTGGATGTACAAGGAGGTTAAGGACGGGCGTTACGAGGGACATGCCGCTATGGCGGGTGCCAGCGGTGGATGGCATTTCCCGATCAAACCGTATTTCAGCATTGAACTGGAAGGCGGCGTGGATGCCGGATACGCATGGTATCGGCAATACGAATGTAAGCATTGCGGCGATATGCAATCCCAAGGCGGACGATGGCTGGTGCTGCCGAAGATAGGCGTCAATCTGGTCTTCCCGCTGGGCGGCGACGAGGAGTCGCTTGCACGCCGTTGCGACTGCGAGAAACTGGAGACCGCTGCAGAGACAGCAGCGGCAGCTGCAGCAGCTACTGCGGTGGCAACTGCGGCAGCATCTGAAACGGACACGATTGCACAAGAGGACCGTTTTGCACCATCTTACACCCTCGCCCGGGAAGAGCCGGAACAGGCGGTCGCTGTAGCAGAAGAGCCTGCTGCCAAGGACCATGCGCCGAAGCGCGAGGAACAGCCGGCGGAAGAAGAGCAGGCTATAGCTAAGACCGAGCCGGTGGAAGAGATGCCGGCTGAGGAACCTGCCACGGACGAGCCGGTAGAGGAAGTCATAGCGCATAAGGTGCTGAGCCTCGGTCCGCGCAACGGATACTTGTATTTCGATGTCGATGTGTCTAAGATGGACCGTTCGTTCCTGGAGAACGACGAACTGATGGCGGATATTCTGGATGCCTTGGGAGAAATATTGGCGGATACTACGCTCCGCATATCGCGCATCGAGGTGACGGGCTTTGCTTCCTTCGACGGACGGCTCGCGTATAACATCCGCCTGGCTGCCGCGCGTGCAAAGACTATTAAGGAACAGATGCAGGCTGCTTATCCGCAGTTGGCGGACAGCCTCTTCGATATCACTAACGGCGGTGAGAGCTGGGAGGACCTGCGGGAGATGCTGGAGAAAGTGGACTTCGAGGGAAGAGACGAAGTGTTTGCTATCATGGATGAAGAGCCGGATCTGGACATCCGCGAGAAGAAGATCAAAGCCCTCCACGGCGGCGCTACCTATCGCTATATGCGCGACGAGTTGAAACATATCATGCGTAACCTCGGACGCATCACGGTTAACATCGAGAGAAAATAACCACAAAAAATATTATTAACACAAAACAGAAACAAAAAAAACATTAATTAACTTTATTTATTAACCAAATTAACTAAATTTATTAACAAAAATTATGAAAGTTCGTGCAAGTCGGGTGTAAGCTCGCTTACGCAACTCGACGAAGCCGAAGTTCCATGGTTAAAAAAACTTTTTAAACATGAAAAAGATGACATTTTTGGCTTGTGCAGCGATGCTGACAAGCGCCATCGCTTTTACAGGCTGTAAGGGCGACCAAAATGCACCGGAATCCAAAAAGATGGAGGAGGTAAAGACCGAGTTCTCTATCGAGCTTCCGAATCAAATCAAGGCAGGTCCGAACCGCATGCCGGGTACTACTGTACAAAAAAATGGCCGTTCGCAATTCCAAGGTATGACCAGCATTTTCCTGGTTCCGTTTGTTAAACAGACTGATATTGTGTCAGGTGACAATCGTCTGGGCGACAACATCCATCTGGGTGACATCAATGAAGCTTCTGCATTAGGTACTGTAAGCAATGCAAAAGTTTACTCTAATGTATCTATTCCTCTGACCACCGCTTCGTTCTTGTTCTACGCCAAGTCTGCAAAATCAGGCACCAAATTCGAGGCTGGTTCTCTGGCTGCTGCCGATACGGCAAACAACAAGCAACCGGCAGACTACCACTTTGATCTGGAGCCGATCATCGCTAATCTGGCAACCGCTCACGGTGACGCGAAGGCAGTCGCTCTGCTTGCTTATGTTAACTCGCTGGCTAACGCAAGCGACGGTACGCACGCATGGAAAGAGTATGATGTAGCTGATCCTACTACCTACGATCCTGCTATGGCAGCTATGTTTGTAGAGTACAGCAAACTGCACACCCTTTCTTCGAACGGTGTTCAGCGTCTGATGCACGACTTCTATAACTCTCTCGTTCCGCTGACCACTACGCTGGCAACGAAGCTGAGGGATGCTATCGCAGCTCAAGCTACTATCACCGGTCCGGATGCGGAAGGCGACTATGCTGTTGCTCTGAACGCTGATCTCACGGGCTATCCGACAAATATCCTGCTGCCGGAAGAGGCTGTTCATATCAAATGGGATGCTACTGCTTTCCGTTTCTGCACAGAGGGAGAGTACACGGCTGCTAACCATGCACTGCCGCATATGTTCACCTATCCGTCTGCATTGTGGTATTTTGCTAACAGCCAGATCAAGACTTCGAACAGCTCGAAGAAGGATATGTACGACAACACGAATGAATGGGGCACTATTCTTGCAGCTCACACCGATTCACGTGCTGTGAACACCAATACGCGTGCCGTAGCTATTGCAGATACTATCCAATATGCAGTAGCTCGTCTGGATGTACAGGTTAAGCTGGCTGCCGGTACGCTGGAGGACAACACTCCTACTAATCCTCCTTATACTACTACTGGAAAATTAATCAATAACGCTTCTTATCCTATCACCGGTATTTTCGTAGGTAGCCAGAAGAACGTAGGTTTCGATTTCACGCCGGTAGGTGCTGATAATTACACTATCTATGATAATGTAATGACTGAGTCGGGCATGGCTGCAACCACTTCGTATTCCGATATGAACTCTACTCTCGTTCTCGAGACAGCTGCCGGTCCTGGTACGGACAAAGATGTACGTATCTGCGTTGAGTTCACCAATACTTCCGGTGAGGACTTCATCGGTGTAGACGGTTGCTTGATCCCTGCAGGCGGCAAATTCTATATAGTTGCTAACTTGGCTTCTTCGGAAGCTACTCAAACGGGCAACAAGGTATTCAAGCAGGACTATACGACTACGGTTCAGCTGAATCTGAAGAGTTTGAAGAACGCTTACAACACCATTCCTGACCTCCGTACTCCGAAACTGGAGCTCGGTTTCTCGGTTAACATGAGCTGGTTGAGCGGTCATACCTATACAATGGACATCGACTAATGAAACTTCTGCATTATTCCTTCCGGGGCGCTTCGCGCGGCCCGGAAGGGGTGATGCCTGATTATGAAACGTCCGGTACTCATATTATTCGGTTTGCTCTTCGCGGGTTGCAACTTGATCTACGATGATCTGAGCGTGTGCGGCAAGGATTATTATCTCAACTATGAGATGCGCCTTGTCACGGACATCCAGATGACGATAGACGAGAAACTGAAAACCATCAAAGAGCGCCCCGTTGCCGACACCTTGCGGCAATGGATGGCTCCTATTTTCTCCGGGGAGGCGCACGACCTGGATATGAGCTTCTTTTCCACCGATGAGTTGGACCGGCTGCGCTATCATAAGAACGAGATTATCAACGCCAAGCAGAAATCCTATACACTCTATATCCCCCGCGAGGATTATATGCATCTGGCGCTGGTGAATATACTCAATAACCATAATATAGCCGTATCGGGCGAGGACCATGCGGCTACGATGCGCATTGCGCAGATTAGCGGGGATACATTGGATTCGCACCCCACCGCGGTCTATTCCGCGCGCCTGCCTATGCAGATGGCGCAAGAGGGGGATGAGTCCTATTATGTCCACCTGTATATGGTGAGCAGCGCGGTGGCGTTGGTGGTGGATTCGGCGAAGATTGACCCGCTGGATATGAAGGTGGTACTCAGCGGTACCGCTACGGGATTTGATGTCCGCGATAGCGCGTTCACATACGATAACCCTTCTCTTATCCGCGCGGAGAGGCTGACCGATTTGTGCTACGCAATGGTGTCGCTGCCCTCCCGTTCCGCTGCTGCAGCTCCCGCACCGGCTCTCCTGCCGAAGGCGAAAAAGGAGGCGGGATACTGGCAGCTGAAGGTATATGTGCGGAAACCGGATAATACGGTTACGGAGACTGTGCTGAGCGTCGATTATCCCTTGCTAGCGGGAAGACTGGAGATTATCAAAGTGGAGCTGCATGAGGACGGATCGGTCGTGCCGTTGGCTAATTCGCACGTCGGCGCAAGCGTGACGCTCGACTGGAAGGCAGGTGGCGAACACGAGATTGATGTTTAAGGGTTTGATGAGGACAAAGAAGATTTATCATATTATTTTATTCGTATTGATGCTTGTGTGCATTGCATGCGAGCGCGAGGAGCCGATGAAGAGGGAGATACCGTTCACTATCTATCTGCCCGCAGAGACAATGGTGCGGCACCAAAGCCCGCGGCGCGTAATGGGAGATCCGGGGCAGACGGAGCGATTTGCGCTGCCTAACTATATCTATCTCTTTGTCTTTTGGAAACAGGAAGACGAGTGGAGGATTATGGCTCAAGAGGAATGGAGACTTCAGGACGATGACTGGAAAGCAACGAGATATACTGGCCCACTCATGTCGGAGGGCGACTCGATATATAGCGTCACGAAGCGGATGAATATCATGCTCGTCGGCAATAATGTACAGGGGCGGACCTATGCGATTGCTTCGCCGGTACCGCTGCTGACTAAATTCAGCGAGTCGTTGGGTTCAATCGTAACCCTGGACGATGTATTGGATTTGAAAATAGATGTCTCTTCACAGGAGATACAGGATAACTTGCATAACATCTATACCACGCCGTATAACTACGAGGTTGGCGGACAATACTACGGCGCGTTCGACAACAGCGTCCAGTATGTGGTCAATCTGGATCTAATGCTATATCATATAGCGTCCAAGGTGGATATCCAATGGTCTGTGGCGGAGGATAAGCGTATCAATACCGCCGATCCTTCCCAGGCGGTCAGACTGACCTACATGGAGGCGCGGCGCCTCTTCAACGGCTGGGCGTACTGCTTCAAGCCGATGCGGAATACCCTCCCCGCCCTGCCCTCATCCGGATATGACATCCCGGATATCGTCTCGCCGGGAGACGAGGGACTATGGTGGGAAGGCAGAACCTATTTTTATACCATCCCTTATACCGTAGAGGGAGACCCCAATTATTTCCCGCTTCAGTTGCGTATGGGAACGAACGGGAGCACAGAGGCGGAGGCGCAGTATTACCTGACGCTGAAGCAACAGGTGAACACAAGCGATGTGTTTGTACCATGGATCCGCGGCGTGTTTAATTTTAACCAGCCGCTAGAGGATAAGTCCGAAACGAGGACGACACCATAAGGTCAAAATCGGTTCTGAACAGCTAAACGACAGCTAAACGACAGCTAAATGACAGCTAAACGACAGCTAAAAGTTAAGCATTGAAAACGAAATCTAACATATTATTATTAATAATGATGAGCGTATGCGCGTGCGTGAGTGCGTATGCGCAGACGGATACTATACGGTACGTGCGCGCGGACGGCGATTTCAGCAACGACGGGCGCTCGTGGGCTACGGCTAAAAACAGGGTACAGGACGCTATCAACGACCTGCGCGATTACCTCCATGCCAATAACCTTCAATCCGGCTCGGTCTATATTGCCGCCGGCACCTATTCGCCTACCGAGTCCACCGAGGCGGCGGGCGGATCGATGCTCCATACGGCGTTTAAGATATACGGAGGTATCCATGTCTATGGCGGCTTTAATCCTACCTCGCCCGAGAGCCATCCTTCCCTCCGCCAGATGGTGAACAACAAACTGGTGAAAGATAACTGGGCGAGAATGGACGGAGGTACGATCTCTGCCGAAGATATAGCTGCACAGTGGGATCTGAAGTACAAGACTATCCTGGACGGCAACCACTCGCCCAGTCCGGTCGTTTTTGCCTACGACAGTATCCGCGGACGGTATAACGTCACCTTCCCCGCCAGCTCCTACCACGTGGTATGGTTCGCTACAAACGGCAAATACGAGACTTCTAACGACAGCGTGGCTTCGCATTTCAAGCCTCTGGATAGTCCGGCGTCGCTGGACGGCTGCGTGATCCGGAACGGTAACGCTTCGTCCCGTAGTACCACCATCCGCGAGCATACGGCGTACGGCGGTGGTGTCTATATGGTCGGAAACTCCGAGCTGCGCAACTGTACGGTGGAGAAATGTAACGCTACGATGCGCGGAGGCGGTGTCTATCTGGACGGCGGCGGCGTGGTGGAGTTCTGCTATATCCATACCTGCCAGTCGCCGGGTGTAGGTGTCGTACAGGGATACGGAGGAGGCGCATGTATCGACTATGAAGGCTCGGTGGGACACAGCCATATCACCAACTGCGCCGCGCGATGCGGAGGAGGATTGGTGATCGGCCATATACCGAGCGAATATCCTGTGGATAGGGGTATCAGCTTCTATTCGCCTTTCGCTACCGCCTGCGTGATCAATAACAATACTGCCGCAGCGGAAGCAGGAGGTATCTATCTCGCCGAAGGGGGCGTCATCAACCACTGTACCGTCACGGCGAACAACTGTATCGGTCCCGATGCCACCTATTACGGCCGCCGCCACGGACGATCAGGCGGTATCTATATACGCGATTGCGGTATGATATACAACTCCGTCTTCTGGGGCAACAAATGCGCGACGAACAATGATATCCAGTTCGCTTCCGTGCGACAGGTAGCAGATACGACGGGACATAAGATCTTCGTCTATCATACGGCGTTTATGAACCACGATATATCCGACTGGACGGGTGTTCAGAAAGAGGTCGTCTTCTCGCTGGACAAACATAACCTGCCTGTTCAGGGTTCGTCGAACAACTTCCCCTGTTTCTTCTCTCCTACGGTTAACCCCGATAACTGGGCTGTAGATACCCTGCCGGGCGCCGGCGTATTCAAGAAACTGGTGGCGGAAGATAAATTAGACTCCATCCCGGGTCCCCGTATCTGGCACCTGACCTCCTATTCGGCGCTGGACCAGAAGGGTGTCCAGGTCACGGACGCTATCCAGGGGGTCTCCGAATGGATTCTTCATGCCCATACGGACTATGGTGTAGTCACCAACCCCTTCCGACCGGTATCTACTCTGGGCGCGCTCGTGCGCCGCTCGGACCCTACTACCTATGCGCTCATACCGCCGCAAGGAACAGAGGGCAGAAAGGGAGGAGACAAGATACCTACTATCTTTATCGACCCGGAGCGAAAGGGTGTGTTTGACGGTGACGGAAAGTTTGTGTACCAGACAAAGGAAGGCTATTCCTGGGATCACCCTCTCCGCGATATCGGCGAGGCAATCCAGTTCTTCCGCCAGTATCTGGTGGACGATCCGGGAGGCACCCACCATTATAAGATGCCGAAACTGGATGCAAACGGCTTCCTTACAACGGAATACACGACGTTTAACTATGTCCAGATTCTGGTCAAAGAAGGAACGATCAATACCGCCGGACCGGGTAACTATCTGGATAAGAACATCCGCACGGCGGCGGTACGCGTAGAGAGCCATATGCGTCTGTACGGCGGCTATCCTACGAGGCTGGAAGGCACCGACACCGGTACCCGCAACCCGCGGGACTATGTCACTACCATCACGGCTAACGTCACCGGTATCGGCGGCACGAGAGGATATGAGAACAACTCCGCACACGTGATAGCCATGGTGAACGTGGAGCATGCCATAGTGGACGGCTTCACCCTCGCCGATGCCAACACCCATAATATCCTCTACAGCCATTCCGCTCCTGCGGGAGGCGGCGTGCTCGTCAATAATGTCTCTATCGATCCGGAGAAGCGCATCGACATGACGGGCAACCAGCTGCGTAACTGCGTTATCACCAACTGCTCTTCGCCTAAGGGTGCCGCTGTCTATGTCAACGGCGAGCACAAGCACGCCGACGGCACGGTATGCTACGCGGAGCTGAAGATGGTCAACTGCGTCATCCGTAACAACATAGCGGACTACCAGGGCGAGGGAGGTACCATCAACGACCACGGTATCATCACCGCTAACGGACGCGCGTATATAGAGGTAGAGCACTGCGACGTGGTCAACAACGTAGGATACCCCTTCAAGGCGGACAGCAAACAGACGGAGAGCGACGATCCTATCACCTGCTCGCACCCCGAGCACTCCTACCATTCATTCCATGGTTTCATACGGGTCAATAACTCCCTCATCTTCTGTAACGGAGACCGGCCGCTGGATAACCGCGGAAATCTGGGCACTACCGCTATGGTGATGTCCGTCTTCCCGGACGGACAGAGGTATGTGTTCGGCGAATACAATATGTTCGATGCCGACCTCCGTCTGCAGGTGGACTCCGCAGACAAGGTCTGCCCGCGTGGTTTCTTCGATCCCGCTTTCAGTTATACCGTACCGGCTGATTTTCTGCCTGCCGGCAGCTCGTTCGGCTCGTCGCTGAATGCGTCGCTGCCCTCGGAGAAGAACAACCAGGCTATCTTCACCCGCACGGACAATACCGCTTCTACCTACCCGGGATTTGTGAACCCGAGCCGTAACGTAGGTAACTCCACCAACGGCGACAAACCGCTCTACGGAGGTATTGTGTCGTATGCTCCGCTGACCACCAACCCTTGCGTCAATGCCGCCAATGCTTCGTATTATACGGCTGTAGACAACTACGACCGTACCGATAATAACGTCCGCTCTTTCGGCGGTGACCCGGATATAGGCGCTATCGAAAACACAGACCTCCCGCTCAGCGGTTCGGTTATCTATGTCACGCCGAATGGCGCCGGTAAACGCGATGGCTCCTCTTGGGCAAACGCCATCGCCGGTAATACAGTCTATGTCTTGAATGATATTGCCGGTCCTGCTTTGGCGGATGGCGACCAGATAGATCCCGAGGCTACCTGTAACCGCGTCCTTGATAGCGAGGGCAACCCCCGACTTACTACAGATAGTTTGTATTGCGGCGGTTGGGGAAAAGTGTGGATCGCAGGAAAGACGGCGACCGGTAAGAGGAGTCTGACGAGACAAATCCATACTGTAGAGAAGAAAATATATATCGGAGGAGACAATGATGGAGATGAAATTCCAATTGGAGAGCCGACCGATACAGAGATTTCTAATTCTGAGATTTTATCTACGGAAACTCCGTCTGATTTTACACCAGGATACGAATATGATACCCGTTATCCGTACGGCGAGATTAGCGGTGCGTCCCGTTCCTTCTGGCGTGCCAATCCGTATCATAGCGGCACAGATTGGAACGATGCTGCCGGATATACTAAAGAGCAATTACCTCAATTCATCAATGCTTGCAATGAAAACGGATGGATTAACAATGCCCGCAGCGAACGCTATGTAGGCGGTCTGCAGTACGCCGTAGAGAAGGCCTCTGCCGCCAATAAGACGGCCCATGAAAACACGGTGCAGGTATGGGTCGGAGCCGGCAAATACACGGACTACAAGGGGTATGTGATGCGTGACAGCGTTACCGTCATGGGCGGCTTCCCCGCAGGCAAATACGATGCTCCGGGTCTGTCTGAACGGCAGGCGTTGATGTCGGATGTGGTCAGCATCCCTAAATCCAAGCCGGCGACAGATTTTGAGGCGACAGACTATGAAACCATTCTGCAACTCTCGGACGTTAATCCCAAACAAGACAATACCCATCTGAATAGCGAAGCCGTCAAATATTGGGATGATGATTATACATCAGAAGAGATAGGTGATATAGAAACTACGCAGATTGAAGAGGTTACTATAACTCATCCCTTTAGGTGGATAGCAAGTGCAACTGAAGTTTCGTCTGATTATATACGTTATCCGGATATGTATATGGCAGGAAAAGCGGGAGACAATGTTTTCTCTGACCGTCATAAATGTGATAAGAATGGTAACACTGCCAATAATATAACCATGAGTGCCGATGAAGTGTTCGGTGGTTACACATGGGCAAGTGGAACAAAGGTGGTGTACCAATATTTTGGCTCTCCTTGGAAAAAGACGGATATGGGTAATAACCAAAGCTGGGAGTTGTGTTATCAAGATGTAAGTGGAAACGTCAATTATAGTAGTTTCGGTTTTAACTCATCTAGAGATGTGCTCAATACAGAGGGGTACACGATTGATTCAGATCCTCGTGGTATGGCATTGAGTGGATATATGAGCACGATGAGCGCATGGCAGACGATGAAAAATGTCCCGGCGGGTTCGTACAAGTTGGTGATAGATCTTGGCGCGTATTATGAAAGTTATCCAACAGAAAATAATACGGGCATAACCTTCTATATTATTGCTTCCAATGGTGACACGTTAGCGGAGCAACCCGTTTTTTGTAATAGCGATAAACTGCTTCGGTATGAGTTCACGTTTGTTCAACCGACAATCGGTGACTTAACTATACGCATGATGTCTGCTCCGGGTACAAAACATGCAACCCCTTCCAATGACGCTAATAAACGGAAAGTGTCAATGTCAAATGTACACTTGTATGTTGAAGGCTCATATGAATATGTAGAAGAGCCCGTGATAAATGACACTATCATTGCGTCACAGGCAGTCGTCAGTTCTCTTTCCAGTACCTATACCAAAGTGGAGGCAAATCATCGTATCACGCTTCGCAAGCGCGTGCTGACGATGCCGGATATATGTGTTCCGACGTACGGCGCAGGTAGTGTAGGCGATCCGTCAGTTGATAACAGGGGTAAATATGGGGACGATTTAGCGCACACTGACCGTGTGTTCGGTTCTACCAAGGAGCAACGTACAGCGGCTACTTCAGCCAAACAGGAGGATCCTCAATATGTGGAATACAATGAGGCGAACTGGGATGGTTTCACTATCCGTCATGGCTTCTTAGCCGATGAGAATATGGCGCATGGCGGCGGTGCGGGAGTCAACATGTACGAGGGCGGACACTTGCGGAACTGTCTGGTGGTGGATAATTTCGCCTACTGCGGTCGTGTAAAAGGCGGCGGTATGTTCTGCGACGGTGCCACTTCCACCATAGAAGGATGCTTTGTGCTGAATAACACATCTTCAAAAGGAACGAACAATACGCAAGATCAGATTTTTGCGGGAGGTCTGTTCATGTACGAGGGCACATGTTTCAACTCGCTGTTTGCCAATAACTATAGTTACGGATCGTCGGGTGGTTTGGGTTTCTGCGTCGGCAGGTTCTATAACAACACGGTAGCCTATAACACGGCTACACTGAAAGAAAGCAGTAAGATAAGCGGTGGTGCTGTCTCTTTGGCAACGGCTTCCAACCCGAACCTCTTTGTGGCGAATACCATTATCTTCGGCAATAACGGAGTCGCTATCCGTGACCGTAATACAGGTTATCAGAATGTTAACCCCTTCCTGCATTGCTATATTCAGTCGGAAGAGACACAGCCAAATGACGCAACAAAAAAGAATGTGACCAACTGGACTGAGTCGAATACGAATAACTACGGTATCGGCAATACATTCCTCAACGGAGTAGCCCCCTCGGCTGCGAACACGCCTTTTGCGGCAGACTTTGACGAGGAAGGAAACTATGTCGAGGGTCGTGCCGCCTCGCTCAATGACTTCCGTCTGCGCGATGATTTCTACATCGCTGACCAAGCCGTTTGTGTTAACCATGGTACGGAGGAGTTTGCCGTCGAGTTCAAGCAGGCGCTCACATACAAAGGCAAGACAGAAAGCGATATAAACAATTCTTTTGTTTATAAGAGCGTGGCAGCAGCCAAGTTGCCGAATAACGACGTGGCGTTCGCCAAGCGTGTGCAGGACTGTCAAGTTGATATGGGCGCGTACGAGTTCAATGCAGCATATTCTATCAAACCGGATACAACGACGCACCCGGGACAAGCGATATTCTATGTGATGTTTGATTCTCCGGGTGGTGATGCTTCTGCGGATTCGCCGGCGAATGCTGCCTGCGCCCAGAAACTGCAGCAGGTCCTGGATGCCGCAGGACGGTACAAGCATAAACTCATGACCGACCCGGCATATAATCTTGTAGATCCGGATCCGAAAGCGGAGCATCCCGACAAGAGTTGGACTGTAGAGGTTTGGCTGGAGGGCGATAACACCAACTGTACCCTGAGTGAGCTTTACGCCGCCTGGTACACGCCTACCCGCTCCACCAAGCATGATATTACGTCTATCGAGGATAACCCCTTGGACTACTCCTTCATCGTCCCGCACGGCGTACAGGTGAAGGGCGGCTATACCTCTCAGTTCTACCACTACGAGGATGCCGCGGGAAACGAGGTGGAAGCCGGTACTCCGGGGGCAACCGTTGTGGACGAACGCGACCCGCTCAGTTACCGCTCCGTGCTATCGGGTAAGATCACTTCCAACACCGGAGCGGAAGGTAACTGCTACCACGTAGTCACTTTCACCAATGATCTCTTCGGTCTGGACGAGAAGAAGATGGACGAGGGAGACCAGTTAGCCGCATTCTCTTCGCTTTCGGACGCGGAAGACCACCGCGCGGTGCTCGACGGACTGTTTATCGAGGACGGATATGCCGACTCGCCCGATGATGAGGACCGTATAGGTGCCGGTGCCATAGTCACAGGATATGCCCATATACGTAACTGCGTGGTGAAAAACAACACGGCGGGTAACTACGGAGGCGGACTGTATCTCAAACCGCAAGCACTCGTCAGCGGTACGATCATCAAGAAGAACACCGCCGATGTGGGCGGAGGCGTCTATATAGAGGCGCCCGCAGGAGCTGTCGCCGATTCGCTGGCGCATATATTCACTACTACCATCTGCGAGAACTCCGCTAACACCACCGCCGGTGGTATGTGGTTCTATGAGACCAACGCACGCGTCAACTCATCCGTCTTATGGCATAACAAGGCGAACGACTTCGCTAACGTCTCCGGTACCTTCACACGCGCGAACGACAATACCGACTATCCCTTTATCTACTGCGGCGTAGAGTCCCGACGGCTCGAAGGTCTGGGTAACATCGAACTCTCGCCGAGCGAGACGGAAGGTGTGCGATGGGATCAGGAGGATCCCTTCCGTGCAATTCTCTATTACCCCATAGAGATGTCTTCCACCCTCTCGAGATCCGGTATGACGTATCGGGAATGGACTAATGCACGAACCAAATACCCTACCTTGGAGACCGCCGATATTGCCGGCATCTGCCGTACACAATGGGAGATACGGGGTATTAACCGTGGATACAGCTGGACGGACACACTCGTCGTCAAGAACAACGACTTTATCGAGATGGGAGCACGCGCGCTCAATAAGAATTTCGAGGTCGATGTGGATGAGACATATATCATGAGGCGCCTCTATGTCATGCATACCGACCTCCTCAACTCCGAGGCGGCACGTGCCCTCCAGGACAACACCAATACCGATGCTGTATCTAAGATGTACCGCCAGATGGGATCCTGCACTCTCAACCCCTTCCACCGCCTCGGTGACGCCTTCGATTATATCATCGCGGCGCGTAAAGCAGATTCCGCCAAATACCGCAACGCACGATTCGAGGTATATGTAGAGAAAGGTACCTATTATCCTTACCATAACGCCTACGGCGAGCAGGACGAGGTGCGCACCAACACCTTCCTTATTCCGGAAGGGACAACCGTCATCGGTGGTATCAACTCCCAGAAACCCGGACATAACTATGGCCAGGCGGGGTATATCGACAAGTTTACCGGTACTAAGTTAGGCGATGGCTCCAATGTGACGGTCAATGTGAAAAAAGCGGATAATACTACCGCTACTTATACTATCAATTATGCCCTGGCGGACAGCATCCGCATGCGCAACGAGAACCACCGCTCCATGAGTGACTATAACCTCAACTCCGTCATCGAGCCATGGGAACTGGAGCGGCAGACGATTCTGTCGGGTAATGTGGTGTCCGGAGAGGACTTCACACACGTCTATCATGTCGTCACTGTCCATGCCGACGCGGCGAAGATTGGTCCGCAGCCGCTGCGATATAAAAAGGCTGATCCCAATGCCGATTGGGAATCAGGAAAGCGTATATTCTCGGATTCTATCCCGATGAATAAACCCGAGGAGTTTTATCAGGAGTGCGACCTCTCTGTTTCCGCCCGCACCATCATTCTGGACGGTGTCACCATCACCGGCGGATACGCCAACCAAGTCGATACTGCGGATATCAACCGGCATAAGTACCACGCCAAGACCTATTTCCGCGGAGGAGGTATCTTTGTCGATGGTAACTGGACCGAGAGCTTCGAAACCGGCCACGCCATTCCGAATGTGACCGACCCCGCTAAACATAATATTCCTATCATCGTCCGGAACTGCATGTTCACGGATAATATGGCGGGCAACGGCGGCGCGATATACTCCAATGGTAATATCCATGTCTATAGCTCCCATTTCACCCAGAACTACTCGCAAGGACCTATGGCTCCTGAGGACACCCTCTATATCCCTTGGTCCGCAGGAGGTTGTATTGCGGCTAACTCCTATTGCGGTATCGTCAACGTGCTCTTCGATAACAACGAAGCACGTAGAGGTCTCTATCCTATCACGGTGAAAGGACCGGATGAGATTCCTAACGCCGATGCACGACAGGGATTCGGAGGAGTTCTCTCTATCGCCGAAAACGCCAAACTGCGCGCCGCTAACTGCCATTTCATGCGAAACAAAGCGGTGGCGTACTCCGCGGTGTATAATTTCAAACCGAATAATGAATACGCTAATGCGGACGACAAGCAGTATGTATTCAATTCTATTTTCTGGGGCAACGAGGTATTCGATGTGACGGGTCTGGACAAACTGCCTTATAAGGAGAAACCCTCTCAGGCAGCCATAGATTCTTTTGAAATCAAATACAAACCCTCCCGCGCCGGTGTGTTCCATTATGACGGCGATGAGTGGGATAAATACGAGAAACTCTACCAAGAGTACGACAGCCTCTATAGGCTCTATACCACCCCTACTGATGACCCGCACTATCTCAACACGTCGACGGGCTATCCCGATACCTTTAATATCAATGTGATCAACAAACTGACGGAACTCCGCGCGCAAGGCGATAAGATAGAGGGCCTCTATTTCTGCTCCTATCGCCGGACCTATGGACCGTCATCTATGCGGCCCGACAAAGAAGGCTATCTCTTGACGCAGGCGGAACAACGCGCCTATAAGGACCCAAGAGGACTTAAAGTGCCCCTCAAACCCAATGCCGCCGGCGACAAGGTGGAGGACTATGATAACCTCTTCTCCTACGTCAAAGGCAATAACAACGTGCTCATCAACCGTGTCAACACAGCGGCGGACGGACCTAACTTCAAGCAACCTTCCTTCGTCGCCGGCGTGGACGGATACATGCAGAACGCAGACTGGCTGCTCACACGTATTAACCTCACTACCGACCAGGGATGGGGACATCTCAAGCAGACAGTGACCCGCCCCATCCTGCATTATATCACCAAATATACGGGAGCGGAGCCATTCGAGACGCGGGAAGCTGCATTGCTTGCTGCCAAAGCGGAGAATAGCGACGCTACAGACCATGATGTCTATCCGGTCCAAGGCGCGCCGACGGCTTCCTTCGACGGCGTCGAGCAACCCGATACGGCGATGTTCAACTTCCTTGCCGCACGTACCGTTGCGCGCTTCGGTGATACCATCACCCCCTATATCCCTGTCGGCAGCGACCAGTATATGACCTATAGCCGTACCTCCGGTGAAGAGACCGTCTCCGGGGAGATGTACCGTATATCGCCCAACCCGCGCCTCCGCGTGGAAGATGTCTATATTGATATGGGCGTGTATGAATACCAGTATGTCCAACTGGATCTGAACGGAAACGAGGTGGATACCATGTGGGTGGCTAC
The DNA here is from genome assembly GCA_017471285.1 of Paludibacteraceae bacterium. Taxonomy (GTDB): domain Bacteria; phylum Bacteroidota; class Bacteroidia; order Bacteroidales; family Paludibacteraceae; genus Colicola. The sequence continues at coordinate 25,514 of JAFUUZ010000054.1, read as the reverse complement.
CACACAGAAGGGACTCAAACACGACGGACTCACATGGGAGACTCCTACGACGGACCTCCAGAGCGCTATCGATATACTCATGTCTTCGCATAACAACCACGATAAGTACGTCTGCTTCCTCGGCGATCCCGACCAGAGTATTGCTCCTACCGATGTGATCGACAACCGCAGGGCGTTCGTCCTCACCTCCAATGCCATCGCGCCGCTGCTACCCGATAGCGCTTTCGCCGATACGGACTACGCCGTGAAGAGTATATCCTTCCTCGGCGGATATAGTTATGATGTGAAGGACGCGCCGCGAGACCCGCAGGCGAACCCCACCACTATCGAGATGCTGAATATAGGCCACCAGAGCCAGCTCAACCAGCTCTTCGTCATCAATGATATGACACGTATCCAACTCCAGGCAAACTGGATGGGAGAAATGACTACACGCGACAAAGTGGCGATACCCGTTCTCTTCGATGGTATCACCTTCATCAATCCGTATTCCGTCAAAGACCAGGAAGCAGATGCCGGTACGGATATCGGCGGTATGGTCAATATGCGCGGTGGCGCAGCGATCTATTACCGCTGGCAACGCCTTTATGAGACACAGGATGAGGGAGGAGAAGGAGTCTTCACGCCTAATTTCAACAAAGCCCTGCGTCCGGATTCTGCAGAGGTGGACGGCAAGAAAATAGCACTGCCCAAACTGACGATCTCCAACTGTATCTTCAAGGATAACGGAGCTCGCACGGACGACAAGAAAGCCCGGTCCTCGGCGGTTCGTATCGACCAGGGAGGTGGTTCTTCCCTTATCGTCAACAGCCTCTTCCACTCCAATGCCGGAGCACCGGTATATGCAAAACGATACGATGTGGTAACCGGAGAAAACGACCTCGCTACCGTGCCCAACGACGTGGTGGTGATGAACTCTACCTTCGCCCTCAACGACGGACATATCACCCTCCTCTCGGATAGCAGCAGGGTGCATAACTCGCTTATCTGGCTGGATGATCTCGCGAATGATACGCTCACCCAGTTGGAGTTCTATGCCGACAGATGGGATAAGAACACCAATAAATCCAAAATCGGTATAGACAACCGCATGACGCGCAATGCCGTATGGGGATGCTTCGTGGACGGTGACGATACCTATCATAACGATAACCTCGTCTCCCTCAATAGCGATGTCTTCGAAGGCCCCTGCTTCATGGATCCGAAGATAAATGCCGCTACGGCGGAGGAACGGCGCGCACGCGATTTCCACCTCAACCCCGGTATCAGGACCATGAACCTCGCCGATACCACCCTCTATCGCAAGCATGTCTTCTATCGCATCTATCCCGATACCTGTGACGCAACGGATGGTAAGTTCTGGAGACGCTCCAACGGATTCAAATCGGTGCCCGTCTATAGGATGGCTAACGACAGCGACCTGGCGGCTAAACCGCGTGTCTATGGAGAAGGTATGGAACGCGGAGCATACGAGTGCCTCGCCGTCCTCCAGCGTGTACTCTATGTTCAGCCGGATATGCCTGCCGCTACCGCCGGAGACGGCTCCTCTTGGCTATCTCCATTCGGACAGGGACAACTACAGAACGCTATCGATGCTGCCGCGCTTTATACCTATCTCAATAAAGAAGTGGGCAATCCCGAAACACGGAAATCCTATGTCTTCGTCAAAGGATCATACGAAGCTACGGATGAATACCATATCGTCGCACGAGACGGCGTGAATGTCTATGGCAGCATACCCGCGGGATTCAACGATACCGCATGGCTCGATACCGTCGCGAAACAATACACCAACGAGGGCTGCCGCCATTATGTCAATTATGTGCGCGCCAAGGTAACCGGAGTCGCCTCGCCGAATGCTACGCCTACGCGTATCGCTTCCGTCTCTACCGCTGGCGGAGCAGAATATGAGACGGGATTCCTACTCGACGGATTTGTGATCACCAACCCGAAAAAGACGCTCACCGAATCGCCCGTTGTGCTGGATAAGGAGCATGCTGCCGTGCGCAACTGTATCTTCACGGACAATAAGACGGACGGCGTGCCCGTAGCCGACATACAGAAGGGACTCGTCTATAACTCCCTCTTCTATGCCGATACGGCTGCTATTGTAGTGCGTCTGGGCGAGCATGGCCTGGCGCTCAATAACACCGTCCTTACCGCGCAGACAACCGACACACCGATAGACCTCTCGCTGACGACTGCCGACGCGTCCGTCAATAATATCGCCGGACATACCTCCGACCTCCATTGCTTCGCGCCGTATCTCACGGACGGCAATGTCTATACCCTGCCTCCCTATCAGACCGCCAATATCCCGCTGGCTTACCAGCTACACGAGCGTTCCAAAGAGATCAACGCCGGCGTGGAGATGGACAACCTCCCTGCCGCCTTTGATAGCTATAAAACGGACAGCACGGTCTGCTTCGGCTTGGACCGCGATATACTGGGCAACCCGCGCCGGATCACTACCGTTGATAGGGGCGCGTTGGAGACCTGGCGGATTGAACCGAAAACCGTCATGGAAATAACGGCAAGGACAGAGGTCATCCGCACGGCGGAGGAGATCGGTACGGCGCATGCCGAGCATCGCCTCACCACCGCCTTCACATCCCATTACGGCGGACACCAATACCCACACCCGGGATCCGTCGTCTATCTCATGGATAGCAGCGCGATAACGATGCAGTACAAAGAAGAGGACTTTATCGATTTCAATGGAGACTCGATCATACTCCGTCCGGGATACATGCTCCTCAAACCCGGCTCGTCCTTCTACGGCAACGGCCACACGGTGCAACTCAACTACCTCGCCGCGGAGAAACGCTTCGTCAACCAGCGCTACTCCATGACCGCTCTGCCGTACGGCTACTCGGTGGCGAACGTCATCGCTACTACCTATACGCCTTCCTCCGATATGCTCGTACAGACGCTTAATCCGCTGCCTACACGGTGGTATCTCTATTCCGGTGCAGCACGATCGGAGAAAGACTATACCTTCCGGACCGATAACTCCTCCCTCTGGCTGCCTGTCGATACGCTCAACAGAACCGCTACCCAGGGCTATCTCATGGATTTCGGCGATACACAGGACACCCTCCTGCGCTTCACCGCCTTCGCGCCCGCTATCGGACAGTATGTCTATACCGAGGACGCCGACGATAAATACGTCTTCCTCACCCAGTACGACTATCGTATTGCCGGTACCGGTAATGATCTTAACTTCACGCGCCAGGAGGATATGGGATGGAACATGAAGGGCCTGCCGTGGCTCGTGTCCAACTATCGGACGGATACCATCCTGGAAGGAGAGACCTATCTCCGCCAGATGTATATCCCCCATGTGTTCTACCAGATGGACGGAGCGGGCAATTATCTTACTTCCGGCGACCAGATGTACACCTCCCGTTCCTGGGACAAGGGCGCTACTATGGCGATGGGCAATGCGTTCTTTACCCAGACCGCTACCACCAAGAAAAAAGAGACGCTCGTCTTCCACCTGCCCTATTACGACCGCAATGAGAAGGCCTCCCGTCCTATCCTCCGTATGGTCTCCAGACCCGCCACTCCTACCCCGTCGCCCATGCCTGCGCATGCGCCTGTTTCCACCTCCCTTGAGGGGAGGTCGGGTGGGGTTTCCGTTCTCTCCGATTTCCTCACCGCTATCCCGGACGCCGCCGCACGGAAGGATGTACGGTATAACTACGGCAGGGACGGTATCAAATGGAGCACCAACACCGCAACACCGCAACTCTATATGATGGATGCTGCCCGCACCTCGCGTATCTCGCTCCTCGGTGCTGCACCTACGGAGGTGGACATACCCCTCGGCGTCTATATACCCAACCTCACCCCAACCCTCTCCTCAGGAGAGGGGGCTTCTCCCTTGAGGGGAGACGGGAGAGAGGTTTCCTTCTCTCTGCCGGAGAAAGAAGCCTTTGCCGGGTATGAATACGTCTGGCTCATTGACTACCGTCTGAACCGCTTTACGAACCTGCAGGAGGAGGACTATACCGTCGAACTTGAACCGGGCGAGACCAATGACCGCTTTGCCTTCCGTATCGGCGGATTCCCCAAGACCGACAAGGACGGCGCACGCCAATACGTGGTCTATTCCTATGAGGGTTCGCTCTTTGTTCGCGGCTTGGTGGCGGGCGACAGGATCACCGTCTATTCCGCTTCCGGCAAACTGATCCACCAGGCTGTCGCATCCGGGTACGAATACACCACCCCGCTCACCTATCAGAACGGCTATATCGTCAAGGTCAACGACCGTGCGCACAAAGTCCTCAACCTCGCCCGCTAAAGACGAGGAAGCGCCGCGGACCGGACCATCCGGAATATCTAACCAATAACAAAAATCGTCCCCTCGGGCGCTTTTTTGCTTTTTTTCTTGCGTATGTGTAATTTTTATTGTACCTTTGCAGCCGATATGAGCAATCTCATTCATATAGACGAAGAATACCGGCTGTGGATACAGTCGCTAAGCAAGCGTTTCCGCCGGAGTCAGATAAAGGCGGCAGTGCATATCAATCAAGACACTTTGCGCTTTTATTGGGAACTCGGCAAGGAGATTGTCGAACTGCATTCCGAACAACGATGGGGAAGCAAGTTCTTTGCCAATTTGAGCCGTGACCTCAGAGATGCTAACCCCGGTGCTGGATGTTTCTCGGAGACGAACCTGCTCTATATGAAGAATTTCTATCTTCTGTACAGCCCTATTGTGCAAATCACTCCCCGGTCTGGGGAGCAAATGGCAATCACTCCCCAACTTGGGGAGCAAATTTTCTCGATACCGTGGGGACACCACAAACTGCTTATTGATAAATGCAAGGGGCAACCGGACAAAGCCATCTTTTATGTGCAGCAAACGATTGCAAACGGTTGGAGCAGAGATATGTTACTCAATATTTACTCCACGGATCTATATGAGCGGCATAGCAAAGCGATTACCAATTTCACCCAGACTTTACCGGATGAGCAAAGCGATTTGGCAAGAGACATCACCCGCGATCCCTATAGTTTCTCTTTTACCGGACTTCGGGAACCTTTTAACGAGCGTAAACTCAAGGATGCGTTGATTGCCAATATCGAGAAGTTCCTGATTGAATTGGGTACCGGCTTCGCATACATGGGGAGAGAAGTGCGACTGCAAGTAGGCGAAACAGAGCAGTTCCTTGATATGCTTTTCTATAATACACGGCTGCATTGCTATGTCGTTGTAGAAGTAAAAACAACCGATTTCGAAGCTGCCCATATCGGTCAGTTAGGAGCGTATGTTGTTGCTGTAGATCACATTTTGAAAACAGAGTCCGATAACAAAACAATCGGTCTGCTGATATGCAAAACCAAAGATAATATCTTCGCGCAATATGCTTTAGAGGCGACTAATCAGCCGCTCGGTATTTCTGAATATGAGTTGCAAAAACTTTATCCTACTCAAGTTAAGGGAACTATGCCGACCATAGAAGAAATAGAAAACGAGCTGAACGAAACGTATGACTAATCCCGTGCAACCCAAAATAAATGGTACATGGTAAATGCCTAAATGGTAAATGGCAAAACGGTAAATTGTTAAAACAGACCTGCGAACAAACATCGCAGGTCTGTTTTTTTGTGAATATGCCCAATGGATGGAAATCTATGCCTACCGGTTCATGGAAGAAGATTATGATAATAATAGAGCTTACGTATAGCGACTTTGTAATTATTTAACACCTTTTTGGTACGACTTTTTGACAAATGTCACACCTTTTTCAAACGACTTTCGGCTGCAAAAGTACTATTTTTTTTTGATATATGCAAATAATCTTGCGAAATATGCACGTTTGGGGTGCGGATTTTTGCAAAAAATGCATTTCTTTAGTGCAATCCGGTAATCCAAAGAGCCGATATGAAAAATCGTCCTTCCGGGCGATTTTTTAATTTGTTTGAGCCGGCGTGAAGCCGACGTGTGGCCGACGTCGTCCTAGGATGATCCCGTGATGGTAGCGTTCCTAACTCGACATAGAGTGCTAATTTACTCACGGGTCATTTACGACTCATTTAGCACTCAAACCACACTAAAATAGTTCCCGAAACAAAAAATCGTCCACCGTAGCGGACGATTTTTGTTTACCATTTAACGACGAAGCCGGCGTGGACGTTGATGCCCGCCTGCGGGAAATACCAGACGTAGGTGCCGTCGGTACCGCCGTTGTTCACATATTTGGTGTTAAAGAGGTTGTTCACCTGGCATTTAAGCGTAATGTCAGGTATGTTCTTTGCGTTAGGCAGTTTGTGGAACGGCAGGGCATATGCCATCATAAGGTTGGTTACCGTATAGGCTTTCAGCATCGCGTCGGTCTTTTCGTCGTTGCCCAGATACTGACTGCTGACCACGAGCGTCTGCAGATCCGCGTTGAATCCGGCGTGATGGAAGGAGAACACATTGCCTGCCGTCCAGTCCGGCGAGAACGAGATAGTGCGCCATTGGCTGCCGTCTCTCCATTTGTTGCGGCTCCATGTCAGGTTGCCCTTCCAACTGAACCAGCGTGTCCAGTCCACACCGAACTGAAACTCCGCACCGGTGCGGTAGGAGTCTTTCACATTGGCGGTGATCAGGTAGCCTACCGAGCTCACGTCGCCCGTAGCTATCAGCTGGTCGTCGTAATCCATGAAATAGAGGTTCAGCCCGATGGTCCAGGGAATGGCGTATCCGCTCTTGAGAACGCCTGCCGAAGCGTAGCTGTAGCCTAACTCATAGTCATACAGCCGCTCCGCTTTGGGGTCTGCCGTGCCGTCCGATGTGACAAAATTGTTGCGTGTCGGCTCGCGGTGTGCCAGGGCGAAGGTGGCTGAGAGACGGTGACCGTGGTTGTCGTAGGTCAAACCGGCTTTGGGGTTGAAGAAATGCCAGGTGTTGCGTTTGTCTATGGCGACAGGAGCGTCCAGTGCGCTTGTCTCCTCGTTGTCGCCCCAGATCCTGTAATCTACCATCCGGTACTGCAGGTCGCCGTAGAGGCTCAGTTTCTCCTGTCCGCGGTGAAGCACACGCCAGTTGGCTTTGGCATACACGTTGCCGTCCGTCTTGACGCCGAAGCCCTCGTAATACGGCATGAAAGACCGGGCGGTGCAGGTCGTGTCGATATTGCCATACTGCAAGCCGCGGTATTGGTTGAGCGCCAGACCGAACTGCACATCCACTTTCTCGTGGACGTATTTGCCGGTCAGGATGCCTCCATAGAAATGGTTGCGCAGCCCTTTTTGTGTGATGTTGTCCGCCTCGTAGGTCGTCCAGTCGGTCATCATCATCTCGTAATAACCCGTGCCGTAGGTGTAGTGTGCGGTAGCCGAGAGGGTCCAGTGCGGGTTGAAACGGTGACCGATATGCAGGTGTACGTGGTGCTGCTGGTAGTTATCGGTCTGGTTGTCGTAGTAGGCGGTGTTGCCGTCCTTGTCGATATACTCGCCGGCGGGGTTGTAGCGTCTGTTGGCGCCTCCTATACCCCATGCCGTGGCAAAATCCACTCCGTACCATGCCATGTAGGTGCGTTCCTTGCCGCCGAAGGCGGTCAGCGTGACTGCGGTACGGGTGTTCTGCCATCCTATCTCGCCCTGGTAACTGAGCAGGTCAGATTTGGCGCGCTCGATGAAACCGTCGGAATTGACCTTGGAGAACCGAGCACCGATATGCCATGCGCCTTTCTTCTCCATCCGGTCACCCAGATAGACATCGGCTTTGACCATCTCGCGGAACGTGTTGTACATACCTCCGTTGAAATCCAGCTCGGCACGCACGGGTCCCGGATGCACGCTCTCGGGCACGGAGGCGTCCAAGGTTCTCAGGTTCACGCTGGCGCCGAAGCTACTGCCGCCGTTGGCGCTGGTGCCAATACCCCGTTGTACCTGCAGGCTGCTCACACCGCTTGCCATATCCGTCAGATTGACCCAGAACACCGCCTGGCTCTCCGCGTCGTTGAGCGGCACCTCGTTGATGGTCATGTTGATACGCGTCTGGTCCGTACCGCGGATGTGAAAATAGGTATAACCGACACCCAGACCGTCATCGCTGGTCGTGACCAGAGACGGCGTCACCGAGAGCAGGTACGGCAGGTTCTGACCCGCGTTGTTGCGGTTCAGCTCCTCGTGCTTCATCTCCTGCTTGCTGTTGGTCACTTGCATGACGGGAGCACTCACCACAATCTCTTGCAGCTGGAAATCGCTTGCGGACAGCGTGTCTTGTCGGGAAACTTGCGCAGGATCCTGCGCGTTGGTCTGCGCACTCATTTGCGCAGCAAAGATACCAATGACCAAATAAATGACCAAATGGTAAATGTCCAAATGATGAAATGTTTTCATTTCCTTTAACAGCATTATCTGTTCAAGTTCAACGGGTATAATCTCAGCCATTTGTTGGGCACCCCGAACTCAAATGATTTGTAAAAAAACCACCCTGTCGGTGGTTCTTGTAGCGGGACCCAGGATTGAACTGGGGACCTCATGATTATGAATCATGCGCTCTAACCAGCTGAGCTATCCCGCCATCTTGTTTCAAAAGCGACGACAAAAGTACTGCTTTTTTTTGACATGACCAAATAATTTAGCATTTTTTTGCATTTTTAGGTCAAAAAAGCCCTAAATTACCCTACATTGAACTGGCTTCCTCCGATAAACTCGCGTAAGATAGAGGTCCTGGGTATGAAAGCGGGGGCGAGGGACTCGAAGAAAGAGAGGTAGTACAGCAGCAGTTTCGCCACCTGGTATTCCTCGGATGAGGCGGGCACCGTCTGTAGCGCGGTCTCCACCGTCAGCCGCAGTGCCGGCAGTTCGTACAGCATCGTGGTGTCAAACTCCGCATCCGCCTCTTTCCGGAACGGTTCTATCCATTGCGCTTCGCCTTCTACGACGAACGGCCATGTGGCAATCGTCATCTGGGGCGATTTGCCTCTTGTCCTCAGGTCCCGGCTTATCCGGCGGAGCAACCGGTGTACGTAGGTCGGCACCCACCGCTCGCCGTCCAGCGAGACCGAACTCATCGGCGCAGCATACACCTTGTATTTATGCGCGGGGGCGATATCCTCCGTAAGGACCGGATTGAGCGCATGGATCCCCTCGATAACCATGATCGCGTCTTCCTCCAGCCGGAGTGTGTCGCCCGGATACTCGCGTTTCTCCTCCGCGAAATTGAAGGTAGGCAGGGCTATCTCTTTTCCTCCGATGAGCGCTTTGAGGTCTTCTCCGAGCTGCTTGAGATCGATAGCATAGAGCGACTCGTAGTCCTTTGATCCGTCTTTCTTGCGGGGAGTGAGTGTGCCGTCCACATACCAGTTGTCCAACGACAGCGCCACCGGCTGTTTACCGTGCGCCAGCAGTTCCAGACACAGTTTATGCGACGTGCTGGTCTTGCCGCTGGAGGAGGGACCGGCTATAAGCACCACGCGCACCTCAGGGCGCGAGCATACTTCGTCCGCTATATGCGCCAGCTGCGCATCGTGGTACGCTTCTCCGTCACGTATCAACTCCGCGGCATGACCGCCCTCGATCATCTCATTGATATACGCCACACGGCGTTTGCTCTCTTCTATCATTTCTTTCTCCTTTCACTTTTTACCTTTCACCTTTCACCTCTCACTTTTCACCTCTCACAGCGGATCTACGTCCGCGATGATTTTTACATTTTTACCCGATGAAACCGAGGAAACATACGCTATCGCCTCTCTCACTCTCCGTTTGGCTTCCGCCATGTTCGCCCCCTGCTCGATACGCAGTGTCAGTTCGCGTATATAGTATGCCTGCACGCGTTCCACGGAGGGTATGATGACCCCCGACACGCGCGGACCGAAGATCCGCGTGAGATAGGTCTGCAACTCCTCCGCCGCGAGGTGTACCTGCTGCTGTTTGGCATGGCGCAGCTGCAGGCGTATCAGACGGTAGAAAGGAGGGTAGTTGAACATCTTCCGTTCGGCTATCTGATGGTTGTAGAGAGACGCATAGTCGTGATGCTGCACCATCTGCAGCACGAGGTTCGCGGTATCGAAGGTCTGGATCCATACCTCTCCTTTCGTCCCTTTCCTGCCGGCTCTTCCCGCCACCTGCTCCAGCATCTGGTATGCCCGTTCGTATGCCCGGAAATCGGGCTGGTTGAAGAGCGGGTCGGCGTTGAGAACCGCCACCAGCCGCACGTCGTCGAAATGCAGCCCCTTCGTCACCATCTGGGTGCCTACCAGGATGTCACATTCATGGTTGGCGAAAGCGTTGATGATATCCTGGTATGCCGACCGGTTGCGTGTGGTATCCAAATCCATGCGCAGCACGCGGGCTTCCGGAAAGAAGGTCTGTATCTCGTCCTCTATCCGCTCGGTGCCGAACCCGATGGTTTTGTATTCGCCGCCGCAATGCGGGCAGAGGTCCGGTATAGGCGAGTGATAGCCGCAATAATGGCACCGCATCTCTTTGTCACGCAGATGCAGGGTCATCGGCACGTCGCATTGCACGCACCGCGGCGGCTGGCCACAGGAGGTACATTGTATCTGGGGTGCATAGCCGCGTCTGTTCTGGAAGAGGATGACCTGTTTGCCCTCCGCCAGAACCCGGCGGATCTGCGCTATCAGCGGGTCGCTGAAATGGCCGTACATCTCTTTGCGTTCATACTGGCGTCTGAGATCAACCAGCCGTATCTCCGGCAGCTCCGCGCCGCCGAAACGCTCCGTTATCTCCACCAAGCCGTACACCCCTTTCTGCGCCAGATAATACGACTCCAGCGAAGGAGTGGCTGTTCCCAGCAGCACTTTGGCACCATGCTCTTTCGCCAGCATGATCGCTGCCGAACGGGCGTGATAACGGGGAGCAGGCTCTTCCTGTTTGTAACTCGGCTCATGCTCTTCGTCCACGATAACGATACCTATCTCGGGTACGGGCATGAAGACGGCACTCCGCGCCCCGATGACCACATAAGGATGTCCGGCAGCCGACTCAGGTCTGACCCGGCTTAGTTCCCGGTACCGCTGTTCGCGCTCGGCGTCCGTCAAACGGCTGTGATAGACGATCAGCCGGTCTCCGAACACATGCTGCAGCCGGCTGGTGAGCTGGGTCGTCAGAGCGATCTCCGGCACCAGATAGAGCACGTTCTTCCCCTGCTCCAGTTGCGACCGGATCAGATGGATATAGATATCCGTCTTGCCGCTGGAGGTGACGCCATGGAACAGTACTATATCCTTTCCGGAAGACCAGAAACCTTCGATTTCATCGACACTTTTCTGCTGTGCAGGCGTCAGCGGATGGGCGGGTTCTACCGGTCCGGTGTAGGGCGGGATCGCCGTCCTGCGGCGTTTGGGAGGGTCGGTGAGGCGTTTGTCCAGACCACCGGGCAGCGCGGCGCTCATCACCTCTCCGAGCGTACACATGTAATAGGCGCTCATCCATTGCCACAGCGCCAACTGCTCACGCGGTACGACCGGAGCTTCGTCCAGGACACGGATGAAGGGGCGTATCTTGGCGGCGAAAGCCGGATCGACAGGCTCCGTATGGGTCCGCAGCACCACGCCGCGCACCTCTTTCGCCATCAGCGGGACGAGCACACGGCTACCCGGAGCGGGTATAGACAAACCGTCCGGAACGCTATAGGTATAACAGTCCCGGATGGCTAACGGTAATATGACGTCAAGGTAATTGATAATTTACAATTTACAATTCACAATTCATAATTCACAATTTCTCTTCTTCCTGGGCAATGGCTTTGTTATAGCATGCGCGGCATAGAGGTTCGTAGCTGTCTGTCTCTCCCAGCAGGACGCGTTTGTCCGAGGCTACGAGGCGATGGCTCACATACGCCAGATCGCCGCAATGGACGCATATGGCATGGGGCTTGTACACGTCGTCGGCAATAGCCATCAGCGCCGGGATAGGGCCGAACGGTACGCCGCGGTAATCCATATCCAGACCTGCCACAATCACGCGGATGCCGCGGTTGGCAAGCTGCTGGCATACATCGACGATACCCATGTCGAAGAACTGCGCCTCGTCGATACCCACCACGTCGATGTCATCAACCATCAGCAGGATGTTCTGGCTGCTGTCCACCGGCGTGGACTGGATCACATTGCGGTCATGGCTCACTACGTCTTCATCGCTGTAGCGCACGTCAATAGCCGGTTTGTAAATCTCCACGCGCAGTTTGGCAAACTTGGCGCGTTTCATGCGGCGGATAAGCTCTTCCGTCTTGCCGGAGAACATAGAACCGCATACTACCTCAATGGATCCCCGACGCAAGCTCGGGCCTTTGGTGTCTCGTTCGGAAAACATAAGATTATTTACGATTTGGTCATTTACGATATACGATTTACCCGTTGAGTTTTATATCCTGGGCATTCATCTGGAGGGAGGTGTGGCCGCGATAGCTGTTCTCCTCCAGATAGAAACAGACATCCACGCTCTTGCCGTTCTGGAGGTGGAGGGCTTTGTCTCCTTCCCCGAAAGCGATACCGGTCATTGCCACGACGCGGTCGGTGAGGTCGAGGTGCAGATGCCTTCCGTCACTCACGGCGCGTGTGCCGTGGTTGTTGATCAGGTTGCGGCATAGGAAGAGCGGACGCTCGTTGCCGGGACCGAAAGGCTCCAGACACTGCAGGATCCGGTACATCTTCCAGTCCATGTCGCTCAGTTCCACTTCGGCTTCTATATCCAGTGTCGGCACCCGTTGTTCCGGGGTGATATGCGCAGCCACGTATTCTTCGAACCTGCGTTTGAACTCCGGCAGGTCCGCTTTGTGCATGCTCAGTCCCGCAGCGAACTTATGTCCGCCGAAGTTGGTGAGCAGGTCGCGGCAAGAGTCGATAGCGGTGTAGATATCAAAATCGCTGACGGACCGTGCGCTGCCGGAGATGATATCGTCGTCCCCTGCGGTTAGCACGATCGTAGGCCGGTACCATGTCTCCGTGAGGCGGCTGGCAGCGATACCTACCACACCCTTGTGCCATTCGGGCGAGAAGACGACAGTAGTGAATTTGTCCGGATTCATCGGGTCTTTTGCCAGTTGAGCGAGTGCTTCGTCGGTCGTCTTGCTGTCATAATCGCGTCGGTCCTGGTTATAGGAGTCTATGTCGCGTGCGAAGCGCATGGCGGCTTCTGCGTCCTGGGAGATGAGCAGCCGCACGGCTTCCGCTCCGCTCTTGATACGTCCGGCGGCGTTGAGCCTCGGTCCGAAACGGAAGACGAGATCGCTGATCGTGACGGTCTTTCCTTCTATCCCCGCCACGCGCATGATAGCCTTCATGCCCTCGGTAGGCTGCGCATTGAGCGCTTTGAGTCCGTAGTACGCCAGTATGCGGTTTTCTCCCGTGACGGGCACCACGTCGCTGGCGATAGACATGGCGAGCAGCGGCAGCAGACGGTACACCTCGCGCATATCCATCCCGCGGCGGAGGGCATAGGCTTGCGCCAGTTTGAACCCTACGCCGCAACCGCTCAGTTCCTTGAAGGGATAGTTGCAGTCGGACCGTTTCATATTCAGCACGGCTACCGCTTTGGGAATCTCGTCGCCCGGCGTATGGTGGTCGCAGACGATGAAGTCAATACCCAGCGAGGTGGCGTAGGCTATCTTGTCCACCGCTTTGATACCGCAGTCCAGGGCGATGACGAGTGTGCAACCCTGCTCTTTGGCGGTGTCGATACCTTTGACGGAGATACCGTATCCCTCGGTATAGCGGTCGGGAATATAATAGACGAGGTTGTCCGTGAGTTTGCGGAGGAAGGAATACATCAGCGCGACGGCGGTAGTGCCGTCCACGTCGTAGTCTCCATAGACCATGATGCGTTCACGGGTGTCTATCGCGCGGCAGAGGCGGTCCACAGCAGCCCCCATGTCGCGCATCAGGAAGGGGTCGTGCAGGCTGTCCAGCGAGGGACGGATATACGCCCGTGCCTGGGCGGCGGTACGGAGTCCGCGGCCGGCTAAGATACGTCCTGCCGCCGCGCTGATATCCAGCTCGGCGCTCAGACGGTCCGCTGCGGCCTGTTCTTCCTCCGTCAATTGCTTTATGTGCCAACTATTCTCCACCGGTTCTCAATTTCTGATTCTCAAATTCCTGTTTTCAATTCAAACTCATCCGCTTCTTCCCATTGCGGGAGCACATCCCTGAAATGCTGCAGTTTCTCTATGGACAGGTCCACTATACGCGTGCCTTCCTCGTAGTCTTCAAATCCCGCTACGTCCTTGAGCCATGTGTCGTACGCCGCCGAATGGCCGACATAATCCATCTGCATGCCGTCCGTCCCGGTCATGTTCACGCCGATCCCGTAGCAATGGTTCTCCGCGGCTCTGGCGGACAGGAGTGTGTCCCAATACTGGATGCGCACCGTAGGCCAGCAGGCTACGCAGACGAGGATGTCATAGAGGTTATGCTTGTCCTGGCGCAGCCATACGGGGAAGCGCAGGTCGTAGCATACCGCCAGCCGTATCTTGACGCCCCGGAAGTCGAAGATCTTACGTTCGTTGCCGGGCGTGAAGAACTCCGCTTCGCCGCCGCTGCGGTACAGATGATGTTTGTCGTAGTACTGCGGCGTGTCGTCCGGGCGGAAGATGAATCCGCGGTTATAGAGTCTGCCGTTTTCCGTAACCATCAGCGAACCGATGATAGCCAGTTGGTAGGTATCCGCCATCTGTTGGAGCGCCCGGCAGGTAGGACCTGTGATCCATTCTTCGGCAAGTCCGGGCCGGTCGGTGCAGAAGCCCGTAGAGAACATCTCCGGCACAACGGCTATCTCCGCCCGCCCTGCTATGGCGCGCAGACGCTCGTCCAGCAAACCGATGTTCGCCTGCGGGTTAGCCCACTCTATCGAATATTGAAGAAGTGCTATTCGCAATTCTCAATTATCAATTATCAAGTATCAATTATCAATTCCCCCTCACTTCTTCTTTGAAGAAGCGGCAGGCTGTCCTCCTCCCGCTATCTGTTCGCGCATGGTGGTATCCGCCTGGATATTCTGCATCCGGTAGTAATCCATGATTCCGAGGTTTCCGTTGCGGAAAGCCTCCGCCATGGCTTGCGGTACGAGCGCCTCTGCCTCAATCACCTTGGCGCGTGCTTCCTGCGCTTTCGCTTTCATCTCCTGCTCGCTGGCGATAGCCATTGCGCGGCGTTCCTCCGCCTTCGCCTGAGCGATGTTCTTGTCCGCCTCCGCCTGGTCCATCTGCAGCTGCGCACCGATATTCTTACCTACATCGATATCCGCTATATCAATAGAAAGGATCTCAAACGCGGTACCGTCGTCAAGTCCTTTGGAGAGCACCAGTTTGCTGATCGAATCCGGGTTCTCCAGCACCTGTTTGTGGCTCTCGGCGGAACCGATGGAGCTGACGATACCTTCTCCTACGCGTGCGAGGATTGTGTCCTCTCCGGCGCCTCCGACCAGTTGGCGGATGTTAGCGCGGACGGTCACACGCGCTTTGGCGATGAGCTGGATACCGTCTTTCGCCACAGCGGCAACGGGAGGCGTGTCAATCACTTTGGGGTTCACGCTCATCTGCACCGCCTCGAACACATCGCGTCCCGCCAGGTCTATCGCCGTAGCCATCTGGAAGGAGAGGTCTATACCGGCTTTGTTAGCGGAGACGAGCGCATGTACGACGCGTTCGATATGTCCTCCGGCGAGGTAATGCGCCTCCAGGCCGTCGCGTTTGACCTCTGTCAGACCCGCTTTGTGCGCCTCGATCATACAGTTGACGATCTTCGTGGGCGGCACCTTACGGATGCGCATCAGGAAGAGCTGTACCAGACTGATACGTACTCCGCTCACTACGGCGTTGATCCACAGCATGAACGGTACGTAATAAAAGAAAATACAAAGTGCAATCGCTACCAGCGTTACAACAATAATGGTTAGGATGTCCATAGTTTTATGATTTTAGTTAGTGAGAGATTATTTTTCTTCGTTCTTTTCCTCCGCCGGCGTGCCGTCCTTCTTCAGCTTGTTCTTCGCCAGCTCCACATGGCTGTCAATCTTGCTATCCAGCGCCATCCTGTCAAGCGCCTTGCTGCGCAGGAAGCCCCAAATAGCCAGTCCCGAAAGAACCAGACAGGCGCCCAGGGTGATATACCCCGCCATGCGGCTGATCATGAGCCATGCCATCACTACGGCTGCTATCAGGCAACCGAAACCACCGATACCCGCTATGCCAAAACCCGGCAGAAGGAACATCTCCGCGAGTAATAACGCAACGCCCGCGAGCACTAATAATACGACTAAAAATACATTCATGCAAGTCCTTTCGATAAAAAAATTAAAATTATTTTTCTCAAATCGGGTGCAAAGATACAAAATATCTTTGATATACGCAAGCGAATAAAAAAAATTTGCGCAAATAATTTTTTTGTACTACTTTTGCGGCGAATTTTCGAGGGTACACCTTATTTATATAGTTTATGAGCAAAAATCTGGTTATAGTAGAGTCTCCGGGCAAGGTAAAGACGATCAAATCGTTTCTCGGAGATGATTTCAAGGTAATGAGCAGCCAAGGCCATATCCGTGATATCGAGCCGCTGGGCAAGAACTCGCTGGGTATCGATATCGAGCACGGCTACGAGCCGAACTACGTGATAGACAGCAACAAAGAGCGTCTGGTGGAGGAGTTGAAAAGAGAAGTGGCCAAATCGGATGTCGTATGGCTTGCATCCGATGAGGACCGCGAAGGAGAAGCGATAGCCTGGCATCTGTACCAGGTGCTGGGGCTGCAGAACAAAGAGACCCACCGTATCGTCTTCCCGTCGATCACGAAGAGCGATGTGCTTGACGGAATAGCCAATCCGCGGGATATAGACTATAACCTGGTGAACGCCCAGCAGGCGCGCCGCGTACTGGACCGTATCGTCGGGTTCGAACTGTCGCCGGTGCTCTGGAGGAAGGTGACGACCGGTCTTTCCGCCGGCCGTGTACAATCGGTGGCGGTAAGGCTGATAGTAGAGAAAGAGCGCGAGATAGAATCCTTCCGCGCTTCGTCCGCATATCGAACTTTTGCCGATTTCATCGGTATAAATCCGGGTGACGCATCGGTATTGAGATGCGAGTTGAACCACCGTTTCTCCCATAAGAAAGATGCGATTGAGTTTCTGGAGAGTCTGAACACGGCTCAGTTCATCGTACGCGATGTACAACGCCGACCGGTGACCCATATGCCGGCACCTCCGTTCACCACGTCCACGCTCCAGCAGGAAGCGGCGCGGAAGCTCAAGTTCTCCGTCTCCAAGACCATGCGTCTGGCGCAGACGCTGTATGAGAGCGGACATATCACCTATATGCGTACGGATTCGGTGAACCTCTCGTCTCTGGCGTTAGCGACGAGCAAGGAGGTTATCGCGGAGCAGTACGGCGAGAAATACGTGCATACGCGCCAGTACCGCACCAAATCCAAAGGCGCGCAGGAGGCGCACGAGGCGATCCGTCCGGCTTATATGAGCCGTCTGAGCGCCGGAGCCACCAAAGACGAGCAGCGTCTGTACGAACTGATATGGAAACGCACGATAGCCAGCCAGATGGCTGAGGCGCAGGGCGAGAAGACCACTATCGAGGTGTCGGTACACGGATCCAAATATGCGTTTGTGGCGGCAGGCGAGGTGATCACTTTCGACGGTTTCACACGCGTCTATGTCCAGTCCACGGACGACGCGGAGGAGGAGCGCCGGATCTTACCCGCCATGTCTCCGCGCGAGCGGCTGAGACTGCAGGGCGCAGAGGCGATACAGACCTATGCCAAGCCTCCGTTGCGGTATAACGACGCCACGCTCGTGAAACGGATGGAGGAACTGGAGATAGGGCGTCCTTCCACCTACGCCACGATCATTGACACCATCCAGCATGTGAAATATGTGGAGAAAGGCTCCGTGCCGGGTGTCAAAAGGGATATAGCTATCCTGACTCTGAAGAACGGGATGGTGCTGGAGAAACAGCGCAGCGAGATGTACGGCGCAGAGACGCAGCGGTTCCTGCCGACGGATCTGGGACAGATGACCAATGATTTTCTGGTGGAGCATTTCCCGGAGATCCTCAATTATGATTTCACGGCGCACGAGGAGGAGCAGTTCGACCGTATCGCGGCAGGCAAAGCCGACTGGGTGAAGACGGTGGACACGTTCTACAAGACTTTCCATCCGCTTGTCTCCGCCGTGCCGTCCGGTAAGGTGGAGGGCAGGTTCCTGGGCAACGACCCGGAGACGGGACAGCCTATTATCGCAAAGATCAGCAAGATAGGTCCGTGCGTGCAGATGGGTAATGCGGCAGACGCCAAACCGCGTTTCGCCAGCCTGAAGAAGAACCAGTCGATCTACTCCATCACGTTAGCCGAGGCGCTGGAGCTGTTCAAGACGGCGCTGCCTCTCACGCTGGGCGAGTACGAGGGATTGCCGGTAGTGATAGGCGAGGGCAAGTACGGTCCGTACGTGCATTATAACCATGTGTTCATCTCCATACCCAAGGGCAAAGATCCGTTTACAGTGACCATGGAGGATGCTATTGCGCTCATCGAGGAGAAACAGAACACATCCACTCCGGTGCACCAGTGGGGCGATGTGCAGGTGTTGAACGGCAGGTATGGCGCTTATATCCATACACCGGAGGGCAATTACCAGCTGCCAAAGAACATCCAGGTAGAGACGGTGACGGAGGCGCAAGTGCGTGAAATAATGGCTCAAGGGGAACCTATAAAGCCCGGTAAACGCACTTTTAGACGAAAAAGTGCAAAATAAATCGCAAAAAATTTGCGTATATCAAAAAAAAGCAGTACTTTTGCACCCGCTTTTTAATCGAAGGCGCTTGTGCCGAGAAAAAAACGGTAAAAAAAACGCTTTTTAATCGAAGGCACCTGTGCCGAGAAAAAAACGGTTTAAAAACCGCTTTTGTAAAAGAGCGAGACATAAGCGTGAGCGAAAGCAATCGAGACCTCTCGCAAACAGGAGATAGTTTACGGAAGTAAAGGAGGGCGGGGTTCCCTGCTTTACGACCAGGTAAACTACGAACTGTTAAGAGAGTCCGAAGAAATGCTCCGCATTTCGAGAAGTAGCGCAGTTGGTAGCGCACTACGTTCGGGACGTAGGGGTCGGGCGTTCGAGTCGCCTCTTCTCGACAGAAACGACAGCCGAAATGGCTGTCGTTTTTGGTTCAGAGGGACTTTTACGCCCGCGTTCTTATCTCACTTCGTTCGAACGATTATTGCCGATGGCAATTTACGAGTCGCCTCTTCTCGACCAAACGAGAGAATCATCATTTGATGGTTCCCTCGTCTGCTTTTAGTCGTACGCCCGATCCTTAACGGCACGGACGTACTGTTCGGGACGCTAGGTTGTCCCCTTTAACCGGGGAAAACCGCCACGGGGAAAGGGGCAATTTTCGAGTCGCCTCGTCTTATCTCGCATGGCTCGAACGATTATTACTCGACAGAAACGGCAGCCGAAATGGCTGCCGTTTTTGGTTGAGCGCGACCTTTGGTCGCGGTTGAGTGCTGCGCGGTTGAGTGCGGCTTCGCCGCGGTTAACCGTTGTGCGCCTCGTCGTACTCCTCGCCGCAGACTTTCCACAGGTACGCAGTCATGGTGCGCTTGCCGGTGGCGAGGTCCTTCTGGGCGATGAAGTCCAGCTGGTCCTGCGAGATCTTGTTCAGATCCTTCCGGCGGGTCGCTACCATCGCGCGTACCTCGGTGAACCGCTCGCGGACAGCCAGTTCTTTGGCGGAAGGCTGGGTGCTGCGCTCCACTTTCGGACGGAGATACAGACGGTTACAAGCGTTGCTCTGGGTAGCCGCTACGCGGTGGGTTGCCAACAGCATCTTGGTGCAGGAGTGCTGACCGCTCTTGCTCGGTTTTGCCAAAGCACCCGACACATGGTCGATGCCGGCAGAATAAGTTACTTTTGCCATACAAGTTCGGCGTTTGCCGAACAGACCGCCCATCGGGCTGACAGACCGTTCACTTACGTTCACTGTCAGACCGTTTCACTGACAGACCGCTCGTTTCACTCACTGACAGACCTAATTGCATCTGTTCGGACCCCTACGCCGTGAGGGGGTTAAGGTTAATAATTAGGTTTACTGGTTAATAGTTTAGAGTTTTTTGATTTACCGAAAACCGCTTCGCGCAGAAAACGCGGAATCCTGTGTTGCTAACCCGCAACCCCGCTTGCCCGTTTATCCGTCTGCCAATGAGCGAGCTCCCGGCATCCGGCTCTCCGTTCCCGCCAGGCAGCAGCGAGATCGCTTCTGCCGGATTCCTTTTAGAAAACGGCCAAAAACAGTTGCTTACACTTCGTTCGTTTTCTTATCTCGCTACGCTCGAACGATTACGTCTCCACTTCGTTACAACGTTTTCTTTTGTTTTCTGACTCGGGCATGGATGGCAGGCTTTGCGGGATTAGACAACTTTGTTGTGAGTGAAAACAGATGTATGGTTGTCTAGGAGCTTGCTCATAAGCAAACATATAGGTGTTTACGCTCAAGGCCGCGTAGGCCAAAATCCCGCAAGGACTGACAGCCACGGCAGAGGGTTTTCTAAAAGCGAAGCGCGTTTTCGGTTACTACAGCTTCTTGGAAGCGTCGTAGGTCTCGATCGTTTTGGTCTGGATGATCACCGAAGTGTCGGCTTTCTGCCAGTACTCGGACTTGGTGGTGATGGTCCGCGTCACGTTGCAGGAACTCAGTCCCAGTCCGGCTGCGAGCGCCGTCAGAGCGGCAATCAGCACCGAGATCACGACCTTGAGGATTTCTTTACGTGTCATAATTTTGAATTTTGAATTATGAATTTTTACTTACCCTCCGAAATCGGGTTTGACATACTTCTGCGCTACGGTGTAGGCGAAGAGAGAAGTGTACTTGCTCTGGTTCTTGAATGCCGTTTCCAGCGCAGCGCGTTGGTCCGGATCGGCGAGTGCTTCTTTGGCTGCCTGTGCTGCCGTCTTGAGTGCGGCTTGGCAGGCGAGAACTTTAGCGTTCTTGCTTTGCTTGACCGGGTTCAGCAGATCCACACCAAGTTGCTCTTTACCACAACCGCAACGCTTGAAATACAGCGTCTCCGAGCGGTTGAACTTGCCCAGAACGCGGGCAAACATACCATGCAATGTGATTTTAGCCATAGGTTCAGGTTAATACGTTAAATGGTTAAACTGTTAAATTGTTAGGTGCACCGGATTTGAGTCCTTCCTTTTTGAGTTTCCGAGACTGAGAAGGAAGCGACAAACGCCCTGAAAACTCATTATTTCATCTCTCAAATCCGACGACAAAATTACTGCTTTTTTACGAGAGTACCAAAGACCGGCTTTCGCGTTTTTAAGATTTCTTAAATTTCCGTCAGATCATAGCCGGCATAGCGGCTCAGCGACATCGTTTCCTCATAGGTCAGCCAGGGTCGGACATAGATTGCATGCGAAGTGATGCGGTGTTTGTGACGCCAGCCGTAGATGAGGGTCTCCAGTCCCTCCATGCCTACCGGTGCGCCTACATGCTGTTCCAAGGAGCGCACGAGGTCGGTTTTCAAAAATTTCTTTGCCATCAGTCAATAAATTCTATTTCCAGTTGTCCTTTCATAGTCCGTTCCAGATACTCGCGGTGCCGCTCTTTGCCATAGGCGATGCCGAAAGCAATGCGGTTGGCGGCTTCTGCTTCGGAGGGCGTATGTCCGGATCGGTCCGGACGCGCCTGCACGATATGCATCACGCCGCCGTTGCGAGCCGGATAGCGCCGCAGGTAATACGGATCGGTGCCGATCAGGATGCCGCGGACGGACTCGATACCGGGATCAAAAAATACTTTTCCCATCAAATCATTTACGATTTCTTTATTCACTTCGTTCATACGATCTGCTTCGCCGTATGGGTCATTTACCATTTGGTCATGGAGTGGTTCTTGGCTTTTCGTCGGGAGATGGTCGCGTGATGGTCATGTCGCCGACGCGAGCATCACGGGACCATCTTCCGGGAACGGCTTAACCATGACGCGGGGAGATCCCTTTCGGGTAGGTTGTGCGTTTGTAGATGGTGCCGCGTTTGGTGGCGATGAGTGATTCTACGCGTCCGTCCTCGAAACGCTTTCGGCTGATAACCCCGGACATCGTCTTGAACGGGGCTTCCAATGTGAAATGTAAAGACATGGTTTTTAAAATGGTTAGATTGTTAAACAATTACATATAGTGATGCACGTTCAGGGCGAAGGCTTCCGCTTCTTCGCTGGTGCAGGTTTTGTAGGTCTGCGTAGCGGAATCCAGAGCCACCGCCAGAGGGGTGTGGCGCGCGAGTGCATTAGCCACTTGTGCAGGTGTGAGCCATTGTGGTTGCGGGTCTGCACGGATGAGGTAGAAATAAGGATTGGCGGCGTGCGGTTGGTGTTCTCCGGAGGCAGTCTGCTCTCTTTGGAGTTGATAGATAATCCGCCAGCGACGGAGATCATCCATTTCGGACCATAGTTTCTCGCAAGCGCGGTAACGGTTGCGGTACTCGGGGAGCGGGGCATACAGCCGCCAAAAATCGTAAAACGAGTTTTCCATAAATAAATCTTTAAACTTTTAAAAATTATCTCCGCCACACGCATGTGTCTCTACAGTCCTTTGGACTGTGGCTACAGCCCTAAGGGCTGTGGTGGAGTTTTTCTTTTTTAATTTTCTTTTGCTTCTTTTCTTTTATCGGCTTTCTTTTTTCAAAGCAAGCCTCCAACGATCTGCTTCGCCGTATGCTTTTATCGGCTTTCTTTTTCAAAGCAAGCCTCCAACGATCTGCTTCGCCGTATGCTTTTATCGGCTTTCTTTTTTCCTATTAGGGCTCCCGCAGATTTTAATCTGTGGGAAAAGGAGGAATTGAGACAACTACACGAACTACAAGGTAGCGAAGTCGTTGATCTCCAATTCCGACGACAAAGGTAGTGCTTTTAGATTTGGCATCGGGGTAAAATTTTACCCTTTTTATTGATAAAATACTTAATGTTGTCTTTGGAACACAAAAAAACATCCGCAGTCACCGTGAACGGTGCGCGAAATTTGCGGTAGAGAGATTGCTGATGCACCAATCGGATCAGTCCGTCGTGGAGATTGGTAAGATCGCACGTGAGTGCAAGAAACTGCTCGTCAGAGAGCGACCGGACGTAGCCCTTGGCTTCATCCAGTAAGAATAAGTCTAATTCTGTGTACATTGTGTCTAAGGGGCAGGAAAAACCGCGAGCACCATGCTTTGCGGACTCTGCCTATAGACACAAAAATGCACCCGCTACGCTCACACGCTGCGGGCACAAAAGAACCATGATAACAGTTAAGTTTAGGTCATCCTATTTTAGTTGGTTGATTTCTTTTTAGGAAGAAACAACAAGGCGTATCCCAAGGCTAAAAGGAGCAAAGGGAGCAGCGCATCGGTAAGAGGCGCGAACTGCGGGTTATCGGGGTCGTAGGTTGATTCCCCGCCGGTAGCCGGCGGGCCTTTACGGGGTCCCATAGCAGGAGAAGTAGTGCCTACATTGCATGCTCCGACCTCATAGACGGCAGGGCTGTATGTGCTGCCGGAAGACATATACGCACTATTGTTGACCGACCGCATGTCCGTCATCGGAGCCTGCGTATGCGGTATAATAGGAGAGAACTCCACGGCATAAAGCGATATGCAAAGGGCACTCGCTATAATAGCCAGAAAGCGTTTCATATTACTGTCCTCCTATCATTAGTTTGACACTCTCGTTTTCAGACCGCAGGATATAGATGCCGCCGGCTTGCTCCGCATTCAACCGTCGTGCCGTTTCTGCGAAAGAGCAGCCGTCATAGCGGGCTACAAGAATGCCGGTGAGGGTATAAACGGTGATCGCGGTCATCGGTTCGCTATCCATAACCACTTCCCATCCGGTAGGTGTATCATCGGGTGTAGCGCCGCGCCGTAGAATCCGGTACCGGGTCGTAGTAGCTTCATTAGCCCGAATGAAACATTCGAAGGGCAGCACCGTACGATCCGTGCCGACAGCCGCCTCACGCAACCATGCGCCGGAGGGACCGTAATCAGGCTCCAGGAGATAGGCATCCCTTACCGTACCGCTATGCATCGTATTATTGCCATAGATATTGACCACATCGTCAGCCGAAGGTGCAGAGCCGGCGGAGAAGTCAGTCGGTATGAGCTGTCCGGTCGGGCTGAAGAAAGAGATGTATTTGCCTGAGAAATAGGTATCATGCCACTGGATGATATAGGGTGTGTTCGCAGAGGGCAGGTAGCCGGTTGGGCTTTCAGGATCCAGCCAGTTCTCCTCGAAGGTAGCTATGGCATAGTTTGTAACCGTTTCCGGGGTACGGATAATATAATGTCCGGTGTAGAACTTATCGTTGGTACGGTAGAAAGGCACGATGTCATAGTATGCGCCGTCCTCATCGTCCCATACCTTGACGGCGCTGACGGTAAACGGTAGGCAGAGGGTCGCCCACTCGTCCAGCGTATGCACCTTCATGCGGTACTCGATCGCTTTCTCTATCGTTCCTCCGGCGTAAGTTTCCACATCGGAGGATTGAGCACGCGGGTCTTCCGCCTTGTCGCCGGTACGGTAGATAACGAAATTGGGATAGGTGACGGTCATTTTTTTGTCCGTTATATTCCATGTGAAGCGGTATGTTCCCGCTCCGGCGGTAGTGATTCCGCAGTTCCATGTCTTGTCGGTAGCAAATGTCCAGTTATGACTGTTGCCATTAGTCATATAAAAGACTTGGGTGGAACCGTTTTTGTACCAGCCTTCGGTTGTCATGTCGTAAATAGCAAACTCATAAGAGGTGTTAGCGGGCAGATCTATGTCCGCATAACCGATGACTTTTCCTCCAATAGTCTCAATATTGGCAACGAAATGGTCTGCAGCCCAATTCTCGCTATTCATTGTTCCTTTTATTGAATAGCGGTAAGTGAAGTTGGCTCGTACCTCCTGCCCAGAAGCAGCACCGGCTCCCAGTCCTGAAAGGGTTGTCGGATTCTCAGAGGTAGAAGAAAGCGTAATGTCATCCCCTGAGACTTTGGTCCAACTATTGAATTTATATCCCTCATCAGGAACAGCCGTCAATTCGCGGTGGGTGGTAACACCGACAGTGGTGTTAGAAACTGTCACACCGCCTATCTCCACGTGCCCGTGCCCGTCATTGGAAAGGGTGACGGTAGTGGGAATTTCGATAAATTGGGCATAGGCGTTGTCGCGTGCAATGACTGCATACGTCATGGGGTTGGTAGTACTATAGCTATCACCTGTAAAGGCATCCGAGCCCCACCATCCGGCAAACGTATATCCCGGTGAGGTAGCCGTGGCTGTATGCGTGACGGAGGTATTATATGTTACCCAGTCGCCGGAAGAAAGTGCACCTCCGGCAGTCTTGGCTACAGCCACTGAACCGCCTATAGTACCTTCGTGCAATACACCATCAACATCTTGGTATTTCTGCCCAAAATTGACTTGTTGGGGGCGGATAACGATAAGCGTGGGGTAATAATTGCCATCGTTAGAAATATTCGTGATTTTAAACGTATAATTGCCCTCTCCACCAGTTTTGATCAGCACGTTGG
>JAFUUZ010000053.1 GCA_017471285.1 Paludibacteraceae bacterium | reverse complement strand
TCATCTCAGGGGAAGACGGTAAGGCGATTTCATCCGTCGAATACAACCGCCTCTGGAAATCATTGAGCTCACACATTGAACTGTACGGCATGACGGCAATCAACTTCCGGACGACCTTCGCGACGATGGCCGTGGCCTCAGGCGTGGACATCCGTACGACGCAGAGTCTGATGGGGCACAGTACGCCGGAAATGACGCTGAGTGTCTACACCCGGCAGGAGGACACGAGGCTCCCGGAGGCCATGAAGCAGATGAGCTGGTTTTTGCACGGGGACAACGCCGCAAAAGAACCGGCTGCAAGGCCAGTTTCGTAGGATATGAGCGAGAGTTTGAGCGCGGTTTTGAGCGTTTGGACTACCGATCAAATGAAAATGCGTCATTTTCAGAGGCCTGGAACCGGCAAAATTGGCTGATTTGTACAGAAAAGGAGGCGGAATTGCAGCACATTACGCAAAAAAGAGCACCTTTTCAGATGCTCTTTGGTGCGGGAAACAGGACTTGAACCGTATTCAAGTGGAGATAAAACCCTTGAAAACAGGGCATTTCCAAATGTCTGTGTCATGATTTGTGTCATGAGTGTAATTCAAAGGCAAACTTCTCTATCCTCCAAGCTAACGGTCTTAAATGCTTCAGGCAACTAGTGATCGCGTCCGATCCGTCAATGATGACGCCCTGGAAAAAGCAGAAGCGGCATTGAAAAAGGATCAGACAGAATTGACCGCTCTGGAGGAAGGAGTAGTGAATGCTCTGACAGGCGAGAGCAAAAGGATTTATATTTCATCAACTCCCTGATCCCCAGGAGGCATGCTAATCTCGAGTAGGCTTTGGCGGAAATGGAGAGAATCCGGATTGAGATTGAAAATGACGCGAAGTTGGATGAAATCCACATCAGGGAAATCGAAACGATCCATTCTTGGGCGGAGACGTTTGGTGTTGCCTCCCTGGAAACGAAGAGGTCCATCATTTCCGCGCTGATCGACAGGATTGTTGTCAACAGTGACTACAACTTGGACATCTATTTCTGTATTACTGCTTAGCAGTACCTTAAGAGAGCCTCTTGAACGATATGACCAAGGTTGACATTCTATTCTGCATTATCCCCACTTTGTGATGCTTAATGACGAGGGTATCACAAAGGGGGCGTTTTTTTATAATATCGCTTGCAGATATCTATGATTCAGGGTATAATAGAGTAAAGTAGGGATAGAGAGGCGATGATGTTGTACACTGAAAAAACAAATGAAATGCTCAGGTCGTTTAGTAAACGTGTGTGTTATGTCAATACCAACGCACTGGAGAAAGCATAATCAGCTTTGAAAAAGAATCTGGTTGAAAGAATACCTTGGAGAAGGAAGACACAAAGACTCTAACATCAATATAGATTTTCTTCTAAAACCTGATTAGAGTGTGTTTCCAAAAGCATAAATCCAAGCGAAAAGCGAAGAAATATGCAATTAGGCAAGAAGAACCAAAAGGAAAACAGGTAATCGATGTCGAATATTACCCATGAGGTGAGGCACATGAATCGGATAATTCGACGATACGAACTGACAGACGCCGAATGGGAGCGGCTGCAGACCTATTTTCCAGAGCGGCAGATGGGCGATAAGGGCCGACCGAGGCGGGAACCCTGGGAGATGCTGAACGGCATCTTCTGGATCGCCCGAAGCGGAGCAGCCTGGCGCGATCTGCCGGAGCGGTACGGCCCGTGGCAGACGGTGTACAAGCGGTTCAAGGAGGGGTCGGAGAGCGGCCTGATCGAAAAGATCTTCCATGAACTGGGCGAGGACGCCGATCTGCAGGACATCAGCATAGACAGCACCTACATTAAGGCACACAAGGCAAGCGCCGGTGCCGAGAGAGGGGGCTCTCAGAAACCGCTGATGCCGTAGAACCCCTAGCCGAAAGCCAGACGCTGTCTGGGCGAAAACCCAGGTTAATCAGTGCATTGGAGTGAGCCGTGGCGGCAGAAGCACCAAGATTCACGCCGCTGTAGACGCTTTGGGCAATCCCATAGCGATTCTGTTGTCCACTGGTAATACCTCTGACATTACTGTTGCGGAGAAACTGATCCGCCAAATCGACTTCAAGGGTTCGACCATTCTCGCTGACAGGGCCTACGGCAAATGGGAGTTCTGCGAGTTCATCGCCAATCACGACGCGGATTTCTGTATCCCTCCAAGGAAAGACAATTCCGATCCGTGGTATGTCGATTGGTGGCTTTACAAGGAACGTCACCTTGTGGAAACCTTCTTCCTCAAGCTCAAGGAGTTCCGAAGGCTTGCCACCCGCTTCGATAAGCTCGCTTCCCGTTTCCTCGCTTTCGTCCATCTGGCTTGCATCCGTATTCCTCTTGCATAATCCCTGCGGGTATGCATTTAGAAATACACTCTAGCATAGAACAGTGTAATTACTTATGATGCCAGATAAGAACGACGATTAATCTGTACCATTAAGAAGAGAATACCGACGATTAGATTATCTCGAAGGAGTGTACACTGTTGTGAATATAGTACAATTTAGTTCTGTTAGAGAAGAAATAATGAGCAGTATTAAAAGGCACATGCTCATTCCCATTATTGGTTCTGGCTTTACAGTGGGTTGTTCTAGCAAAAATGGAAAAGTACCTTCAGGTAGGGACTATAGAAATCATATGATAAAGAAGATTTCTGAATTACCATCAATAACAGAAAATGATATGAAAAAGATAGAGACAGAATCTTTTTCTGCAGTTTCGACAGTTTACCACTCAGAAACTCCCAAAGACCAACAACTTAATTATTTAAGAGATCATTTTACATGCGTTACTGTAGAGGATTATAAACAAGAATTTCTCTCTCTTGACTGGCTATATATATATACTTTGAATATTGATGATGCGATTGAAAAAAACAGTCTGTATAAAACCGTTGTCTATTCAAATAGGGCTGTTCGAAACACTATTTTTGATCAGAACAAATGCGTAATAAAACTGCACGGTGATATTAATGAGATGCTTGTTTATGAAGATTCCGAAAGCGAAGTATTTGATAAAAAACAATATGTGGTCAGTATACAAAAGAACATTTCATTATTGAATCGATTAACACATGATCTATCGTTCCAGAATCTTATTTACATTGGAATAAGTCTAGATGATGAAATTGACTTATTATCGGTTTCGGAAAATGCTACGATTGGTAAAGCACGATATTATTGTACAGTAGGTGAACCGTCGTTTATTGATAGTATCAAATTGAAAAACTATGGAATTACCCATTGTATTGTATTTAATGATTATAGAGAGATATATGAACTGATTATTGGCGCTGCAAAAGAAGCAGTTGCCATTAAATCAACTGAACTTGATGATTATAAATGTTCTTCGTTCAGCCGGATGAACGCATCATTTGAAGATAATATGCCTTATCTCTTCTTTGGAAAGAGTTTAGTTAATAAAGATAGAAGCATAATACTTCCAAGTTTCTACATCGATCGGAATCTTACAAGGACTATACTCTCGAATATAGAGAATTGCGGAGTACAATTTGTCTTAGGCAACAGTTGTAGTGGGAAGACATACACAGCTATTGATGTGGCTATCCATATACGAGACAGGGATGTTTATTTATTTGAATCAAAAGATTGCTTGAATGATTCTGCAATTCAACACCTTGTCAATAAGGGTAACTGCATGATCATTGCAGATAATGGATCATTGAATATCCAACAAATTGAATGGATTGTGCGGAATGAAAAAAACATCATAGCACGCAATGTTCATTTTATTGTTATATCCAACAGAAGCAATCACGATCTTTCATCTTTAATAAATCTATTAGAAATCAATAATGTAATAATTAAGAATTCTACTATACAAAATATAATTTCAAATCGTTTTAATTCAGCTGAGGTTCGAACTCTTAATGCTTTATTGATTGAGACAACACTTGGAGTGTTTACAGAGAAAAAAACAATTGCAGATAACATTATTAGTGCGAGCCGTGCATTGATGAAGAAAAACAAATATAGCGATATAGTACCATGCTTTAGCAATGAAAAAATGTTGGCGTGTTTATTAGCTCTATCGATTGAGCAAAAAGTATATTCCTATCAATTGGTAGAGTACAATCTTTATAATGAAATGTTGGTTCAAGCAAAAGTAGCTGCCCCACTAATTGAAAAGGAATCTACCTGGAGCTTTGAAACAAACGTATCCAATAATTCAACATTGAAATATGTTATCAATGCAGAATACTGGCTGAATTATCAATTAGATAGTTTTGCAAACAATCAAAAGAATCTTTCAGTTATAGTATCTGCATTTCGGTATATTATTTCACAAATCATACTTGCACATGGGAAACCAGACATTATAAATGGAATTCGTCAATCTCCCTACAAGCCTTACATTCTATTCGATAATATAAACCGTATTTTTAGCACTCAAGGACTTACGGTAGCTCGTGAAGTCTATGATGGGATAAATGATTTATTATCTGCTGATCCCCATTATATGCATCAACGTGCAAAGTGTTTAATTAAATATGCCAAAACAGAAAAAACACCTGACGAAAAATACTCCATTCTTGAACAAGCTTACAGATATGCTTCTATAGCCCATGGTGTTTTTGAGAAACGGCTTGAAGAGTGCGGAAATGATAAAATACATATTTCAATAGATCATGTTAAGTACACTATGGCACTAATTCTTTGCCATATTTGTAGAAATAATGACTATAGCATATTAGAGTTGAATACAAATGCTGTAAATGCTTTATATACGGCATTGTCGTCGCCATATAATTCATATGCTTATGCTAAGACAGATTCTTTTAATTATGGCAATGTAGTGTACAGCCTTATAGCTGCAGTAATTACCAAAAAAGCGGAGGTAGAAAGGTCATCGAATCGCTATATACAGGAATTATTTAGAATAGTATTGGCAGATAATTAAAATGCTTTAGAGTCGGATAACTCTGTTTATTTCATGCCCTCGCTGCAAGATCCTGAAATAGTGCAGTTATAAAGGTTTTGCCTCTGCATTGTATGAAAACATGGGTAGAATCTGAGCTATATATACCATATATTGGGAAATGCAATGAGTATTGACGGAGAGACCATACTGAGTATTCCGCCCCAGAACGAGCACCACGACCGGACGAATTGAGCAGCGAGACCGGCAGTGTTGAGCAGCGATTCCGCTGCCGTTGAGCACCCTGTATAATGAGTATCAGCATCTGCGAAGCAGGTGCAGTATTCATTAAGGAGGTCATATGTATGACCAACTACAGGGAGATACTGCGACTGGACAGTATCGGGTTGAACAAGACGGAGATCGCTGCGAGCTGTGGCTGCTCCAGAAACACGGTTGCCAGCACACTGAAGCGAGCGGCGGAGTGCGAGTTGAGCTGGCCGCTCCCAGCAGACATGTCGAATCAGCAATTGGCCGGGATTCTGTATCCGAGCGTTACGGGCAAGCCGGAATACAGGATGCCGGACTACGAATACGTATACCGGGAGATGCAGCGCAAGGGCGTCACCTTGAACCTGCTCTGGCTGGAATACGTGGAGAAGTGCCGGTTGTCCGGGGATGTGCCGTACCAGTCCACACAGTTCAACAAGTACTACGGCGAATACGTCGATAGGCACAGCGTCACCATGCACCTGAACCACAAGCCGGGGGAAATCATGCAGGTGGACTGGGCCGGGGATACCGCTGAAGTCATTGACAACATCACGGGCGAGATTCTGGATGTGTACGTGTTCGTAGCGGTGCTGCCGTACAGTGGATATGGCTATGTAGAGGGCTTTTTCTCCATGAATCAGGAGTGCTGGACCGCTGCGCACGTCAACACGTTCCGCTACTTCGGCGGCGTGACCAGGATATTGCAGTGCGACAACCTGAAGACCGGCGTGGAGAGGCACAGTCGTAGCGAGGTAACGCTGAATAAGTCCTACCAGGAGTTGGCGGAGCATTACAACGCCGCCGTCATTTTATGTCCAAACAATTTGCAGCATTTTGGCTTTGAAAGCTCAAAATGCAAAAGTCAAATTCGTTTGCTATAACGCTCCGCACTTCACGCCCAACTCTACACTCTTTGAAAATGTCATTTTTATTCATATCAGGTTTACAAATCATGCTATAATCTTAATTGTCCCAGCGTGACAAATCTTTGATCGTTTTTGTGTAAAACTACTCTCAGAAAACGCGTATACAAAGAGGAGGCGCTGCCTTATGAAGAAACTCATGATACTGCTTGTGATCCTGTTGCTAACTGCCTTTGCCCATGCCGAAACCAATCCCTGGAGCCTCGAAGGCACCTTTGTGGATGCGGATAAAAACTATCTGGGCATCTTCGCCTCAGACGACCCAGCGGAGCCCGGCTGGTATGTCGGCGGCGAACTGGGCGAGAACATGTTTGGTGCGGTTATTCAGCAGGAAGGTGATACTCTACACGGTGACGTTGGCCAGGAGAACGGTACGTTCATCGTGACCGTTGCCGCCGAGGGAGACGGCGTGCGCCTCACCCTGGAGGACGGTACTACCCATCACTTATCCAAATATGAAGCCCCGGAGCCCATCGCCATCGTCACGCTCGAGGCGGACGGCATGGGCCAGATCGCTCTTGCCGAAGGCGATGAACCGCTCGCGTTTGACGACGAATCTCTCATCCGGGGCGCGGTGTTGGAGCTGGTGGAGCCGGCCGACTATACCTTCGCCGCGAGAGCCGATGAAGGCTATCGGTTTGTGAAGTGGACAAAGAACGGCGAGACATTCTCCACCGACGCGCAGATCACCCTGGCGCTGACGGAAAGCGCGGCTTATGTCGCCGTGTTCAGGGTATACAACCCCTATGCCGGCGAACCGGTCTCCGACATCGGCTCCGCGCACACCATCGGCGATGTGCTGGCCCTGAGCAACGGCAACTATACCGCGTCGGAGAGCCTGTATGTCACGGTGGCCGAGTTGGACGATGTCGTCTATCGCGTGGAGGCGGCCATGGACGCGGAAACCTCGAAGGCCCTCTTTGCCCTCGACTTTGAGGACCCGGATTATCAGCGGAAGTTCACGGACCTGGTCTCTCCCTTGCCGATAACGCGCATCGAAAACCTGACCGCTCAGATCCCGTCCCGCGAGGCGCTTGATGCCCTGATCGGCAAGACTTGCGAGGAACTGCTGAACGATGGCTGGACCTGTGAGGGCTGGACCCTTGAGGGTCCGGAGCTGAATGAACTGGTATTCCATCTGAACCACGGTCCGTTTGCCTATGATGTCATCTTTGACGGCGTGGAAGACCTCCCTGACGACTTTGACGAGGCGGATCTCAAACCCCTGACCGTCACCTCCGTTACCTACAGCGGCATCGGGGACGCCACGGCAATAAAGACTCCGAGAAGAAGCCCTGCGAATATGAAATGACCTCTGAGCAGGCTGATTGAGATATTTCGAGTTTTCTGTCGTCGGCAAAGGTAACTGGGGAAAAGGCTGTGGAACAAAGGCCAGGAGCTTATGAATAGAAAGCGGTTATACAGTCAAATGAATGTGAAGCCCAAGCTGTCGTCAAAGATCCTGTAAATCCGCGGCAGGAAGATCGTTTTCCAAATTGTCCCGCGCCAGATCGTTGTCTCTCAGGGTATACGCCCTTGAGACGAGTTTTTCCCCGCGGGAAATGTGCTGGTCAGGATCGTGCGCGGCGCGATGTGCGGCATATACATCGACTGCGCCCGCCCTGCGTTGTTCTGAAACCGTTGGCCCGAGATGCGATTCATTATCGGTTTGAACCTGACGGTTCAGGTATGCTGAATTACGTTTGTCCATGATGATCACCTCACTTGCAGTTTCTCCGGCATCAAGCTCCGGTATGCATCGCCGGGATCGTTGGTGGCGGGCAGACAACTGTGATCCCGGCAGATGTAGAAGGTGGTATGTCCATCCTTCAGGGGATACTCTGCCGTGGGCTGCCGGAGCAGCGTCACCACCGCGTCTGGGGGCAGGGACAGGGGAAGACCGTCTGCGTCCGCTTCTTTGGCCAGCACCACCGTCACCCTGGCCGGAGGCGTTTCCAAGTCAGTCAACGCCAGCAGGAACATGGCGTGGCCGGTGGGATTATTCGCTGCCGCAGATGCCATAAATGTCAACTGACGCTCCGCTGCACGGGCATCCTCGGCGTCATCGGTCAGCTGCGACAGCCGTACCAGATTCCACGCCATCATGGAATTGCCGCTGGGCATGGCGCCGTCATAGGTTTCCTTGGGGCGAAGGATCAGCGATTCGCCGTCCGTCGCGCAGAGATAATAGCCGCCATGCGCATCGTCCTTGAACCATTTTTCGACTCTCTCGCACAAACGCTTCGCGTGCTCGATGTATTCCGTATCCAGTGTGGCGCTGTACAGGGCCAGCTGCGCAAAGGCGCAAGCCGCATAGTCGTCCAGAAAGCCCTGCACGCCCCGCCTTCCATTCCGGTAGCTGACATACAGGGTGTCGCCGTCGCGGAGAGATTCCCGGATGAAACCATCCGCTTTCTTTGCGGCATTCAGATACCGGACGTTTCCGCTTGCCTGATACAGCTTGCACAGCGCCGCGATCATCAGGCCGTTCCAGGCCGCCAGGATCTTGTCGTCCAGATGCAGGGCGCAGCGCTCCCGGCGATACTGGCGAACCCGTTCCAAATGCGCGTCGAAGGTATGGTCATGGGGATCGCTGATCAACAGATTGGGAATGCTCCTGCCTTTGAAGATGCCGGTGGGGGAGATGTCAAAATGAGCGCAGAAGGCTTCGCCGTCCTTTGTCCCCAGAAGCCGCAGGATTTCCTCTGGCGTGAGTAGGTAGTATTTTCCTTCCTCGCCGTCGCTGTCCGCGTCCTGGGCGCTGTAAAAGCTGCCTTCGGGAGAGGTCATCTCCCGGAGGACATAATCTGCCGTCCGATCGGCAATCTCCAGATACAGCGGCTCCCGCGTCACGGAAAAGGCCTTGACATAGGCCAGGATCATCAGCGCGTTGTCATAAAGCATCTTTTCAAAGTGGGGGACCAGGAATTTCCCGTCGGTGGAATACCGGCAGAAGCCAAAGCCTATGTGGTCAAACAATCCGCCGCGGTACATCTGTTCCAGGGTGTGTCGGGCCATATTCAGGCATTCCGCGTCGCCACGGCGCTCATAGCAGGCCAGCAGAAACAGAATATTGTGGGGCGTGGGGAACTTGGGCGCGAGGCCAAAGCCACCGTGCACGGGATCATAGGCGCGGCTGTACAGGGCGATGGTGGATTCGATCAGGTTTTCGGAAGGTTCGTTGGACGCTGCCTCGCTCTGCCTCAGGTGCCTGACGATTGCCTCTGCCCTCTGTATAAGTTCGGTGCGGTCGCTTTCCCACATGTCATGAATAACCTGCAAAAGCGCCGCGAAGCCGATCATCTGACCCCGGCTGTGTCTGGGGAAGTAGGTTCCGGCAAAGAAGGGCTTTTGATCCGGCGTCATGAAGATGCTGGTGGGCCAGCCGCCGCTGCCGGTGAAGGCCTGACAGACCGCCATGTAGATGCTGTCCACATCCGGGCGCTCTTCTCGGTCCACCTTGATGGAGATGAAATACTGGTTCAAGAGTTCCGCGATCCCTGCGTCCTCAAAACTCTCGCGGGCCATGACGTGGCACCAGTGGCAGGTGCTGTAGCCGATACTGAGAAATACCGGCTTGTCCTCTTCCCGGGCCTTGCGAAAGGCTTCCTCGCCCCAGGAGTACCAATCTACGGGATTCTGGGCGTGCTGTAGCAGATAGGGACTCGTCTCATATTGCAGTCGATTGGGCAAAAAATCACATCCTCTTGTCGTCGGTGGCAGGATTGTCGATGAGGCGGCCGTCCTCCTGGAATCTTGAGCCGTGGCAGGGGCAATCCCATGAGCGTTCCGCGCGGTTGTACTTGAGTGCGCAGCCCATGTGCGGACACCGCGGCGCGGTGGGCGTGAGTAGGCTGAGTGTGGCTTCGGCAGCGTTCAGGAACAGCTGCGGGCGCAGGCTGCTTCTGGATGTGGCGAAGACTTCAGCATAGGGATTGTCCCTTCCCTGCACCAGATCGGCGAGGATCGTGGCCGCCGCCATGGCGGAGGTCATGCCCCATTTGTTGAAGCCGGTCGCCACATAGAGATTCGGTGTAGCTTTGGAATACTGTCCGATATAGGGCACACCGTCCAACGAAATGCAGTCCTGAGTCGCCCAGCGAGCTTCCACCTGTGCGGCGGGGTAGTGGCGGCGGGCAAATGCCTCCAGTTCGCGCCAGCCGCCGCCCTCCTTCCCGGTCCGGTGGCTTCCGCCGCCCAACAGCAGCAGGTCGTGCCAGCTTCGGAAGGAGAGCCCCTTCTGGTCCGCGTCGCGGTACATCCCGTCCATGACCGGCGCGCTCTTCAGCGCCAACACATAGGAACGGTCCTGATACAGCTTCATAAAGTAGCCGCCATGCTTGTTCAGCAGGGGAAAGTGGGTGGTGACGATTGTCTTATCCGCTTTGATCCGCCCGCGGTTAGTGACAGCCTCGTCGGGCATCAGCTCCAGCACCTTGGTGTGCTCGTAGATATTCAGCCCCCTGGCGATATGCGCCGCGAACTTGAGCGGATGAAACTGCGCCTGCTCTGGGAACCCCACGGCCCCGGCGATGGGGAAGGGCAAAGGCAGTTCTTCGGAGAAGGAGGCACCAAAGCCGAGCCTGTGAAGCGCCTCCATCTCTGCGTCGAGCGTCCTTCGGTCATTGAGGGAATACACAAAGGCGTCCTGCTGGACGAAGTCGCAATCGATCTCCCGGCACAAATCCCTGTACTGCCGAAGCGCCTGCTGATTAGCTTCCAGATAGAGCCGGGCCTTTTGTACACCGAATGTGCGGATCAGCCGGTCATAGATCAGAACGTGCTGGGAGGTGATCTTGGCCGTGGTGTCGCTGGTGATGCCGCCGCAGATCCGATCCGCTTCCACCAGCACATAATCTACATTCGCGTCCGCCAGCTGGCGCGCACACAAAAGGCCTGTGATCCCGCCGCCGATGATCAGCACGTCGGTTCGGATGTCCGAACCCAGCGGATCAAATTCGGGCATCTGAAAGGTCTTCTGCCATAACGAATCCATGATCTCACCTTTTAAAACAGAGTGCTAGTTGGCTCTGCTTCAAGGATAACCTGTTTTTTATCATTTTACTCTATCCTAAAGAGTATTGTACCTAAGCAACAGCCTTTTGAGAATAAAGTTTAATTGCTGTCATTTGATTCAGAATAACCACGATAAACTGAATCTACCTATGTATTGTTAGAAAAACGAAGAAATACTTCAAGTAAGAATCAATTTGTACGGAAGAATCTTACGAAACAGTTTAACACTCAGAGCCCCTAAAAAGAAATCAATACTGAGACTTGGATTAGACACCCGATAAAGAAGGGATGTTCATATTGATCATTACAATGCCGTCAAGACCTTTCTTGCACGAAAAGCTTGTCCAAGTGCCAATACGGTGAAGACCGTTTATATAGTTGGTGAAGCATTCTTGCAAATTGGTATCCTTTTTCTGTATCTTGTTATACAGATTTGAATAGTCGATTGTGATGATTTGTGGAGACACGTCGAGCATGATGCTCTCTAGAATTGTATTTTTTTGCAAATAGTTGCTTTCGTTTTTTGCCTGTCCAAACCTCTTGATACATTCAAATGTGTCTACCAACGATAAAAGCAGAAGAAGCGGCGTGTCCATGCTGATTCTGAAGTCGGAAGTAGAATGTAGCTTACGCAAAGCAATACCATATTTTTTATCGTTCGTGATATTATTCGATTTAAAAATATTATGCTGTGCAATTGTCAAACAAGCGATTTTCGCGTGTAGCAAGCGCTTTTGAGCAGACGTAATGATAGCACTCTCAGAAACCTCTGCATCAATCCTTTTTACCAAACGATCGAAGATTTTCATACCGCTGAGTATGCCATGGTCGACTTTCTCCGTATCATTGGGATGCTCGGCATGATATCTACGCGCATATTGGTCATAGGCTTTAATTTCGTCATATGTATATGCAAGTATGTGTGGGTGCAGTCTTGAGAAGTCTTGAAGTATCTGTAGCCAATTAACCTTCTTATAGTCGTCCGTAAGCAAATCATACTTGATAATTTTGCGATAATCCAAATCATTCTTCGTGAGATCGTTAGAATGGTATCCCCAGTCATGATATAGGGCGGTCAGCATCCACAATGAAATAACATCCTTTTCATCATCTGAATGCAGAACAGTTTTTGCGATAACGCGTCGGAAACCACAGAAATCCAGAAAAGCGAGACCGATAAAAAAGGTCAACACAGAATGTTGGGCACGAGACTTCGCGAATTCAAACAATGGGTTGTCGCGCTCTAATGCTGTATAATTCTCGTCCTCGAGCACTTCGCGAATGAATGCTGCGCTGTTTTCATCGGTTGCGATGATTTCTTTAATACTGGAATAACGGGTTGTTGTGCTGGATTTATTGAAGGTAGCTTCAATGTGTTCCATGAGTTGCATTGTAGGAATAGTCATGTCAAATTGTTTCATCTTCTGTATCCTCCATTGTGATAGTGTTGCTTATTGGTTAATTCAAGCGTTGACATAGGTATTGCATAAAACAGGTCCCCTGCAACACCCTATCAAAACGTCATCCATCTACATTTTTCTTGGCAATCATCCGAATTGGCGCAATACGTATTATATCATATTAGACCAATAAGGTGTGAGATCAACCCATGTATATCATCTTCTTTGTAGTATAATAGAGGCCTAACCCAAGGATAACTTTTATAATCGTCAAACATGGAATAGGGCCTCTCTCCATTGAGAATTATCGGGTATATGGTCAGAGAGGGATGGTGAGGGATTATATTCGCCAATTCATGCGGAATGCATTTTTGACTTGTCAAGTCAGCGATTACACATTTTGACAATGATGCAAGCGTTAACATTGTTTCGGTGAAATTCCTGGCACTGGGCGCTGTAAAATCAAATAATACAGGAACTAAATCGTGTTGTCTTAGTTCATCGCGAATCAAATCGAGTACTCGTTTTCGTTCGGGCGAAAAGTTTCCTAGTATCAACACGACTTTTGAAGTAATAGTATCAATAACATTTCTGAGATTGTAATTATTTATTAGCAGATATATAAATTGCGCTAGTTCAATATCATCAACAGTGATAAAAGGATGACCATTTTGAGTAATTAATAGATTCTTTTGCTTTGTATTCTTTAGTTTAAGATTCCATGCTGATACACCATAAACAAAACACCCATCCAAATAAGCATCAGAAAAGTCAGTTAGTATCAAAGACATATGCTCCATTCGAGTGTTTACAAATTTCGTTCCTTTAAAAGACGTATTCTCGGCTGAACAATACGAGAGATCACTATTCTCAAATAGACAATTCGTAAAAGTCGCATCTCCGATTTTTGAGACGCGCATGCAAACATTCTTGAAAGTGCATGATTGAAAAGAAGCATCAACAAGATCAGCAAAAGTAATATGGGCACCATCGAAGCAGCAGTTAGTAAACGTGCAGTTTCTCAAAGACACCATATTCATATCTGAATTTGAAAAATTCAAATCAAAGAACTCTGGAAGATCATAAAGACTTTCACCGTGAAACTCCAGAGAGAAATTCGTGTTCCGAAAATTCGGAGCATCTATTCCAGCAATAAGCCTTTGATTATTCCATTCTTCTTGCTTATTCTTAAGTAATTCAATACAAATTCTGTTTTCCACAATATCTCCCACCTTTCAAAAGTAGATACCAGTATAGATAGAACCTTTTTCACATTACAATAATTGAAGTCATGTTACATCTCCACTTGCCATCGATCATGATCGCATAATTATATAAATGTGACGTGATGTAATTATCTATGGTCATCAAGACCTGTTCGTCATTCACTCTGTTTCCTCCGTTCTATAGAACCAAAAATGAATTTCAGCAAATCCAAAGCGCTTCTCTTTGATTTAACGATACAATACAAAGCCCTCATAGTCAAGCAAAATTCTGCATTTACAGAAGCTATTTTGGTTATGATTTCTTTCTTTTCGTCAGATCACATAATTGGGCAGACGAAGGAAACTTTTTAAGCTATACCGTAGGAAGCAAGTAAACATAGCTCAAATCTTCTGATTGTTTTATGGCCAGAGCCGTGGTGCTGACCAACACCAATGCGGTCACCAGAATTAATCCAACGCCAACCTTCTCTTTCGCTTGACGATTCTCCTTCCGCATGACTTCAAACACGCGATTCATGCTACGCTCAAAACTCTCGTCTACGGGAGGAAATGTACCCTTCCATTGTCTCTTCATGGCTTATTCCTCCCTCAAATGGTCCTTCAGTATGGATTTCGCCGGTTTCAGCCGGCGCTTTGTCGTCCTCAGCGGGAGCCCCAGGAGGTGCGAAGTCTCCTGAACGGTGTATCCCTCGATTTATGCAAGACAACCGGTAAGCGCAGTCCGACATCCAATTTCTGAAGCGCGTCGTACAAGGACAGATCGGGAATAGAGTTGTTCGCGGGAAGCCTTTCTTCCCGTCATAGCGTCTTATTAGTGCATATGCAAATGAGACAGAATTTCACGGAATCCAAAATGGGAGTGAACCGTATGACCGAGATTGTGTTTTCCGAACAAGTCCGGGCGTTGCATGGACCGCTGTGGCACATCGCCTGGGCGATCCTGCGCAACGGCGCGGATTGCGACGATGCCATTCAGGAGACGTGGCTTCGGGCCTGGAACCGAATTGGCAACCTTCGAGATGAAACAGCGTTTGACGCTTGGCTGGTGCGCATACTGGTCAACGAGTGGAACGACATACCCGTTCGGGTTGTTATGTTTATTTTGCAGGCACTCTACGTTCCGCGCTGCTGACGAGTCCATACGCCTAAGGCGGCAACAGCTGTGAGGCCGCCTTAACCATGTACAACGGTATGCGTATAATCTGCAAGGTATTATTGACACTTCCTGAAAATGATAATATAATGGATTCACAGAAAAAGCAAAGGAGTTGACCAGCATGCCGAGGCCCAAGGGTTCAAAAAACAAGAAGACAGCCGTTATAATTGAAACTGTCGAGAGTATTGATGAGAGAATTGCCACTACGGAGGCTGCGATTTCCACGCTGACCGAGGAATTGAAAGCCAAGAAAGCGGAGTTAAAGGAATTGACCAAGGCGAAGGCCGCGGCCGAAAAGTTGGCCGCTGAGAAGAAGGCAGAGGAAGATAAAGCGAAGCTCCTGGATGCTATAGCTGCCAGTGGCAAGAGTATTGATGAAATAATCGACATGATAGGAAAATAAGGCAAAACCCTTGAACTGCAATCGATGTGGTTCAAGGGTTTAATTTATCATCAATGTTCTATGATACTTGACATTATATCGCTTTAGCGATATAATCAGGGCTGGAGGAGATTGCAATGATTGTTTATCACGGATCAAACCACGTCATTGAAGTGCCAGAGTTTAACGGGAGCAAGAAGACAAATGACTATGGCTATGGTTTTTATACAACCGAGAGTCTGGAGCTCGCAAAGGAATGGGCCTGCGCGGACAACCGGGACGGTTTTGCCAATAGTTATGAATTTGAACCGGAGCATCTGAAAATCCTTAATCTCAACGCTCCGGAGTACAATATCCTGAATTGGCTGGCAATCCTCACCAGATACAGGACCTACTGGCAAAATGGAAGCATTGCGGAGGAGGCCAAGGACTATTTGCAGAGGCATTTTTTCGTCGACCCTTCTGAATATGATGTGATCATCGGTTATCGGGCGGATGATTCGTACTTCACCTTTGCCCAGGATTTTGTGGCGGGAACGATCTCCCTCTCCAAATTATCCGAAGCGATGCGTTTGGGAAAGCTCGGTGAGCAAATTGTTCTGAAAAGCGAACGATCATTCGCG
The DNA here is from genome assembly GCA_017471285.1 of Paludibacteraceae bacterium. Classification (GTDB taxonomy): domain Bacteria; phylum Bacteroidota; class Bacteroidia; order Bacteroidales; family Paludibacteraceae; genus Colicola. Next base: position 4,035 of record JAFUUZ010000053.1, on the reverse strand, counting down.
CATATCCGGTTTTTGGAAGCGATCCCGGCAGATGCTCAAACATACTTTGAAAAGAAATCCGTCAGAGACCGGGATGCCCGTCGAGAATATCGCCGCACGAAGCGTGCTTCGGATGGGATCAACGAACTGTTTATGATCGACATTATGCGGGAGGGAATGCGCAATGGAGATCCGCGCTTACGATGAAAGCTATGTACAGAGCGCCCAAAATGTCCTTGGTCATGCGGTTGATTTCGCAGTGATGACCCTTGAGATTTCGCCGGAAGTCTTTGGAAATGCGTTCTGCGTTTCAAATGCTTCCAAGCAGTTCGCGATCGGCAATCCCCGCTATGTCGCAGGCATGAACGGATGTGAGCTTGCACGGCTGGTTCTGGAGGAAGCGAAGGTTCCCTTCACGGATATCGCAGATGCCATGTATTTGGATAAGTCCCCTGAATACTGGGCGGGCTGGGCGCTTGCCTATTACCAGTGGTTTTCAGGCAGGTCCTTCATGGACATTTTAAAGGCCGTTCCTCTGAATCGGCTTATTAAGATGTATTCGGTCTACCATGAGATGGACATTTCGCACATGGTTGAAAGGATGGATGGATTACTAAAAGACTACTTTCCGTTCACCAGACTCAGGACAAGACGTGAAAACTGCGGACTGTCACAATCGCAGTTGGCTTCCGATTCAGGCGTTGCCTTACGCCAGATCCAGCTGTTCGAGCAGAAGCAGAGAGATATCAACAAAACTGCCGCCGCAACACTGCTCCGATTGAGCAGGTCTCTCCACTGCCGAATAGAGGACTTGATGGAGTTTTCAACGATCTGACGATAGTACGAGCCGTCACAACCGGCAATTCAGACGCGTTGCGAGAACGGGTTATAATTTGAATGTTGCAATACGAGCAGAATCATAAGCTAACAAATCACAGAGGAGTTTATCATGATCAAGAAAAAAGCTTTATTGTGCGCTGTGCTGGTCCTTGCACTGGCGGTCCAGGCTGCGCTGGCGGAGGGGTATCGCGTCGAAGAAAAGGACGGCAAGTACGCCCTGGCCGATGACAGCGGCTTTCTGCTGACAGATTACCTGTACGACTTCATACAGCCCGACCTCAGCGAGCCGCCCTTCGCGGTAAAGCGGGACGGACACTGCGGCTTTATCGACGAATCAGGCCGCGAGGTGGTGCCCGCGGTCTACGACAAGACGTGGAGCGTTTTTTGCGAGGGCGTGCTGCCCGTGCGCCTCGGTGTAAAATGGGGCTACGTGGACGACGCAGGGAGGCTGGTCGTCGGCCCGTGGTTCGACGACGTCAACGAGTTTTCCGAGGGCCTGGCGGCCGTGGAGCAGGACGGCAAGTGGGGCTATATCGACCACACCGGCCGCTTCACCGTAGAGTCGACGTATGATGCCGCCGACGACTATCACAATGGCTATGCCGCAGTGGAGTCTGGGGATAAATGGGGACTGATCGACAAGAGCGGCGTCTGGGTACTAGAACCACAGTTTGATTACCCTGAGTTCCGCGTGGATGGCGACGGCCTGATCTCCGTCATCGACCCGGATGCGGGCGAGTCCTTCCGCTACTTCGACGTCTCCTCCGGCGCGGCGGTGGAGGTGAAGGCCGTGACCAGCGGCATTGACCTGTCCGATTTTATGCCCTTCGAGGGCAAGAAGGTGGCTGTCCTCTCAGAAAAGCGCACGCTGGACAAGCGGGTCACGGAAGAGCAGACCCTGCCCCGTCTGGACGGGGCCACGGCCTTGTTCCCGGTCTATTCCGCCTTCTGCCAGGCGGTGTACCCGAAGGACACCCGCTACACCTGGATCGAGGACGACGAGAGCGACCAGAGCGCCCTGATTACCTGCACCAAGACCAACCGCGCCTACGAGCGGCTGATCGAGGGCAAGGCCGACGTCATCTTCGTGGCCCAGCCCTCGGACGAGGAGCTGACCCTGGCGGCCGACAAGGGTGTGGAATTCGATATGATCCCAATCGGCAGGGAGGCCTTCGTGTTCATCGTGAACAAGGACAACCCACTGGACAATATCGCGGTCGAGCAGATCAGGGGCGTCTACTCCGGCGCGATCACCGACTGGAGCCAGCTGGGCGTGGAGGGCGTCGGCCCCATCGTGGCCTACCAGCGCCCGAAGAACAGCGGCAGCCAGACCGCACTGGAGGCGCTGATGGGCGACACGCCGCTGATGGAAGCCCCGCAGGGCGTGGTGGCCTGGGACATGGGCGACATCGTGGACACCGTGGAATACCGCAACCTGCCCAACGCCATCGGCTACTCCTTCCGCTTCTTCTGCACCGAAATGATGGGCAGCGACGTGAAGCTGCTGGCCGTGGACGGCGTTCAGCCCACCGAGGCCAATATCCGAAACGGCAGCTATCCCATCACCTCCACCCTCTACGCCATCCGACTGAAGGGCAACGATAACCCCAACGTTGTGGCGCTGCTTGACTGGATTCAGTCGCCCCAGGGCATGGAATTGGTGGAGAAGTCTGGCTACACACCGTGGGAAGAGTAAACCAGTGGAATATCTGCTCTCAGCAATGAAGTAATCTGTTGAATATTGGAAGGCAGAGGCTTATGTTTCAAAATCGGTGTCTGGCGCTCAATGAAAGGGCGCTGGCTGTGATCTGCTGGCTGGCGGTGGCCTTTATTCCCGTCTTCACCGCCCTTGGCGCGATTCCCGGTCTGGAATATGTGCCGACGCACAAGGGGGCGTGGCTCGTCTGCGTGGCGGTGCTGCTGGCGGTCGCGCTGTGGGCGGACGATCGGAAAGGCCACTGGCTGCTGCTGATGCCTGTGCTATCTGTGGCGGTGCTGCGGCTGTTCATCCCGGCGGAGGGCATGGGGCTGTGGCAGTGCATCCTGGCCCTTGCCGATCTGATCCTGGGCGGCGCGCTGTCTGCCCGGGCGAAGACCGGCAGGAAGCTGAAAATGGCCGTGCGCGTGCTGTCCATATTGTTGCTGATCCCAACGCTGTCAATGATGCTGCTCACTTCCATCATTGGGACCGGCGGCATCGCCCTTCGCCATTATCCCTATCCCAACGGCTATTATGAAGCGGAGGTGCGCGTTGTCGATGGAGGCGCTACAGGTGGGGATACGATTGTCACGGTCTATCGGCCTGCGCTGGATCTCCCCTTTGGCAATCTGAGACTGATTCGGGGCAAGACCACCCTGGGCTGGATCGACCCAAGTGCACTGGAGGTGGCGTGGGTGGATGAGGACACGATCTCTATAAATGGCAGGATGTGGCATTGGCGGGACGAAGGTGTGCAGAGGCAGGAGGTGGGCTAATGAAGAAATGGATGGCTGTTGTTCTCTTACTGATCCTGCTGTTGGAACCTTGGGCCGTTTCGCTGGTGCGTTGTGAGATCCTCACGCATAAATACTGCACCGATGAGATCTGGGAGACCTGCGCGTCCTGGCCGATGGCGGGAACGATCCGGCAGATCAAAATGCTGGATTATTCGCGGGATATGTTTTGCAAGGTTTATGTCCGGGAAGACGACGGGGGCTCCGTGTATTATCTGCTGAGGGATAAAGAATCCGAATGGAAGTGGAAGATCATCGGATGGGATACCATCTGGACGACCGGCGGCGGAAATGCGGATGGCTTTGTATGGCCGTACATACGGTAATATTTTGAGAACGATGACGCTATTGACGAAGGAAGAAAATGAAGCACATGAAAAACAGGCTGCTTTCATTGCCGCGCTTGGTGCGGGCTTTCGGCCGACCCGGCTTGTGCCGATAATACCTGCGTTGATCAGAACACGATGATGGATGGTTATGGAAAAGGATTCCATGGACTCCTATGATACACAGATACTGATTACCTCACTGCGGCATTAGCTACTATGGGAGAACAGTCAAAATGGACAATGCGCCATCAATGACCACACCCGGAATTGTGCCCGGCGTGTGGTTGTTCGTTTATGCGTGTACCAACCATAGATCAGAAAAGCCAGACAGATAAATGCTGTGTACTGTGCACTCTATGGTATTATAGGCAGTAAAGAGATTACAGAAAGAAAT